>NZ_JBFUMK010000025.1:0-102127 GCF_054049415.1 Roseateles sp. P5_D6 | reverse complement strand
CAGCGGCACCGGTGCTGGCGTGGGGGCCGGCGGCGGCGGCGGCGGTGTGGGCGTCGGCGCGGGCGCAGGGGTCGGCGCCGGTACGCCGGGAGGCGTCGGCGGGTTGGCGCTGCCGGTGTCGGTACCGTTGCCGGCGGACGGCTGGGTCGGCGGGTTGGCGGGCGGCAGCGGCACGGGGGTGGGTGCCGGCGTTGGCGCTGGTGTTGGTGTCGGTGTCGGGGCCGGTGTGGGCGCAGGTGCGGGCGGCGACAGGCCGGGCGGCAGCGGCGGGTTGACGCTGCCGGTGTCCACCGGGGGCGGGCCAGGAGGCGGCGGTGGTGGGGGCGGCGGCGTGGGCGCCGGTGCAGGTGTCGGAGCAGGTGTCGGAGCCGGAGCAACCACCGGCGGCGTCGGCGGCAGGTGGTCTCGCGTGCTGTCACCGTTGCCTGCGGAAGGCGTCGTCGGGAGCGGCGCTGGGGCGGGCGGCGTTACCGGCGGGGCGGGTGGCAGATGGTCCTTCGTGGTGTCGCCGTTGCCGGCGGAAGGGGTGGTCGGCACCGGGCCGGGCGCCGGCGCGGGCGGGGGCACCGGCACGGGGGTGGGCGCTGGGGCTGGCGGCGGCGGGCTCGGCGTCGGGGCGGGGGCCGGCGAGGGGCCGGGCGTGTGGCCCGGCACCACCGGCGGCGGAGGTGGCAACTGGTCGTGCGTCGTGCCGTCCCCGTTGCCGGCCGAGGGTTCCGTCGGCACGGGCGTGGGTGCGGGCGGGCTTACGGGCGGAGCCGGAGGCAGATGGTCCTTGGTGGTGTCACCGTTGCCGTTGGAGGGCACGCTGGGGACGGGCGCCGGAGCGGGGCTGGGCACCGGCGCGGGCGGCGGCGGATTGGGACCGGGACCCGGAGCCGGTGAAGGTGACGGCGAGGGCGAGGGCGAGGGTGAGGGCGAGGGCGAGGGCCCTGGGGATGGCGCGGGCGCGGGGCTCGGGGCGGGCGGCGTGGGCGCCGGTGCCGGGGGGCGCGGCGGGCTGGGCAGGGCGTCGAGGTTCTCGGCCTCCTGGCTCGACACCGGGTGGCCGGTCGTGTAGACCTTGGCGCCGGTGTTGGACAGCACCACGTCGCCCGCTGATGCGATGCGGATGTCGCCGGTGGTCGAGCGCACCGGCACGGTCGGCGGGGCTTCGTTGCCGGTGGCGGCGCGGCCGATGGCGAGCTTGCTGCCGATGGCATCGGCGCGCGTGGCCAGCAGGTCGGCGGAGGTGAGGTCGGCGCCGGCCACCAGCCGGAGGCTGCCGGCGCGGGCGCTGACGGCGACCCAGTCGTCCAGCGGCGTGCCGGCGCTGTTGTTGGGCGACTGGAAGCCGGCGCTGAGGCCGTGGTCGACCGTCAGGCTGCCGGCCGCGCGCAGCGTGACCGAGGTCTCGCCGGCGTGCGGCATGGCCTCGCGGTCGGCCTTGACGAGCAGCGGCAGGTTCCAGTCGGCGGTCAGGTGCATGTCGCCGCTGGACCGCAACTCGGCGCCGGCGTGCACGCGCACGCGCGGCTGCAGACTGCCCGGCGCCTGGCTGGGCTGCAGGGCACTCAGGCGCTGCGAGATGGCTTCGGCGTTGGCGTCGAGGAAGGCGCGGCTCTCGTGGTCGACGAAGGCGGTGCCGAAGCTGCCGGCGACGGGGCCGGGCACGGGGGTTGGCGATGGCGCGGGGGGCGTCGGCATAGGCGACGGGGCGGGGACCGGGGCGGCCGAGCCGTCGGGCAGCTGGTCGCGCGTGGTGGTGTTGCCATTGCCGGCCGAGGGTTGGGTGGGGCTGGCCGCATCGGCCAGGGCCTGGGCGGCCGGCAGGGCGCCGGCCGGAAGCGGTGGCGCCGGCGGCAGCTTGCTGCGCGTGCTGTCGTTGTCGGCCGGCGGCACCTGGGGTGAGGGCGCCGGCGCGGGGGTGGGGGCTGGTGTGGGTGAAGGTGTCGGGGCCGGGCTGGGCGCCGGTGCCGGCGTGGGTGCGGGAGCCGGAGCAGCCGACGGCGCGCTGCCGACGCCGATCTCGGTCACGTCGCGGTAGACCTTGGCAGCTTCGACGTCGACCAGCGAGACGCCGCTGAGCTGGGCGCCGATGGGCTTGATTTTGATGTCGCTGCCGATGCCGCTGCCATCGCTAGCCAGGCCGTCGCGAGAGGCGCGCAGCAGCAGGCCGCCACCCTGGGCGGCGCTGGCGCCATGGGTGTCGATGCGGGAGCCCTCGGCGAGATCGATCTGGCCAGTGCTGCTGTGGAGCTCGATCTCTCCGCCCTGGCCGGTGCGGCTGGAGGCGAGCAGGGCCGCGCCGGCGTGCAGGGTCAGGTCTTCACCGGCCGCGAGCACCAGGCTGCCGGCGTCGCCGCGCGTGCTGCTGGCGTCCAGCACGCCGGCAATGTCGAGGCGGCCGGCATCGCTGACGAGGCGCACTTCGCTGGCGACCAGCGTGGTGCCCGCAGCGAGTTGCTGCGCACCCAGGCGGTTGCGCACGCTGATGGACTGGCCGAATTCGCCGGGCGCCAGGCGCGCGGCCAGCGCCGTCAAGTCGATCGCGTCGCGGCTGTCGATGGCGAGGCTGGCACCTGCGCCGCGCAACGCGCCGCCCAGCTCGATGCGGCCTTGCGCGGCCGACAGGCTGAGCCGGCCGCCATCGCCGCCACCGATGCCGGAGACGTCGAGCGCGGAGCCTGCATCCACGGCAAGGTTGCCGGCCATGCTTTGCAGCGACAGGCTGCCTGCGGGCAGGGCGACCGTCTGGCCGGCGACCTGGACGGTCTGGCCGGCCACGCTGACGATGGAGTTCGCCGCGGTATGCAGCAGGCCGGTGCTGGTGAGGTCGACGCGGCCGCCACGCAGCTCGATGCGGCTGGCCTGTTCGATGCTGGCGGCCTCGACGGCCAGCCGGCCGCCCGCCTGCTGCCGGGCGATGACCGCAGCGCCGGGGGTGGTAGTGCTGACCAGACGCAACGCGCCGCTGGCGCGCAGGCGGGTGTCGGCGCCGCCGGCATTGCCGATCAGCGCGGCGCCGAGGTTCAGGTCGCCCAGGGCCGAGAACTGGCCGGCGCCCTGCAGCCACAGCGCCTGGCCGGCCTGCCAGTTCGTCGTGGCGGCGACGCTGGCCTGGGCACCGCCGGCCAGCGTCAGGTCTTGCGTGGCCTGCAGCGTCAACTGCCCGCCGCGGCTGGCGCCGAGGGTGGGTGCGATGCCGCTGCGGTTGCCGAGCACGAGCTGGCCGGCGCGCACGACGGCTTCGCCGGCGGTGGGCGCGCGCAGCAGCGGCGCGTCCAGCGTCAGCTTGCCGGGTTGCACGCCGCCGAGGCTGTCGCCAGCGGCGAGGTCGATGCTGGTGTAGCTGCGCAGCGTCAGGTCGGCGTTGCTGCCCAGGCCGGTGAGCCAGCTCGGGTCGATGCGCAGGCGCTGCGGGTCCGTTCCCGCGCCGCCGAGATCGAGGCCGCCGGCGCCCAGGGCCAGGGTCGCAGCCTGCAGCGCCAAGCCGCTGCCCAGGCGTGCCTGGCCCGAGCTGTCCAGCGCGAGGGCGCCGCCTGCGGCGGTGAAGTTGACCTGGTCGCCGACGACCAGCCGACCGCTGAAGGCCTGCGGCGTGCTGCGCAGCAGTTCGGCCTGGGCATTGCTGCTGACGCGCACCGCGGCGCCGTCGCCGTCGACGCGGTATTGCCAGGGGTTGGAAGAGGCCAGCGGCGTGGCCGGGGCCGGAGCGGCGAGCGTGCTGCCGGACTCCAGCGTCAGCGTGTCGCGCGCGGCCAGGGTCAGGTCATGGGCCGACAGCACCGTGCCGGCGGCGACGCGCAGTTCGCGGGCCTGAACGTCGAGTGCCAGCGCGTCGGCAGCGGTGCCAGTGGGGCGGGCGCCGAGCACCAGGTTCTGCACGTCCAGTTCGGCTAGCTGGGTGGGGTTGAGCAGCAGGGTGCGGCTGTCGCCGGTGGCGAGCTGGCCGCCGACCTGGATCCGCTCCGCGGCGATGTAGACCTCGGCACCCCGGCCGGGCACGGCGGCGCTGGCGTCCTGCTGCAGGCTGCCGACGGCACTGCGCAGCGTCGCCTCCAGGTTCATCTGCTGGCCGGCCAGCACCAGGCGGCCGGCGTCGCGAGCGCCGGCCGGCACCAGGGCGCCGGCCTTGGCCGCGTTGGTGGCGAACTGGGCGTCAAAGTCGGTGAGGCGGATCTCGGCACGCTTGCGGGCCTGGGCCGAGGTCTCCAGCGTCCAGCTGCCTGGCAGGGCGGCCTGCAGCGGCGTGCCGGCGTCGGCCAAGCGCGCGCCGATGAGCTGGCTGCCGTCGGCCTGGGTGACGGCCGTGCCCAGGGCCGCGGGTGTGCCGCTGGCCGGGCGGATCAGATAGGCGCCGTCCAGCACCGCGTAACGGGCCGGCAGCAGCGTGTAGCGGCCGGCGGGCAAGGCGGCGCCCTCGCCGATGATGATCTCGCGACCCGGCACGGGCGTGGAGGTGGCGAGCGACGGGTCCCACATGCCTTGCAGCTTGCGGCCGGGCAGCAATGCAAAGGCGCCGTCGCTGCCGGTGAAGGCGTCCCTGGAGCCGCCGGGGCCGGGCACGAATTGCCAGCCCTTCAATTCGCCGCCGCCGCTGAGGTCGACGACAGCGCCGGCCTGCAGGTCCAGACTTGGCGCTTCGAGCACAACGGTCTTGGCCAGCGGCGCCGTCAACTTGAGCTGGGAGGCGGTGTCGCGTGCAGCGTTGCTGGGTGGCGACCAGCTGTCGCCGTTGAACTGGCCATACAGCAGGGTCTGGCCGGCGCTGCTGACCGAGGTCTCGCTGCCGGGTTTGAGCGTGAGCTGCTCGCTGGCCTGCAGGCTGATACTGCCGAAGGGCGCGCGCAGCACGCCGGCCTGCTCGATCTGTACGGCCTTGATGGTCAGCTGGCCACCCGCGCTGGCGGGCTGGTCGGCCGGCTTGTTCGTCGCCGCGATGCTGACGCGGTGGCCGCTGGCATCGATGGTGAAGGGTGTGTCGGTGGCCGGGTAGATCTGGGCGGCGTGCAGCTGCAGGTCGGCCTGGGTCAGTAGCAGGCCGGCGCGGTCGGCGTCACCGATGGCGGCGCTTTGCAGGCGCAGGTCCTGCTGGGCCGTGGCCGTCAGGTGGCCGACGCCTTGGGTGGCCAGGCGGTCGGCCAGCACGAGGCTGTTGCCGGTAAGGCTCAGCGTGGCGTCGCCGCCCTGCGCGGTGGGCAGCTCGCGCAGCTGGTTGCCGATGGCCTGCGGCCGCGTCTGCTGGTTGCGCCAGCTCAGGTTGGCGGCGGTCAGCGAAGCGCTCGCGGCGCCATCCATCGCGATGCGGGGCGTGTCCAGCGTCAGGCTGCGGTCCAGGGTGAGGCTCACGCCGTCGGCAATGCGCAGGCCGTCCTGCGCGGCCAGGACCAAATCGGCCGCATGGCCGGCGGTGATCTGGGCGGCCGAGATCGAGGCGCTGGCGCTGTCCAGCTTGTTCGGTGCGGCCAGGTCCTGGGGGCGCAGCGCAGCGCTCGTCTGGCCGGCCTGGGCGGTCAGCTGCAGCTGGCGCGCCGGTGGCAGGGCGCCGGCGGTGTCGTGGGCGCCGGAGGTCAGGCTGACGGCCAGGCGACCTCCAGGTTGCGTCGCATCGCCGCCGCTGGCGCTGAACTGACCCTCCAGCACCAGGGCGCCATTGCCACTGAAGGCCAGGCTGCCGCCGCTGCTGGCCAGCGTCTGGCGCGAGGTCTTGACGGCACCGGCCTCGCGCAGCGAAACGTCCAGCTCGCCGCTGGTGCCATCGAGCTTGATCTGCGCGCCCTGCTGCCAGATCAGGCTGCCGGCCAGATTGCCGCTCACCGTTGCGCTGACATTGCCGCCGGCCAGCACCTGGCCGCGGGTCAGCCCGTCGCTGCTGGGCGTGACCAGCGTCGTGCCGCTCACGTCGATGAGGCTTTGCGAACCCAGCCACAGGTATTGCGGGATGAGCTCGTCGCCGCTGCCGCTGCTGCGTGACACCGCGAAGCTGACCGACCCGCCGGGTGCCTTGACCTGGCCGTTCCAGGCCAGCGCCGTGCTGGCGCTCAGCTGCAGGCTGGCCTGGGGGCGCAGCACGATGCTGGACCCTGCCGCCGCGGTCAGGCTGGTGGCGCGCAGGCTCAGATTGACGACCGGCGGCAGGCTGTTGCTGGCCTGTCCGACCTGCATGGCCGAGGCCGCCGCACCACCGGTCGCGACGTTGATCGCATCGGAGGCCGGGATCCAGGTCGTGACGACGGGCGCGATGCGGGTGGCGGCGCCGAGATCGAGGGTTTGCCGACCTTCCAGCGCAAAGCTGGCGAAGCCGCCCTGATTGAAGAAGTCGCCATCGAGTGTGAGATCGGCGGCCTTGTCGCTGCTGATGGCGATGTACTGGGTCGTCAGCGACAGCGTGGCGCCGCGCTGCATCGAGTAGCCGCGCAAGCTGCCGGCAAGGGTGAGGCGGCGTTGGTCGGCGTCATCGGTCAAGCCGGCCGTGCCGGCCGCCAGCACCAGGCTGCCGCCGGTGCCGCCACGCACGGTGCCGTTCGCATCCGCCCAGGCACCGCCCGAGACATCCAGCACCGACCCCGCCGCCGTGCTGACGGCGCCGCGGCTGCTGAGCTGGATGCTGCCGCCGCCGGTCCCTGCGGCCGAGCCGACGCCGGCGTCCAGCAGCGCATTGGTCCAGGTGCCCGAGGCGTCGAGGTTCACGCCGGCACCGACCTCGATGCCGCCGTCCAGGCTGCGTGCGAGCAGACTGCCGCCGGGCAGGCGGATGGAACTGTCCAGGCTCACGCGGCCGTTCTGCGAGTCCAGCTCCAGGCTGCCCAGCACGGGCAGGGTGAGGTTGGCGCCGGCGGGCAGTTCCAGGTCGCCGAGCGTCGCGATCTGGATGCGGCCGAAGCCGCCCTGTTCGAGCTGGGCCAGCGACAGCTCGGCGCCGGCATCGCTGGCGCGGGCCTTGATGGCGAGGCTTTGCAGTACGGCGCCGTCATAGGTCGTCGAGCCGAAGTCGCCGCCATGGCGCGGCGCGCCCAGGCTCAGGCTACTGAGGACCGCACGGGCGTCCAGGCCGAGCAGCTGGCGGCGGCCCTGGGTGCTGGCGCCGCTGAGGTCGCCCAGCAGGCTCAGGCGTGGCGCAATGATGCTGATGCTGCCGGCGTCGCTGCCCTCGACATAGCCGGCCTCGGTGCGCGAGCTGCCGGAGAGGCCGAAGGCGACGATCGCGCCATTGCGGTTCCACGCGCTCTTGTTCGCGAAGGCATTGCTGATGCCGGCATAGACCTGGTCCTTGGGCGCCGTATTCAGCGTGTAGACCTGGCCGTTCTCGGCGCTCAGCAGCGTCGGGCGCACGATGGCCTCGCTGACGTTCACGCGGCCGCCGCTGACGTCGAGCGTGGCGCCGGATGCGACGCTGACCGTGCCGCCCGACACGATGCTGAGCGTGCCGCCGGCCGCCAGGCGCTCGCTGGCGCTGCGCTGCAGGCCGTTGCGGTAGCTGGCCAGGTCGCCCAGGATGTCGGATGCGGCGCGCACATCCAGCGTGACCTTGTTGCGGTAGAGCAGGCCGCTCTTCTGCAGCGGCGCGTCCTTCAGGTCGTTGCTGCCGAGCAGCTCGGTGGTCACGAAGTAGCGCTCGACGCTGACCGTCGTGTCCGTCGTGCCGGACAGGTCGATGCGGGCGCCGGCGGCGATGCTCAGCCGCCCGCCATCGGGGTTGAAGGTCTGGCCGACGCCGGGCGCCGTGTCGTACGCGGGCGTGCTGGTGGCGCGCACGGTGGCCTGGGCGCCGGGGGCGACGATGCTGGCGCCGGCCTGCAACTGGATGTCGGCGCCCGACAGCGCCAGGCGCGAGGCCGTGAAGCCGGCGTTGGCGTCGGAAGTCAGCGGCTTGCCGTCGGCGCCGACGTCCTCGGGCTTGATCGTGATCTCGCTGTTGGCCCCCAGCACCAATTGGCCGCCGGCGCGGGCGCGCTTGTACTGCGGGTCGGACGGCGGCAGGGGCTGGGTGCCGCCCTGGGCCAGCAGCAGCACCGAGCCGTTCTGGGACACGCTGGTCGTGGCCGAGATGCGGCCGAGCTGGTTGACGGCCATGCCCACCAGCGTAGTGTTGCCGCGCGCGGTCGTGATCTCGCCGCTGGCGGCGTTGCTGACCTTGCCGTCGCCGGCGCTGCCGAGTTCGGCCCGGCCCACCTCGACAAGCAGGCCGCGCAGGGCCGGCACGGCGGGATTGGATTCGGAGGCGTAGACCTTCTGCTCGATAGGCGCGTCGGTGGGCAGGCGCAGATAGGCCTCGGCGCCGGCGGCGAGCACGGCCTGGCCACCGGGCGTCGTGAGCTTGCCGGCGTTGTCGACCTGCTTGGCAAACAGGAAGATGCGGCCGCCCTCGGCGCTGGCCAGGGCCGCGCCGGCGTCGACGCGCACGAAGCTCTTGTCGAACAGCGTGGCGCTGTTCTCGGGGTCGAAGCTGTAGCGGAAAGCCGGGTCGGGCCCGAGCACGTTGTTGCCGAAACCGACCTTGAAGTCCTCGTCGCGCGGGCTCAGCGTGGTGGCGATGAGGCTGCCCACATTGACCTGGGCGCCCGCGCCGAACAGCAGGCCGTTGCGGTTGTAGAGAATGAGCTCGCCGCCGTTGGTGGCCTTGAGGCTGCCGTAGATGAGGCTGGCGTTGGCGTCGTGGATGCGGTTGAGCGCGCTGGCGCCGCCGGCCGGCATGTCGAAGGTGACCGAGCTGGCCTCGCCGATGTTGAAGCTGGCCCAGTTGTAGATGGCGCGTTGGCTGGTCTGCAGCACGCTCATGTCCTGGCCGCCGCGGTCGTTGGCCGTCACGACGGGGGCGACGCCGCCGTTGCCATAGACGCGCCAGCCGCTGGCGGTGGCCTTGGGCACGGTGGCGGCAGCGGGCTTGGTCTGCGCGTCGGCCGGCCAGGGCATAGCCGCCGCGAGTGCGACGACGAGGGGATGCAGAGTCAGCGGGCGGGCCATGGCGTTCAGAACTTCACGGCCATGCGCGCATGCACGCGGCGGCCCGGTTTGGGAGCACCGGCGACGGCCTTGTGGGCCTCGGCGACCTGGAAGTCGAGATTGACCCCGCTGCGGCTGGCGAAGTGCACGCCGACGCCGGCGCCGAGCAGGGGCTGGCGGCGGTTCTGGCCGGGGTCGGGGTTGATGGTCTGCAGCCGGCCGGCATCGACGAAAGCGAGCAGGCTCAGCTCGCCGAGGTCCTCCAGCGCCGGCGAACCGGCGTGATGGCGCTGTAGCCAGGCCGCGAGGTTGGCGCTGCGCAGCTCCAGCGATGCGAGCAGGCCGTGATCGCCGGCGGCCGCACCCTCGTAGTAGCCGCGCACCGTGTCCGCACCGCCCAGCGTGAACTGCTCCGCGCTGCTGAGCTGCTGGGACGCCAACTGGCCGGCCACGCGACCGACGAGGCTGAAGGCGTCGAAGACCTCGGTGTGGCGCAGGTCCCAGCGCAGCGTGGCGAAGCCGCCGTCGGCGCCTTTGCGCTTGCAGCGGAACTGGTCGTCGTTGCCGATGCTGCCGTCTTCCAATTCGCAGCCGTCAATGCGCCGCGCCAGCAACGGGCGCAGACCCACCGACAGGGCCAGGTTGGCCTGAAGCTGGCGCCGCGGCTCGGCCCAGTTGCCGGTGTAGGCGGCCTGCAGCGGCATGTAGCGCAGCGGTTTGCTGATGCTCAGCTCGCCAAGGCGGATCTGCTCCTGTACGTCGCGGTAGTCGAGGCCCAGGGCCAGGCTCTGGTTGCCGCGTTCGGTGGCACCGAGGTTGATGCCATAGCGCAGGCCGACGGTGTCGCCCTTGCCAACCACCTTGGTGCCGCCGAGCACCTCGACATTGCTATTGGAGTGCACGCCGTAAAAGCTCAGACTGTCGCCGCCCTGCAGCGGCAGGCCGTAGGTCAGCACGGCGACGGTGGTCTGGGCCGGCTGCGTGGGCGCGGTGGTCAGCGTCAGGCCGATGCTGTGGCCGAGCTGCCAGAGGTTGTCGTAGCGCAGGCTGCCGGTCACGCGCTCGGCCGTCGTGTTGGCGTTGTTGGCGTTGTTGGCCTCGAGCGTGCCTGACAGGGGCAGCTTGTCCTGGACCTGCAGTTCGGCTTCCACCGTGCCGGGCAGACGACCCGGGCGCAGGATGGGTTGGACGCGGCGCTCCTCGGTGGTGTTGACACTGCCGAGCTGGCGCTGGACCTCGTTGAAGTTGGGCACGTTGCCGGGAGCCAGCTCGGCGACGCGCTGGCGGATCTGGCCCTGGTCGAAATAGCGTGCGCCGGTGACGGCCAGGCGTTCGATGCGGCCCTCGATGACCTTGAGCCGCACAACGCCGCCGTCGATGCGCTGCTCGGGCAGGTCGACAAAGACGGTCAGGTAGCCGGCCGACTGGTAGGCCTTCTCCAGCGCGGCGCGCGCGGCCTCGGCGTCGTCGAGATTGCGCTGCGGGCCCATGAAGGGCATGACGGCCTTCTCGACGACGGTGTCGGGCAGCACGCTGTTGCCCTCGACCTCGAACTCGAGGATGTCAAAGCGCGGCGCTGCCTCCGGCGCGCCTTGCGCCCCGGACAGCAGCGGCGCGAGCGCCATCAACATGCCAATCAATACTCGGTTCAACACGACGGCGCCCGACCCGCGCTGTGGCGGGCCGGCTCTCTGGAGCGAATGGGTTCAGTGTTCCGGTTCGCGGTGAACCGGCGATGAAGTGGCGTGAGCCGAATGGATCACGCCGCGGGGTGGATCAGCGGCGGGAACGTATGCGCGCAGCGAGGCCTACAAGGCCGAGACTCAGCAAAGCCCAACTGCCGGGTTCCGGAACGGCGCTGACTGCGCTGCTGTAATTGAGCAGCCGGGCCGAGCCGGCATCGGCGGCGTAGTCCGTGTTGGATACGCGCTGGACCCCGACGTCTGTCGTCGCGCTGCTCGTGCCTGACTTCGCTGCTGCCTGCGTGAAGCTCAGGCGATAGAGGTTGTCCGTCCCCAGTGCCAGACCCCAGTAGCCGTTGCTGCTGAGATTGTCGAATTCATCAACGACGACCTGTCCGCTGCCGGTGGCATTGGTCAGGTAATAGAACCAGGAAGATTGGTTTACTTGGTTGGCGACGTTGTAAACGCCACTCAGATAGCTACCGCTACCGCCGCCGCCCTTCGTCGAGAACCCGCTATTGCCCGCGAAATACCCTTTTGAGGCTTCCTTGTCGAAGCTGGTCGCGTTGTCGCCGCTTGTGCGGATGTATTGGCTGGTGTCGGCGCCATTGAAGTTGAGGCCCAAGTAGAGGCGGTTCGGCATCTCACGGGCCGCGAACATGATGTCGCCGGACGCCGCGTTGTTCATGTCAGTCCAGTTGGGGTTGATCGTGCCGTCGCTCGGCCCCTGGGTGAGTGTTGTGTAAGCCTTGGTGTCTCCAGGCGTCGCCAACGATGGTCCTGAGTCGAAGGCGAACACGGCCCACCGCTGGTTTGCGGTCGTCGCAGACGCCGCGCGGAAGGCGACCAGGGCGGGGTCTGTGGCATCGAGCTTGTAGTCGTAGGTGTAGCCCGCATCCTGTTGCGCGTAGGCCCAGAACTTGTTGGCGTCGAGGCCGAGATCGCGGGTGTAGGACACCTTAGTCACCGGATCCCAAAGCACGAAAACCAGTTCCGGGCTGTCGTCGCTGCGGACGACGGCGTGAGCGTTGAGCGAGAGCGCGGCCAAGCCGGCACAGGCCAAGCCTGCACCGACGCGGCGGCTGAAGATTGTGAACATCGCCAGCTCTTTCAGTTCAGATGCTGCACCTGGGGCGGCTGGCGCGGCGCGCGGCGGCGCCAACGCCCAACAGGCCCAAGGACATCAAGGCCCAGCTATCCAGCTCCGGCACGGCACTGATCGAATTGCCGATCTGCAAGGCGACGTCGTCCGCCGCGGTGCTGATCAACCTTGCGACGCCGCTCTGCGCGCTGTAGTCGGTGAACGAGAGCCGATTGAGGCCCGCATCGGTGCTCACCAGACTCTTGGGGTTGGAGCCAGTGAGGGTGTAGCTGAGGATGTATTTGTTGCTGCTGGGATCCTTGATGAGGCCCCAATAGCCGTCGGCGCTCAGGTTGTCGAATTCGTCGATGACCACGGGGGCGGAGTCCACCGATCCCTCGACGAGAGCGGGTGTGATCTTGTAGAACCACGACGAGACGCCGAGTGGGTTGCCGACGCAGTAGGCGCCCGAGATGAGGCAGTCACCGTCGTTGGATCCACCGCCGCCATCGGCGGAGAAGCCGGTCGCCTTGGACGCATAGGTGGAGGTGTTGCCGGCGTTCTTGCTCGCCAGGGCGCTGCCGTTCCCGGGCGTGTTGTGGGTGCTCTGCACGATGGCCCCGCCGGTGACGGCCGTGTTCAGCGCCGTGGCGTAGTTGAACAAGCTACCCATGTTGCCGAACAGGTCAGACGAATCGTTGCCATGGAACTTGTCGAAATACTTCCGTTGGTCTGCGAGCAAGCCGTTGTTGGTCTGGGTGGCGTAGATCACCGCGAGTTCGGGCAGCGGCGCCGAGTAAACGCCCGTCACCATCCAACGCGTGGTGCTCAGGTTGGCCTGGGCGAGGAAGGCGCCGAAGGCGGCATCGCTGGCCGGGTCGATGGTCCTGAACAGCGAGGCGCCCGAGTCCTGCTGGGCGTTCACCCAGAAGTCGTTGGCGCCGATGCCGAGATCGAGCGTGTAGCTCATCTTGGCGTTGGTCTGGTCGAGCACGGTCAGCACCAGCTCGAAGTCGGTGGCGGTCTTGATGGTGGCGCCGGACAGGCCGCAGGCGCACAGCAGCAAGGCGCTTGCGCAACCCTTGCGCCAGGAGGTGAGGGCGGTGTTCATAGGTGTCGAGGGGAGACGGATGGCGGCAGTGTGGGGACAGCAGATGAAGCGGCAAAGTCCTGGGCCCTGATCCATTCAGTCCATGACCCAGGCCGAGCAGGGACAAAGGAAGGCCCGCTTCCGAACGAGCGGGCCTTGTGATTGCGGCGTGAGATAGCGGCCAGGGTTGGCCGCCACCCATGGTGCCGATCAGCGCACCATCTTCAGCACGGTGCAGCTGTTGCCGGCGGTGCGGGCCACGCGCGAGGCGAAGGGCTTGTTGCCGGCGCTCAGGACCGGGTACTGGCCGAGCGACGACCAGGCGCCGAAGGGCGCCATCACGCCTTGCTGGGTGTCCAGGTCGGCGCTGGCCAGCGAGGCCGGCTTGGGCGCACCCGTGCGGATGGCCGTGAGGAAGCTGATCTTGTCGCTGTCCAGGCCGGCGTTGCTGCTGTTGTACTGCAGCGTGGACTCGAACACGAAGTCATAGTGGCCCGTGGTAGCGCCCTTTTGCGTCGTGGCGTTCCAGCGCACCGGCTCCATGCCGTCCAGCTTCACATAGCGATAGCCCTTGTCACCGCCGTTGGCCAGCGGGTTGTTTTCGCGGCCCAGCACGGCCAGGCCGTAGGCGCCGGAGATGTTGTTTACGGTGGTGCCCAGGCAGGTCTCGACACCGCCGGTGCCCGACTGCTCGTTGACGAGATAGCCACCGGTGGCGGCGTGCGTGGGTGCGGTGTTGCTGACCTGGCGCAGGACGGCCGCAACGTCGTTGGCGCAAGGGTTCTGCGCGAAGTAGATGTTGGAGGCGGCTTGCGTGCCGGAGCCGGGTTGGCGGCGGCAGACGTTGAAGGCCTTGGTGTTGACGGAGGCGTCGACGGACTCATCGATGACCAGACCCCAACCACGCTTGGTTGTGGCGGAGGCGGACAGGCCGCCGGTCAGCATGGCGCGCACAAAGCTCGTGGGCACGGTGGGCTGGGGCAGGCTGTCGATGTCGGCGATGGTCTTGCCGGCGGATTCAGTCGGGAACTGGGTCTTCTGCAGGGCGAAGTAGGCCTGCTTGTTGACGGCCACGCCGAAGATGCCCTGCACGAAGGAACCGACAACCACGTTGCTGAAGTCCACCGGAGCCACCGCGCCGGAAGCCGGGTCGCCGGCGACGGAGTCGGCCAGGTTGGGCGCCTGGTTCAGGATGTTGGGTTCGACGTCGGAGATGCCGGCGTCGGAGACGCGGCTCTCGGTGCCCGAGCAGAGGTAGTTCGGGATCTGGATGTCGCTGAAGGCCGGGTTGGGCGTGACGGCGCAGGTGGCGTCGTCGGCGATCTTCATGTGGGCGATGGCCGAGTTCAGGGCGATCGGGTTGACACCCTGGCCCGAACCGCCCTGATCACGCTTGTACATGACGACGGGCGTGCCGACGGGATAGGCGCCGACGGCGACGTTCAGGTTGCAGGCATAGGCGCGGTGGTTGACGCCGTCGGTAGCATCGACCGGCAGCGTGCCGTTGAAATAGACGTGCAGGCTCGCCGCATTGCAGACTTCCTGCATATAGGCGCCCAGCGACAGGCGCAGAGCCGAAGCGCCGGAGATCGAGACTTCCTTGATCGTGCCGGCGGTACGGGCGGCGGCGATCTGGGTCGGGGTCAGGGCTTGGGCGCCGGAGACGGCGACGAGGCCGGCGGCGAGGGCGAGGAGGCGCAGTTTCATGGTGATCGTCCTGGTGATCGAAAGGGCGTGGCAATCCCTCGCGTCCGTACAGGGACGCGAGAGGCACCAAAGGGGGGTCACCGCCGCAGGTGCGGCGGCCAAGGGCAACCGCTTAGATAGCGCGGCGGCGGGCGACGAAGCAGACGGCAGCCAGGCCGGCAACCAACAGCGCGTAGGACTCGGGTTCCGGCACCGCGGCCGTGACGGCAAGGGTCGTGCCGTTGAAGCTGGCGGTCAGACCGAGCTGAGTGGCGATGATGGGCAGGGTGGGGTCGCTGCCGTCGGTGGCGTCACCTTGCAGCAGGAAGAGCTTGGAGCTGTCGCCGACCTTGTTGCCGATGAAGGTGTTGGCATCGCTGAAGCGGAAGAAGTTGGCGCCGGCATAGCCCGGGGTGCCCTTCACGTTGTAGCTGCTGCCGTTGGCGGTGTTGATGTGGGTGCCGGTGCCGTTGGCGGCCTGGCTGAGGTTGCCGGTCTGGGCGTTGGCCTGGTTCATCGTGCCGCCGTCGAAGCTGATGCTGGCGGTGGTCAGGCCCTTGCCCAGCGTCGTGATGACGCGCTGCGAGTCGAACTCGGGCAGGGTGTAGCCGTCATAGACGAACAGGGCCCAGCGCGTGCCGGTGGTGCTGTTGGAGGCGCCGTCCAGCAGATTGGTGTCGGCGGCGGTGTAGTTCGTCCAGGCGGTGCTGGCGACGGAGCGGCTGAAGCTGGCCGGAGCGGTCAGCAGCGAGGCCAGCGTGACGCCCGTGTCCAGCATGAAGGAGCCGTTCTGGTCGCCGACGACCAGGAAGAGCTCGGACGTGCCGTTGTTGACTTGCTTGATGTTGGCCATCGCCGGGGCGCTGATGGCGGCGAGGGCTGCGATGGTGGCGAGGGTCTTCAGTTTCATTGCGGTCTCTCCAATGGGATGTGATCTGGATGTTTCCGAGCGGGGAACCCGTCGGTCTTGCTGGATAACCACCTGAAGCAGTCTGCTCAGACGCGTGCTTGCGTCCGGCTGTCTGTCTGGGTGCTTGGGCCTGGCCCGGTTTCAAAGAACGAGATGTCCTGCGACAACAAGCACTGTGGCAGTCGGTAGTGACATGCATGCAGAGGCCGGCGGCCTCAATACAGACCGAACGGACTACGGGTCAATCCGGGTGGCATGAAACCGCGCCGAGCGGCGGTTGCAAACATGGGGTCAGCGCCGCTGCGGCGTCAGCTCGCCGGGCTGGGCGGAACTGCTGAGCAGGTTCAGGCTGATCGCGATGGCCACGGCCTGGGCGCGGTTGGCGGCGCCGAGCTTGCGCAGGATCTTCTGCACATGGTTCTTCACGGTCAGTGGGCTGATGCCCAGCGTCTCGCCGATCTTCGGGTTGCTGCAGCCTTCGCGCAGCCAGCGCAGGATCTGGCGTTCGCGCTCGGTGATGTGCGAGCCGGAGCCCTGCCGCCCGTGCTGCGGTGGCGGCAGTTCACGCAATTCGCGCTCGAAGACCTGCACGCGTTGCCAGGTGCTGTGCATATGCGGCATCAGCAGCTCCAGGCACAGCCGTTGGCGCGGCGAATAGGGCGCACCCTGGCTGGCCAGGACGAAAAAGCTCTCGATCTCGTTGGGCCGCTGCGGCCGCGACACGCCGTGAGCGACCAGTTCGTGAAAGCCCGCCACCTGCAACAAAGCGCCTTGCTCCGTAGAGGCGCCAGGCAACTGGGCCTGGGCCAGGTTGAGGCAGACGGGTTTGCAGCGTGCCCGCAACCACATCTCCTGCATCTGCGCGAGCAGGGCGTTGTGCGCATCGGCGAAGCTCGTCAGCAGCTGGGCATCGACGGGGACAGCATTGAAGGCTTCGAACTGCAGTTCGTGGCGGGTGCGCGAATAGCCGCCACAGATAGCAAGCTGGTGCGGCAGCAGCACCTGCAGGCTGCCCTGGATCCAGACGAAGAACTGGTAGCGGCGACGTACCTCCAGACCTGCCTCGGCCGAGCTCACGATGGCCTCGACATGGCTGTCGCTCAGCACGAGCGAGGTCGGCGCCGAATCGGTAGGGCTCTGGGTCATGGGTGGAGACAAAACTTTGCGTCCTGGAAGGGAACCCTTGGCGCTGTTGTGGATCAAAGCGCTGCCGCGAAATCCGCGAGGCTAGGCGCCGCGCATGACTCAGCGTTGAAGGAACGGCGAAGGAATGCGCCGAACGGACTAGGGTGAAGTCGAAATGGGCTTCGCCTGCCGATAGGCCTCGTGGCGGAAAACGAGGTCGCATGCGGGCTTGGCCTGCTCACTGTCGCGCTTGAGCAGCAGGCGTTGGCTTGCGCTGCGCACGGCGCTCAGGCCCGCGGCCCGCGTGCTGCGCGTCGTGGCGCTGCAGCCGCCCTCACCGGGTGCCAACCAGACCCAGTCGCCGCCCAGGGGATCGCTTCGCAGCTGGCGCAGATGCCGCACGATGTGGCCGGAACGTCGGTCCTGCAGCAAGGCGTCGACACTGGGCGGCAGGGCGCGGCCGCCCGCCGGTCCGGCGTCGACATAGCTGGCGATCGCACGTGCGATCTCTGCACCGCGAAAGGCCAGCTCGGCCTCCTGCTCGCGCAGTGCCCGTGTGCGGGCCTGCTCGCCGAGGGCGGCCAGGCCGATGCCGCCAATTGCCAGCACGAACAGCAGCAGCAGGTAGGTAAAACCCTTCTGAGCTTCACCAGTCGGCATACAGGCTTCCGTCGGGCGCTCGCTCGGCGCTGCCGCTGCGCACGTCGAAGACCTGGCCGGCGATGTCGGCATCCGCTGGCGGCACCAGCACGATCCAGGCGTCGTGGCTGCCCGTCAGCGGATCCTCGGGCAGGGCACGCAGATAGCGCGTCTGCACCAGCTCGTCCAGGCTCTCCGGATAGCGGCCGCGGTCGGCGGCGAAATGGTCGATGGCCTCGCGCATGACGCGCAGCGAGCTCTTGAGGCTGTTCTCCTTGGCGCGGTCAACGCTGTGGAAATAGCGTGGCGCGGCGATGCCGGCGAGCAGGGCGACGATGGCCATGACGACGATGAGTTCGATGAGCGTGAACCCTCTCGCAAGCTTCATCACCAGTCCCGATAACGGCTGCCGTCGATGGCCCGCGCTTCGGAGCGCGAATAGACGTCGTAAACGTCAACGCCCGGCCGCGGATCGCTGGGCGGACTGTCGTAGCTGCGCAGGCCCCAGGTCTGCTCGGCGGGCAGGCGCTTGTCGGCCAGCGGATCGCGCGGCAGGCGGCGCAGGAAGTACAGGCGTTTGGCCGTGTCGGGCTGACCGGCGAGCGGCACGCCATCGACGAGATGGCGCAGCTCGCGCGGGTAGCCGTTGTCGCCCGCTGCCACCGCGATGCGGCCCTCGCGAACTGCCTGGTGGTAGTCGTCCAGCGCACCGCGCAGCGTGCGCAGGGCCAGGCGCAGCTCGTACTCCTGCTCGCGCTTGTGCGTCCACAGCAGCAGGGGTTGGGCGGCGGACGCGAGCACGCCGACGATAGCGACGACGGCCAGCATCTCAATGAGCGTGAAGCCGCTACTTCTCGACCGCGACACGGGCCTGGCCCTCGCTGCGCAGCGGCAGGCTGCTGCCCTGCTCGTCGCGGCCGGTGGCGCCGGCCAAGGTGAACTCGGCCGCCTGGCCGGCCGCCGCGGCCAGGGCGCGCAGCACGAACACGCCCTGGCCACCGCGCGGGCCGAGCTTGAAGCGCAACCGGCCATTCGGCGCCGTGCCTGCCTGCGCCGGCGCGAACAGCGAGGGGTCATAGGCCAGTTCGCCTTCGGCGACATAGGCCGTCGGATTGAGGATGGTCACTGACACCATGTCACCCACGACCGCCTCACTGGTAGCCGACAGGCGCAGCGCGTCCATGGGCGCTGCCGCGGTGCCAGCGGTAGCGATGGCGGCGGTGGCCGGCGCCGCTCCGGACATCGGCACCGCCACCTGGGCCGCGGGCCGGATGCGCGCGCCTTCGGCCCCCGGGTTGGCGTCCACGCCAGAGGCCAGGATGCTGCGGCTGGCGTCCGGCAGGCTGAGGTTGCGCAGCACATGGGGCGTGATCAGCAGCACGATCTCAGTCTTGCTGCGCGTGTCGGTGTGCACGCCGAACAGGCGGCCCAGCAGCGGTATCTCCGACAGATAGGGCACGCCGCTGATGCCCTTGCCATCCTCGGCCTTGATGAGACCCGCCAGCACCTGGGTCTCGCCGTCGCGCAGGCGCAGCGAGGTGCTGGCATTGCGCGAGCCGATGCGGTAGGCCGTGGCCGGCTGCGGGCCGCCGGAGCTTTCCTTGGTCCCGAGCGTCGACACCTCGAGGTTGACCTTCATGACGACCTCGTTGTCGAGCTGCACGGTCGGCTCGACCTCGAGCTTGATGCCGACGTCGAGATAGGTCACAGCCGTTGACACGCCGACGTTGGCTGTGGACGTGCTCGTGAACACCGGCACCTTGTCGCCGATCTGCACCTTGGCCTTCTCGCGGTTGCGCGCGCGCAGCTTGGGGTTGGCCAGCGTGTTGGAAGCGCCCGCGCTGCCCTTGAGCCGCGCAGTCACGATGGGGTTGGCCACCAGGGTCAGGAAGTTGCCGCGGCTGCTCCAGGGCACGAGGCCGGGCGCATTGGGCTGGGCGTACTGCGCGTCGGTGGCCGGCTGCAGACCGAGCTCGGCGGTGCGGTCGGTGCTGACCTCCAGCACCTCCACGTCCAGCATGACCTCAGGCTCGGGCAGGTCCAGCCCGGCGATGAGCTGCTCGACCATCGCGATGACCTCGGGCGTGTCGCGCGCGACGAGCAGGTTGAGCCGCTCGTCGATGAAGACGTCGCGCGTCTTGGCCATCATGCGCACCAGGGCCTGGGCCTGCTTCACGTCGGCGTTGTTCAGGTAGAAGGTGCGCGTGACCAGCTCCTGGTGCTCGCGCTGCTTGGCCGCCGTGGCCGGGTAGATCAGCACCGAGCGCTCGTTGAGCAGCTTGCGCTCCAACTGCTGCGTCGCCAGGATGACGCGCATGGCCTCGTCCAGGCTGACGTCCTTCAAGAAGATCGTCACCTTGGCGTCGCCGCGCACTTCCTTGTCGAAGACGAAGTTGACGCCGGCGCCGCGGCCCATGGCTTCGAAGACGGTGCGCAGCGGCGCGTCGCGAAACTCGAGGCTGACGGGCTTCTGGTAGGCCGCAGCCAGGCTTGAAGGCAGCGGCGGTGGGCTGTAGCGCTGGCGAAGCAGTTGCTGCAGGGCCAGGGCCTGGGGCTGGCCGGGGTCTTCGGCCAGAACCTGTTGCACGGCGGCGCGCGCCGCATCGAGCTGGCCGGCCTGGAACTGGGCCTGCGCCTCGCGCAGGCGGGCCTCGTGGGTGCGGGCGCGCGCCAAAGCGAGTGCGAGGGTTCGGGTGCGCGGTGCACCGGCATCGACGGCGCGCATGCGCTGCAGCAGCGCGTCGAGCAGATCGAGCTGGTTCAGGGCGCGCGCCGTCTCTGCCTGGCCAGCCAGGACCAGCAAGGCGCGTTCGCGCTGGCGGGCGAGTTCGCTGCGCAGGGCCAGGTCCTGAGGTTCGCGGCGGCTGGCTTCGGTCAGCAGGCGCAAGGCGGCCTCGTGGTCACCGCTGCGCTGCAGGGTGTCGGCCTCGCGCAGCGTGGGATTGGCGCAGCCAGTGAGCAACAGGGCCAGGGACAGGAGAAAAAGGGGCTTCATGAGGACGGGAAGGCGATGAACTGGCTGGGCCCGTCGGGCAGGCGTTTGAGGCGCAGGCCACCGGCCTCGATGGCCTCGATGCGCCACTGGCCATCGACGACCTCGCCGACGCCGAGCACCAGGCTGCGTTGCGCGCCGTTGAGGATGACGCGGGGGCGGCTGTCGGTCATGCGGCCGACGAGCTCGAAGGGGAAGGGCGGCGTGGCGCCTTCGATCTCAGCAGCCGGTGCGGGAGCAGGCGCCGCAGCGGCAACGGCGGTGGCTGGCGCGGCGGCTTCGCCCCAGGCGCTGCGCGCTTCGACGTCGGCTTCGGGCCAGGCTTCGCGCGTGCTCGAAGCGGGTCCGGGCCAGTCCTGCGGCGCAGCGGCTTTCGGGCTTGCAACGCCACGCCGCGCTGCCGGTGCAGCGGTCTCGGGCTCGTCATTGCCGGCAACCCAGGCCGTCGCTGCGAGGCTGATGCCAAGTGCGGCGAGCAGCGCGATCTGGCGCGGAGCGGGGCGCTTCATTTCGTGGCCTGCATGTGCAGCACCCAGGCCAGCTCGGCCTTGAGTTCGCCATTGGCCTCGCGGCGCAGGCGCAGGGTTTCCAGTGCGAGGGCCGGGTCACGCCGCAGCGCCTCGGCGACGAAGCCACGCAGCGCGCCATAGCGGCCAGCGACGCTCATCGCAATGCGGTACTGGGCCAGGCCCAGCTCACGGTCGGCCTGGTAGCGGAACTCGCTGCGCGGCCAGGGCAGGCCCTGCTCGGCGGTCAACGCGAGCAGGGCCGCCGTGCGCGCCTGGCGCTCGCTGTCGGGCGGCAGGCTGCGGGCGAAGGCGCTGGCGTCGGCTGGCGGTGGGGCGGGCTTGCGCTGCAGGGCCAGGCGGCGCGCGGCCAGGGCCTGGCGCTGGGTGTCGAGCCGCGCCTGCTGGCGCGGCAACCACAGCGCGCCGATGACGGCGGCCAGCGTCAGCAGGGCCGCGAGAGCGGCGGGCCAGCCCAGGCGACGGGCGAGCAGCAGCGCGCGCTTCATCGCGGCCCTCCGCTGCGGCGCACGAGTTCGAAGCGCAGCGGGCCGGCGTCAGCGGGCGTCGCTGTTGGGGCATCCGGGCGTTGCAATCTCGTCAGCACGACCTCTTCGCCCGGTGCCGCCTGCATCGCGAGCCGGTCGACGAGTTGCGTCACCGCTTCGGCCGCAGGGGACTGGCCTTCCAGGCGCAGTGTCTTGGCGTCCAGGTCGAGGGCGGCGAGCTGCAGGCCGGGTGGCAGGGCGCGCTCCAGTTCGGTCCAGCGCGCGGGCCAATCGGTGTCGAGCTGGCGGGCGGCAGCCCAGGCGCGACCGCGAGCGGCGGGATTGGGTGGTGCGGGCTTGGCCGCAGGCGCCGGGCGGGCCAGGCGATCGAGCACAGCGGACTGCTCTGCCAGGCGCTGGGCCTCCTCGCGCTGGCCCTGGGCCTGCACGGCGACCAGGGCGCAGGCCGCGGCGGCCGTCGCCGCCCAGGCCCAGAGCAGCGGCCGGGCGCGCGAGGGCTGGGCGATGAAGTCGGGACCGGGCTGGCCACCGGGGCCTGCCAGCAGATCCCGGGCGTGGGCGATGTGCGCGCCGGCCAGCTCCTTCAACAGTTCGTCGTCGACATGGCGTTGCTGCAGTTCGACCAGGCACCCATCCTCGCCGCGCAGCCAGGTCAGCAGGCCCTCGTCGATGACGGCCGTGCCACCGTCCTGCGCCGGTGCCAGCGTCCAGCTCGGCCGCAGCGAGACGATGCGCACGCGATGCGCGGCGGCGGTCGCTTGCAACTCGGCCAGGCTGCCATCGGCCAGCGCACAGGCGCCGCGCGGCCAGGCCGCCAGGGGCCAGTGCTGGGCCGCGGGGCCGAAGTAGTGCGTGAACTGCAGGCGCGCATAGCCGAGCAGAGCGGCCTCGTCGGCCAGGGGCAGGTCTTCGGGCACCAGCAGGCTGTGCATGCGCTCGGCGCCGACGAACAGCTCGACTCGGGCACCCGGGTGGGCCGCGCACCAGTCCGCGAAATCAGCCGCCAGCAGCCGCCGCTCAGTCCGCCAGCGTGACACGCTCAAGCTCCTCCAGCGTGGAGTCGCCGCGCAGCACCAGCGCCACGGCGGCGTCACGCAGCGAGCGCATGCCGCGGCCGCGGGCCATCTCCTTGATGCGGCCCAGCGGCGCGCGGCTGGCGATGAGGTCGCGCAGCTCGTCGTCCAGCCACAGCAGCTCGCTGACAGCGCGCCGGCCCTTGTAGCCGGTGCTGCGGCAGTGCGAGCAGCCACGACCCTGCTGCAGCTGCGCATCCTCGGGCAGGCCGTGGTCGCGCAGCTGCCCGGCTGTGGCGGGCAGCGGCACCAGGCAGTGGCGGCAGTTGATGCGCATAAGGCGCTGCGCGAGCACGCCGTTCAGCGCCGAGACGACGTTGTAGAGGTCCAGCCCCATGTGCATGAAGCGGCCGACGACGTCGAAGGCGTTGTTGGCGTGCACCGTGCTGAAGACCAGATGGCCGGTGAGGGCCGCCTGCACGGCGATCTGGGCCGTCTCGGTGTCGCGGATCTCGCCCACCATGACGCGGTCGGGGTCGTGACGCAGCACCGAGCGCAGGCCGCGCGCGAACGTCAGCCCCTTCTTCTCGTTGACGGGGATCTGCACGACACCGGGCAGCTGGTACTCGACCGGGTCCTCGATGGTGATGATCTTGTCGCGGCCGGTGTTGACCTCGCTGATGGCGGCATAGAGCGTCGTCGTCTTGCCCGAGCCGGTCGGGCCGGTCACGAGCAGCATGCCGTGGGGCTGGCGGGCCAGGGCACGGATCTGCGCACGCGCCTCGGGCTCGAAGCCGAGGGCGTCGAGCGTCAGCACCCCTTGTGCCTCCACCTGGGCGCGGTCCAGCACGCGCACCACCGCGTCCTCGCCGAAGACGCTGGGCATGATGGACAGGCGAAAGTCGACCTCGCGGCCCTGCACGCGCAGCTTGAAGCGGCCGTCCTGCGGCAGGCGGCGCTCGCCGATGTCGAGCTCGGCCATGACCTTCAAGCGCGACACCAGCTGCTCGGCGGCCTGTGTGCCATCGATGGTCTTCACGTCCAGCATGACGCCGTCGATGCGGCTGCGGATCTTCATGCCGCGCAGCTGGCACTCGAAGTGGATGTCGCTGGCGCCGTCCTGCAGCGCGTCGTACAGCGTCGCGTCGAGCAGGCGCACGACGGGGCTGGCCTGCTCGGCCAGGTGCAAGGCCGACAGTTCCTGCGCGGCCTCGGCCTGAGCGCCATCGCCGAAGCTCTCGACCATGGAGCCCAGCGCGCGGTAGTCGACCTCGCCGGCCTCCAGCAGCGCGTCAATCTCGGCGGGCTCGCAGGGCCACCATAGCACGGGCTTTTTCAGTCGCGACTCGATGCGCAGGCGCAGCAGCGGCTCCAGCGGCCGGTCGGCCAGCAGCGCCAGGCGGCCGCGTGCGGACTGAGCCATCACCGCGCGCCAGCGCTGCGCATCGGCGTGGGGCCAGGGCTCGAAGGCCAGGGTCCACGGCGCATCGGATGCGGGCAGGCGCTCCAGCACGTCGGGCGAAATATCGACGTGGGCGTTCATTGCACCTGGTCCACCAATTGAAAGATCGGCAGATACATCAGCACGACGACCGTGCCGATGACCAGGCCCATGATCAGCATCAACGCGGGGTTGACGAGGCGGGTGATGAGTTCGGACAGGCGCGACAGCTCTTCGTCATAGAAGCCTGCGGCCTGGGCCAGCATGGCGCCCAGCTCGCCGCTGTGCTCACCCACACGCAGCATTCGCAGCGAGATCGGCGTCGTCAGGCCCTCGCGCTGCAGTGAGCCCGACAGGCGTTCACCCAGGCGCACGGCTTCGGTCGCGCGGTCCAGCGCGGCGCGCAGATGGGCCGCGGCCACGCCACGCGCGTTGACCAGGGCCGGCACGATGGGCACGCCGGCCAGCAGCAGCATGGCCAGGCAGCGGTAGAGCTGGGCCAGCGACAGCAGATGCAGCTTGGGGCCGATCAACGGCAGCCGCCACAGCCGCGCCTGCAGGGCCTCGCGCAAGCCGCGCTGCCAGGCCCAGAGGGGCAGAGCGATGAGGCCGGCGGCGATCAGCAGCAGGGCCAGCGGATGGGCACCGCTGAAGGCGCCGACGGCGATCAGCGCGCGGGACGCCAAGGGCAGGTCACCGCCCACGCCTTCGAGCAGGCCGGCAAAGCGCGGCACGACGAAGACGAGCAAAAACAGCACGACGACCGTGCCGGCGGCGATCAGCATGGCTGGGTAGATGGCCGCCGCGACGAGTTTGGCGCGCAGCTGCTCGGCCCAGGCCAGATAGCTGGCCTGCTCGAACAGCGCCTGCTCGACTTTGCCACTGCGTTCGCTGGCTTCGACGACGGCGACGAAGAGGGCGTCGAAGGCTTGGGGTTGCGAGGCCAGCGCCGCCGAGAAGGCTTCACCGAGCTGGATGCGGGCGACGACGCCGGCCAGGGCCGCGCTGACCGCGGGCGGGTTGTCCTGCGACTGCAGGGTTTGCAGGGCCTCCAGCAGCGGGATGCCGGCGCGCAGCAGCACGGCGAGCTGTTGCGCGAACTGGCGGCGCGGGAAGCGGCCGCCGCTGGCCTTCAGCGGCTTGACTTCAACCGGTTCGACCGCTAGCAGTGCGGCCGGCGACAGGCCCAGCACCGCCGCCACGCCGCTGGCGTCCGACGCCTGCACCCGGGCCTGCGCCGGTTGGCGCTGGGCGTCGAGGTAGCGGACGTCGAACTCTGGCATCGCCATCACCAGGAGACGAGGTCGGCGTCTTCGCCTTCACCGCCGGGGCGGCCGTCCTTGCCGAAGGACAGCAGGTCGTAGTCGCCATGCTCGCCCGGCGAGCGGTATTGGTAGTCATTGCCCCAGGGGTCCTTGGGCAAGGCTTTGCTCAGATAGGGACCGGCCCACTTTGGCTCATCGGCGGGCTTGGTGACGAGCACGGCCAGGCCCTGCTCCGTGCTCGGGTAATGGCCGGCATCCAAACGGAATTGGTCCAGCGACTTGGTCAGCGCGTCGATCTGCGCGCGCGCCGCCTTGACCTCGCTCTTGCCGATCTGGCCGAAGAACTTCGGGCCGACATAGCCGGCCAGCAGGCCGATGATGACCATGACGACGAGCAGCTCCAGCAGCGTGAAGCCGCGGGGGCGTTTGGGACGGAGTGGGGCGGTCATGGTCCGAATGGGTCAGGGCGGCGCAGCTTAGGAAGCCGCAGTGACCGCGACATGAATGAAGGGCAGATGACGCCGCCAATGAGCCGATCGGCTCATGTCATGGCGGCTTCACCGCAGCTGGCTAAGGTGGCCGGGTGAAAAAGCTGCCTCTGACCCCACCGCCCCGGCCCGCCACGAGCGGGCTTCGTTTCACCCAGCTCGTTGCAGCGGCGACCGTTGCCACGGTGGCCGTCTCGGCCGTCGGCCTGGCCACGCAGATGCGGCCGGCCGTGGCCGCGCCGCAGTCCCGCGAGGGCACGACGCTGATCGTCAAGCTCGTTGATGCTGGCCGCGACAGCGTCCAGCAGCAGGCGCTGCTGCGCCACGTGCTGGCCGACGCCGGCCTGCCGCTGAAGGCCGAGCGGCCTTTGGGCGCCGGCTGGTGGCGGCTACAGGCGGGCGCCGACGTCGATGTCTCGGCCAAGGCGGCTTGGCTGGCCGCGCTGCGCGCCGACGCCCGCCTTGCGCATGCCATGCCCGATTCGCATGAGCAGCGCGCGGCCGTGCCCAACGACCCGTTGTTCCGCCCCACCGATCCGAGTTCCGCCCAATGGTGGCTGGACGAGCAGAACGACACCACCAACGCTGGTGCCGCCGGCTTCACCAAGGCATGGGACACGACGACGGGCTCGGCCGCGCCGGTTGTCGCCGTGCTGGACTCGGGCGTGACCGCCCATGGCGACCTGAACGCCAACTTGCTGCCGGGCTACAACTTCGTCAGCAAACCCGAATACGCCAACAACGGCGGCACGGGCCGCAGCGCCGGCGCCAACGATCCCGGCGACGCGCTCAGCCAGGCCGAGCACGACGGCAACCTGGCGCTGTGGGACGGCTGCCTGGTCAACGACAGCAGCAGCTGGCACGGCACCCTCGTGGCCGGCCAGCTCGGCGCGGTGACCAACAACGCCGGCGGCGTGGCCGGCATCAACTGGAATGCGCGCATCCTGCCGGTGCGCGTGTCGGGCAAATGCGGCGCTTCGGTGGCCGACATGGTCGACGGCATGCGCTGGGCCGCGGGCCTGAGCGTGGCGGGTGTGCCGGCGAACCCGAACCCGGCGAAGGTGCTGGTCATCGGCTTTGCCGGCGTGACCTCCTGCAGCACGACGGACAGCAACCCTGACGTCGCGGCGGCGGGCAGGCTCTACCAGGACGCCATCGCCGAACTGCGTGCCAAGGGCGTGCTCATCGTCGCCGCAGCGGGCAACCTGCGCAGCGCGGTCGGCCGGCCGGCCAATTGCAGCGGCGTCTTCGGCGTTGCCGCCGCCAACCGCCAGGGCTACAAGGCCCTCTATTCCAACTTCGGCAAGGAAGTGCAGCTGGTCGCACCCGGTGGCGACGGCAACTACCAGCGCACTTGCGACATCGAGCTGGCCGACACGGGCGTCGTATCGACCATCAACACCGGCAAGACGGCACCATCGGTCGCTGGCTATGGCGCCGTCAGTGGCACCAGCTTCGCCGCGCCCCTGGTGGCGGGTGCGGCTGCGCTGATGTGGTCGGCGAATCCCAACCTGACTTTGACCCAGGTCGAGGCTGGCCTCAAGGCGAGCGCGCGGCCGCACGTGACAGCCTATGCGCTGGGCTATTGCACGACGACCAACAACAGCCGCTGCACGCTGGATGCGACCACCGGCGGGGACGGCCTTCTCGACGCGGCCGAGGCCGTCAAGTTCGCGCTGGCGCCGACGACTTATGCCGCGCCCGCGCGCAGCTCGCTGGGCTTGCAGAGCAACAACCTGAGCCGCTGCGGTCAGGCGCAGGGCAGCACGCCCATTCCGCTGACACCGCCGCCTCCACCGCCTCCACCGCCAGCTCCCCCACCGCCGCCGACACCCAACCCGCCATCGCCGGCGCCCTCCTCGGGCGGCGGCGGTGCAGCCTCAGGCTGGTGGTTGCTCGGGCTGGCGGGCGCAGCAGCCATGCTGCCCCCGCCGCGACCCAGACGCGAAACCCGGGGCGGTTCAATCGTGGCGGCATCGCCGACGCTAGGTCTCGGCCTTCAGCGCCCGCGTCGCAAGAGGGGCTGATCCTGATTCTGGGCGCAGAAAGCATGTAGCACCCCCGGCCGTCAGCCTCTGGTGGCATATTTCGGCTACCGGCCCTGGAGGCTCCATGAGACCCAGCCCAATGCTTCAGGCGAATCGCCGCGTGTTGACCGCCCAACGCCTCTACAGCGCCGCCCTTGCGCGATGGCGGCCTGGTGATTCAGCAGCGATGTCACGGCTCAGCAAAGCGTCCTACGTTCTTGGCCTGGCCCGCGAGAGGTATGTGCAGCTCGCGAAGCGTCGGTCGCATCCGCCAGGCTTCCAGTAGGTCCTATCGGATGGCGGGCCTTTGATGACCAAATTTTTCGTGACGGCGATTCGCATCAGCGACGTGGGTGCATATTCCGATCCCACCTGAGCGGCCGGTTCAGCAGGTCTTGAGCACCCAGCCTGATGCTTGCTGTGCACCTTGTCCGGCGCGGCAGGCGCAGCGACCAGTCCGGCTGCGTGGGCGCCACGGCCAGCTGTGCGAACGATCATTCCGGCGACTTGAGCCCCTTTTCCGGTGCGCTACGCTGGTCGCCAGCCAAGCCGACTTCAACGATTCGCCCCAGTCAAGCTGCAGCCAGCTTTGGTACCTGACTGCGCAAGCGCACACTGGTGGTCCCGACGTCCGCGTTCCGCTTGGGTTGCCCGAGCAAATCAACGATGACGCCCTGGCGAAGCGCGCCCTTCGCCGGCAGCATCCGTCGGATACCACAATGCATGACCAGGGCGTAGAGGATCGAGAGGCCGCCGGGCAGCACGCCGCGTCGGTGCGGCTTCAGGCCGGGAAGGTCCAGTTTGTCCACATGCCCTGCGGCCACGCAACGTTTGATCAGCCAACGCAGGGCTTTCGGCGTGATGGCGCCATCGGTAACGCCCGTGGCCTTGAGCACGCAAGACAGACTGCGGGCAGTTCCTGAAGCGCCCAACGCTTCGTCCCAGTGGACCGCAGCAAAGGGCGCCAGCGCCTGACACACGGACTCGCCTATGACCAGTTGGGCTGCGCGGAATGCGTCCTCCGTCATTCGGCCGCCCGGGAAAAAGCGATGCGCGACGCTGGCACTTCCGACAGGAAACGACTGCGTCACGCGCTGTGCGCCACCCTGTCCGACGATCATCTCGGTAGAGCGCCCGCCGATGTCCACCACCAGGCGGCGACCCGGCGAGGGGTGCATGAAGGCCACGCCAGCGTAGATCAGCCGTGCTTCCTCGTGCCCGGATATGACGTCAATGGGCAGGCCCAGCAGCGTCTGGGCACGGTGCAGGAATTCGTCGCGGTTGCTGGCCTCGCGCAGCGTCTGCGTGGCCACGACGCGCGCGCCGGCCAGGTCGTGCCGAACCAGCTCGGACGAGAAGCCCTGCAGGCACCGCAGGCCGCGCACCATGGACTCGCGCGAGAGCACCCCACGCGAGTCCAGTCCCGCTCCCAGGCTCACCATCTCCTTGATGCACACCTGCCGCTGATAGCGGTTCTGCGTGACCCGGGCGATCTCGAGCCGGAAGCTGTTGGACCCCAGATCGATGGCCGCCAGCGTGGGCGAGGAAGAAGGCAGCAGGTCGGGCATGTCGGCAAGTCGTCAGCCCTGCAGGCCGAGTCGGAAACTGTGTAAACTGAATATACGGTTTTCAGATGAAGGAAAAATGACATGACCCGCATGGTTGAAAAAGCAGGCCAGGCAGTAGCGCCGGTCCAGGCCACCGCCAAGCTCCGCGCCGCCAAGGTTCCCCGCGCAGCCGCGAAACCCGCAGCCAAGGCCACGGTCAAGCCCGCAGCCAAGGCAGCGGCAAAGCGTGCCGCAAAGCTTGCTGCCACGCCCGCAGCCAAACCAGCTGCAAAACCTGCAACCAAGCCCGCAGCCAAGGCCAAGGCCTCCAAGCCAACCACCAAGGCGGCCAAGCCAGCGTCCCCGGCCAAGACCGCCAAGGTCAAGCTGGTGCGCGACAGCTTCACCATGCCGTCGGACGAATACGCCCTGCTGAGCCAGCTCAAGCAACGCGCGCTGGCCGGTGCCCACCACGCCAAGAAGAGCGAGCTGCTGCGCGCTGGCGTCAAGCTACTGGCCAGTCTCGACAACGCTGCCCTGCTGCGCGCGCTGACGTCCGTGCCCACCGTCAAGACCGGGCGCCCCAAGGCCAAGAAGGGAGAATGACCCGGGTCGGTGCGGATGCGTCGCTCGATGGTCGTCCATCCTCCGTGCATCGGATCACACTTGGCCAACGCCGAGATGGCACCTACCTATTCGCAACAGCGCTGTGAATCGAGCGAGTTGCAGGTCATGTTTGCGCAGCACGCTCGGGCGCCATATCGGCTTGACATTCCGCCCAACCGAAGTCACCTTCCACGGAGAAGGTGAGATGCCTCTTGATCGGCCTCAGAGATCGTCGCGTTCAAGACGCAACGGATTCTCCCGGCCGTGAGCTTCACCGGGTTGCCGCTTCTTGTCGGCGGCCGCTGCGATGACCTCATGGTTGGCATTGAAGGTCAGCACTGCCGCCTGATGGGACGCATCCGGCCCAGCACCAACCGGGCCCGGTCCGAAGCGGGAATCCAGCGCAGATTTCGAGATGCTGACCCAGAGCTGCCCGTCGACGCCATAGACAGCCTGGGTGATGGTTTCATCACCGTCTTGCGGATCGTGCATGCACATCCTCCCGTTTGGAGCAATGCCCAATGGTATGCATCGCCATCAACGGCGCAACTGAGGTGCGTGACGGAAAGTACCGCGTTCTGTGCCTAGGGCTTCTCGATCGCTCAGGCTTGTCTCAAAGTCCAGCACGCCCCGGGTGCCGCGACCGTCGGGTATCGCTTTGCGCCGTAGTCGCTCGACCGTGACGCGGCGTGCAGGCTCGACGAATCCCGTCTTGCGACACGGACAATCCAGCCGCAAGGAGTAGGACAACATGGCAACTACCAATTACGGTTCGGATCCCAACGGGCTGATCTGCGGCTACCTGTTTTCGCCAGACGCGCCAGGACGGCCGATATCACTTGAAGAGGTTCGCATCTGGATTGCCAGTGCACAGACGGACGCATCGCCGGACGCTGCAGGCGCCTTCGTTTGGCTGCACTTCAACCTCAGCGATGTGTCGGCCGAACCCTGGATGCGTGCTCATCTCGCATTGGCTCCTGAATTCTTCGAGGCGCTGCGGGACGRCTCGCGTTCGACGCGGATCGAAGATGCCAGCGATCATCTGGTCGCGGTGGTCAACGATGTCGCCTACGAGTTCTCGTTCGACCCGTCCGAGATCGCCACGCTGTGGATGACCGTCACCGAGCGCATGGCCATCAGCGCGCGCAGCCATCCCTTGAAATCGATCGACCGCCTGCGCCAGTCCGTCAAGGATGGTCACCGTTTCGACTCTTCGATGGCACTGCTGAACCAGTTGATGCACGACCAAGGCGATGTGCTGGTGCGCATCGTGCGCGACGCCACCGTGCAGGTGGACACGATCGAAGACACCTTGCAGAAAGGCAAGCTTCAGCGTCGACGCGCCGACCTCGGCAAGCTGCGCCGTGTGCTGGTGCGGCTGCAAAGGCTGCTGGCCCCGGAACCAGGTGCCATGTTCCGGTTGCTGCGGCAGCCGCCGTCCTGGATTGCAGAGCGTGACCTGGAAGACCTCCGCCAGGGCACCGAGGAGTTCTCACTGGTCTTGCGCGACCTCRYGGCGCTGCAGGARCGCATCAAGCTGCTGCAGGAAGAGATCGCCGCACAGGTGAGCGAGCAGACCAACAGCAGCCTGTTCACGCTGACGGTGATCACCGTGCTGGGATTACCAATCAATATCTGCACGGGCCTGTTCGGCATGAACGTGGGCGGTATCCCGTTCAACGAGGCGCCTTACGGCTTCGCGGTCATCTTCGTGATGCTGATGATCTTCACGGCTTTGGCGGGCTGGCTGGCGTTCCGGCGCCGCGAGTAGCGAGCACGCCATGCGCAATCCAGGACTGGACCTCTGCTTTGATTCCCCGCCTCCATCTTGGTCACCGGGGTGGGGCAACGGATGAGAGCAAACCCCATGGCCTCGCAGGCGCGCTAAAGGCTCAAGGCTTTTTCCGTTCGTCGGCGCCTGCGCCGTCCTTGTCATCTGGCAGCGGCCCTTCAACGAGTGGCCCGTAGCTCCCGACGAGACCCGGCGCGGGCCAGTCTGGACGAGGTGCGTTGGGCTCGCGGCCGGCATCACTCGAGTCGGTCGCTGACTCCTTTCCCGCCTTCGGCGTCGGCGGTTGCACGGATTGGTGAACGAAGGTGGTTTTATGGGGCTCCGAAGTGCGCGGCAATGTGGCAATTCGCGTGCCCCCATTCGGCATGCACAGGGTTGGAACGGCACGCCTCGCGACGGCTGGTGACACATACAGTCTTAGGGTTTCCTAGAATGCCAAATACCGCACCTCGCCGATGGACTCGCCCGTCGGCGGCGCCTAGATTGCAGTACGAACGCGCACGGGACATCACATTGAACGTCATCCGGGCTCCCGGCCCTGTATTCCCCTCAGACCATGCCCTGCTCCAGGAACTGGCCAGCCTTCGGCCTGAGCTCAACGGCTACCCCGTTGGGTCATTGCTGGAGGTATTCATGTCTGCCCAGGAGCAGGAACGGGTCAGCGCCTTCCGTCTTGTCGACCGGTGCCTGTCAAGTTGGATCGCTCAGCTCGACAAACCGTTGACCCGCGTTCACGGCGGATTGCCAGAGGTCTTTGAACAGATGCAGGGGCGACAACGTGGTGCCCGCGATGCGCTGGCACGTGTCCACGCGGCGCTTTCACATAGCCAAGTTGTACCCGCCCATGGTGGGCAACCCTGTGGATAAGCGCTGACGGCACCGCGTAAGTGGTTGTCAGGGGCCGCAGGCCATCCCACTGCCCGCAAAACGAGCAACGTCGGCTCCGCACCTAGCGCCAGAATCGCTGAGCGTCGTCAAGCGCCTTCAAGGCATGGCGGCCATCGATAGCAGTCTGTTCCAGCTTGGCCGTGAGCCAGCCGACAGCGAATAGCGCATCCCGGTCCGTGGTGGCCAACGCTCGATAGCGTTCCAGCGCGACGACGGCGTCGTTGTGCGCACCAAGCGCATCTTGCGCGGGCTCCAGGGCGGCCAAATAGCGCTTCATAGCCACACGCTTGTAGCGTGGCGCGACGAACTCTGCGAGGTAGCGCAGGCGCTTCAGCCGCTTGCGGGCACGATGCTGCTCGTCCTGTGTCAACGCCTCGAAATGCCGGCCCTTGCTGGAGCGCAGGAAGTAGGTCTCGTCGGCCTCCACCACGCCTTGCAGCACTCGGGCCTTCACGCCCTGGGCCAGTTGCAGGAAGCGGTGACGCCAGCGGAAGGCCGTGCTGGGAGCCACCGACAGGGTGTCCGCGGCCTGATGCACGCTCAAGCCCTGGCGCAACACTTCGGCTTGGCGCTCCCATTTCCCCTTGTGCCGCAGCCGAGCCAGCGGCGTCTCGGTCAGCGAGTTGAAGGTCCTGGTGCAGCTGCGGCATTTGTAGCGCTGCAACCCGCTGGCGTGTCCATTGCGAACCACGCGCTCACCTTGGCAGTGCGGGCAGGCCAGCGGACGCGATTGCACCGTCTGTACGACCTGCACGACCTCGTCGGCGCCGCTCAAGGCCTGCATCAACTCCTGCCGCTGCCCCGGCGTCAGCTTCGATACCTCGGCCAGCATCCTCTTGAGTTCTCGGCTGCGCATCTGTGACTCCCGTCGCCCCAGACTCCGGGGCCGTGCGAGCCAATATCCCTTCCCACAGGCTCAAAACGTGAGCCATCACGAATCAATGCGCAAAGAGCCAAAAAGAAACCCCCGCCGGCCCTCGCCGACAGGGGTGAATCCACCGGAGGCGGTGGAGGAGACAAGCGCTACAGAAGATCAGATGTTGCGGTGCAGCATATGGATTTTTCAAGGCGGCTCAAAGCCATATGACACAAGACCCTGAAGGCCAAAAGGGAGCAGATTGCAGAAACGACTGCGCTACAGGCCCGCTGCTACGCCGCCGCCTGCGCCACCCGGTCGCGAAACAACTGCGCGCGCTCGCCATCTGACGCTGTCTCAATGCGGGTCGAGGCCTCGGCCAGCCAATCCAGAAAGCGCGATTCGCTATTGACCTCGCGCGCACTTGCGCGCAGCTCTGCATCGCGGCCGGCCAGCATTCGGCAGGCAAGGTCGAATGCGAACATCTTGGCTCGCATCAAGCGACGCAAATCGTCGGCGGAGGAGGCCGGGGCCAGAGCTGCCTTGACTTCGATGGGCGGCTGCTCCATCACTTCAGGCGCATGTGAAAGCTCAGCCAGGCCGGAAATCAATCCATCGCGCTGGAGCTCTTCGAGCGCATTAGGGGCGAGGTTGAGCGAGCGCGCAATGTCCTGCAGTTCCACCGTGCGACGGCGGCCGTCAACGTTGATGAGGAGCATGCGCATCGGCACCGTGAGGTTCGAGCGCGGACCGGCGAGCAGTTGGCGGGCAGCTTGGGTCTTGACGGGGGTGGCGGGCGAGGACATGACGGCTCCTTTTGGCGCGCCCATCATGTTCATAACGTCTTTGACGCGGATGACATCCCGATGAACCAGCGTTGCGGCGTGACTTCTGTCACTGCAGTGATGCCATTTGCACCGCGTCAACGACCCGCCATCCGCGGGAAAGCGCAACGGACACGCTGAAGGCCGGGACACCATGGCGGCCGCGATGTCTGGGTTTGGATGTGTCGCGCGAAATCAACGCCCTCCGCCCGCGCTGCTTGTCATCAACGGTTCGGGAGGCGTACGAGCCCCGTTCAACGTGCTGGAGCGGCTGCTGGACTACCGCGCCGACGTCGGTGTTCTGGCGGAGTTCTCGCGTGACCGGCGCTTTGTCGCCGCGCCCTATAGCGAGCTGACCGACGCCGAGGCCCGAACCTACGCCCATTTCGTCTGTTTGGGCGAGCGCCGCGACAGGCCAATGGTGCGCAGCTTCTTCGAGGGCATTGACGAGCAACGCGACCTAGCACGCTAGCTCGGGCTCTCAAGCGGTGGTCCATTCGGGAACGGCTCAGCATGAGCTGAGAGGAGCAGATTGGCCCCGCGCTGATGAGCAGGCTTGTCACGGTGAACCTGCAAACTGCAGCAGCAATATGTGGAGCCGGCATGCAGATCCAACTTGATGACCGTCCTCAAGCGCTGGTTCTATCGCTTGGGAACCATCTGCTTCATACGTCGTGGCTGACCGAGCTGACGAGAAGATGTCTGGGGCTCAACTCCGACGGACACGCCGTTGTCGAGCCGATTGCCGACAGCGTGGCCTGGGAAGACACTGAAATCGACGTTCGCCGGGTCGTGTTGTAGCCGGGGCAAGCGGCCCAACGATCAAGCGACTCCTTCACCCGACGCACGCGAAAACCACCCGATGGCTCGCACTTGCGCTGCTTGTTGCAACGCTGGTGGCGTTTGCCTGCGCGGCCTTGCTGAACAACGGAAGCGGCACCTCGCGGCGGGATCTGCTGCTGGTGTCTGTAACGATGGTGCTGGGTACGCTAGGCCTGACGACCTGGGTTGTGCGGGCGTTCATTTGCAGATGCCCGACTTGCCGGCGACTTCTCATCAAACAGGAAAAGATCGACACCGAAGAAGCGTCCCGCCGATTCGTCTGTGTGCATTGCAGGGTCGTTTGGGACTCGCTTGTCCAGCTCAGCACTTGATCGAGGTCTGCTGCTCCTGAAAATTCATGAAATCAAACGTGGCCGAACTGGCAGCGCTTATTCACGCAAAGGTCACTGCCCCTGGTTCCAAAGGCACGTCGCCGGGCTGGAGCACGTCAACAGCGGGACACCGCTGCAGTCGACTATTCCTTATCCCCACGTCCCCCGAGGATCCTCATGCGTTCCACCTTTATCGCCACCGCACTGGCGCTGACTGCGCTCTCATCCGCACATGCCATCACGCTTCCCGGCGACGGCAACTGGGCCGGTTTCACAGTCGACGCCAACCTGGCTCCTTACAGCTTTGGCTGGCAGGACGACTTCGGCGCACCGTTGAGCTTCGAGGTGACCATCGCCGCCGGCCAAGTCGGCACGCTGACGGTCGTCGATACCGGCTTCTCGGGTGACCGCTTCCACGTCTACGACGGCGCCGCGCAGCTGGGCAGTACCGGCGCAGCCACCAACGGCGACTCCGCCGGCAACATCACCTTCGACCCCGACGCCGCGCTCGCCAACAGCGACTTCAGCCGCGGCAGTTTCACGCTGGGCGCCGGCACCCACGTCATCAGTGGCCTGCTCTTCCAGTCGACGACGGATGCCTTTGGCCCGCTGAACGCCTCCATCGGCGGCGTCAAGCTCACCGTCAGCCCCGTCCCCGAGCCCGCCGCCTATGCCACCTTGCTCATCGGGCTTGGCCTGCTGCTTGGCATGCGCCGCCGCAACGCCTGATCGCCGAGGAGACTTACATGCGCTTCAAGCTCCTTCCCCTCGCCGCAGCACTGCTCGCTGGCGCTGCCCAAGCCGCCGTCCCGGCCCCGATCACCGTCAAGATCGTTGCCTTCAACGACTATCACGGCAACCTCGAGTCTCCCGGCACCTTCGGTCCTAACACCGTCGGCACCTATGCCAACGCTGGCAACCGCCCGGACGTCGGCGGCGCCGAATTCCTGGGTGCCTATGTGGCCGGCATGCGTGCCAAGAACATGAACACCGTCGTGGTCGGCGGTGGTGACCTGGTCGGCGCCTCGCCGCTGATCTCGGCGCTGTTCTTCGATGAGCCCGCCGTCGAGACGCTCAACAAGATCGGCCTGGACTTCTCCTCCGTCGGCAACCATGAGTTCGACAAGGGCAAGACCGAACTGCGTCGCCTGCAGATGGGCGGTTGCAAGCTGGCGGCCAATGGCGCACCCGATGCCAACAGCTGCCGCGGTTTCGGCTCGTCGGCCCCCGGCACCTTCGACGGCGCCAAGTTCCAGTGGCTGTCGGCCAACGTCATCGAGACGGCCACCGGCCGCTCGCTGCTGGCGCCATACGGCATCAAGAACTTTGGTGGGGTCAAAGTGGCCTTTATCGGCATGACGCTCAAGGGCACGCCCGGTGTCGTCACGCCCAGCGGCGTGGCCGGCCTGGATTTCAAGGATGAGGCCGACACCGTCAACGCGCTCGTGCCCAAGCTGCGCGCCCAGGGTATCGAGGCCATCGTCGTGCTGGTCCATCAGGGGGGCTTCCAGAACTTCATCACCGGCGGCGGCACACAGCCCACCGCCAGCGACATCAACGGCTGCACCGGCGACCTGCGCAACGCCGACGGCACGGACTCCGACATCCGCGCCATCGTCAAGCGCCTGGACAACGCCGTTGACCTGGTCGTCAGTGCCCATACGCACGCGGCCTACAACTGCTCCAAGACAACTATCGACGTCAGCAGCAACGGCGCCTCGACAACGCCGCGCGTCTCCGGCGTGCCGAACAGGTCCGGCCGCTTGGTGCCGGTGACCAGCGCCAGCGCATTCGGCCGCATGGTGACCGAGATCGACCTGAAGATCGACCCGGCCACGCGCGACGTCATCGACGTGAATCCAAACAACGTGCTGGTCGCCCGCGACAAGCGCGTGAGTGGCACCGTCGTGGCTGCGACCGACCCCGTGGTTATTGCCGCGCAGGACCACATCGCCGCCAACCCGGCTGTGGCCAATGTCGTCGGCGCCTACAAGGCGGCCGTCTCGCCCCTGGCGAACGCCATCGTCGCCACGATCACCGGCGACCTGAGCAACGGCGCCAACGCGGCAGGCGAGATGCAAGCCGGCGACCTGATCGCGGACGCGCAGCTCGCCGCCACCCAGCCCGCCAGCCTGGGCGGCGCGCAGATCGCCTTCATGAACGCTGGTGGCGTGCGCAACCCCGGCTTCGTCAAACCTTCCAGCGCCACTTATCCGTACAGCCTGACCTACGGCGATGCCTTCACGGTGCAGCCGTTCGGCAACATCCTGCAGACGATCACGCTGACGCAGCAGCAGATCAAGGACGTGCTGGAGCAGCAGTTCTCCGGCTGCAACGGCCAGATCGCGCAGCGCATCATGCAGGTCAGCAACGGCTTCAGCTACACCTGGTCCAGCGGCGGCAGCTGTGGCACTCGCATCAAGAGCGTCAGCTTCACGCCCAAGGACCTGACACTCGTCCCGCCGCTGGCCACAGGACCGACGGAACAACTGGTCATCAACGGCGTGTTGCAAAACCCGACCAAGACCTACCGCGTCACCGTCAACAACTTCATGGCCACAGGTGGCGACGGTTTCAGCGTGTTGGTGGGCGGCACCAACCTGGTAGGCGGCGGGCAGGACATTGATGCGCTCATTGCCTACCTGAGCGGCTACAAGGCACCTGCTGCGGCGTACAACGGCGCCGCCGCCGAGCTGGCCAAGCCGCGCATCACCGTCACGCCTTGAGACGGCTGAACGGGCCGGCCGGCCTGCTGCTGGCGGCGCTGCTGTCGCTGCCGGCGGCGACAGCAGCGCCGGCGCATCATGACGACGCCCTGCCGCCCGCGCAGGAAGCAGCGCGCCAACGTCACCTGAACGTGGCGCGCGCTGCCCTGTCCCGCGGCGAGCCCGATGCGGCACTGGTGCCTCTCGAAACGGCTGCTGGCATGAGCCACGCAGCCGACACCGAGATGCTGCAACTGCAGATGCAGCTCCAGGGCGGCCATATGCGCCAGGCGTTGGCCTTCGCCGCCCACTCCGCCGCTGCGCACCGGGACGAGCCGGCTGCGCGCGCGCTGCACTTGTGGCTGCTGGCGCTATCCGGCCAGGCCGACTACGTGCAGCGGCACCTCACTCGCGGTGAATCTGCCGACGACGCGCTTGCTCTGCTGCTGGAAGGCTTGTCGTCCAGCATGGTGCTGCCCTCGCAGCCGCCAGGCCCCTGGCCCCATGGCATGGACGTGCCTGCCGCGAGCCGCCCAGTCGCGACGGGGCTGCTGCTGGACGCCGGCCGCCTGGCCTTGGTGCCGGCAGACGCTGTCTCCGGCGCCGAGGCGCTGTGGTTGCGCAATGGTCTGGGCCGCGCGAGCCGTGCGCGGCCATTGGCGGCAGATGCCGCTCTCGCTGAACTGGGTCTGGTGCTGTTGAGTGTCGAGCCACCCCTGGCACCCGCTGGCGCCGCCGTCCCGCTGAGCCGTGTCCCCCTACGTGTGTTTGCCGGTAGCCCCGCATCCCGCCTGGGCATGTTGCGTATTGACAGCGCAGCGCCTGCCTGGCCGGTGCTGCAGTTGGGCTTCCTAGGCCGTGTCGACCGCAGCGGCGCACAAGCCCTTGGCTGGCCCGCCGGTGCCGCGCTGAGTGGCGGACCTGTCTTTGACGCTGCGGGGCGACTGGTCGGTCTGGCGCTGCCCGGGAGGGACGGCGCAGAGCGTCTGCTGCCGGCCGCGCTAGTAGTCCCGCTTCTAGCCGTGCCAGCCAGAACCGACGCTCGGCCGGTTACGCCGGACGAAGTTTATGAAGCGGCCTTGCCGTATGTCGCCCAGCTGTTGCGCTAGCCATCCCGTCTGAAGCGTATCCGTCCGGTCAAGTCATCTTGAAGCCAGCCCTGGTCTGCCGCGATACGTTCCAGCGCGAAAGCGCCACGCGCAAGCAGCCGCTGCCGAGCTTCCCGAATAGGTAGCTGTTTCGCACGGCCGGCGATCTCATGCTGACGCTCGCCATCCTTTCGCGGGGCGCGTCCTTGCAGCTTGTTCCGGGTGATGGCGGTCAGTGCCACAGCATTGGAATCGCGCTGGCGCTGCGCAGGCAGCCGGTGGCACTGGCCTTCCTCGCGAATTTGTCACGGTGCGGCGGCAGTCGGGCGCGGGACTCTCGCGTCTCATCAAAGTTGCGTACGCCTGGCGGTTCTTGGCGCCGTTGTCATCTGCGGCACGTCACTGTTGGACTAACGTCATTGGACGGTTCACTCTCCAGGTAGTTTCCATGCCACTCAAAAGCTACGGTGTTCTCAAGGGACGCCCCATCAACAGGCAACCGGGATCCGGGCAGAACCCGCACTACCAGGTCCATGTCGTCGATGACACAAACGACTACCGCATCGCGGTTAACGTGACGTCGCAGCTAGCGCCGTCGGAGGTCGAATACCTGATCGAGTCGCACTTCCAGCATCCCTTCCTCGCGCAGTTCGAAGAACTGAAAACCGGCTGGAACGTGCTGCCAAACAAGCCAAGCGGTCCAGCGCTCGACTTCATTCGCAGCAACCTGTTCGACCCGCGCAAGCTGGTGCCACTGCCCGCCAGCATCGCCGGCCCAGACAACGACTTGAACGAGAAGATCGACCACTACATCCAGCGTGCGATGGCCGACGAGGACGCGATGCTCTACGCCTTCGGCGAACGCTGGGGTCCGGAGAACGGTAAGAAAGACAAGATCTTCGGATTCCTGCCGGGCAATGGCGTGCACGACATCCACATGAACCAGGCCAATGCCGGCCGCTTTACGGAAACCGATGGCGTCTATCAGGACGGCGCGCTGCTGCTGCACTTCCCCGGACAGAGCCAGTGGGTCGGTGTGTTCCTGAAGTTCCAGTCCCAGACCTGGCACAGCGACGACAAGACTGGCCACCGCCTTGACGGCGACGTTAGCGGCCCGCCGTCGGATCCGAGCGACCCAGGTAATCCCTTTGACCCGGGCACGCAGCCGCGACCCGAGGCGCCCGATGGTGCGGTGCGCATCGTGGCGGCGCTGGTCAACCCGACGCGCTCCCCCGAGATCGAGACTGTCACGCTGCTGAACACCACTTCGCAGACCATCGATCTGCAGGGCTGGAAATTGCTTGACCGGGACAAGAACGCCATGCCACTGGTCGGAAGTATTGTGGCCGGCGACACGCTGCGCATCACTCTGAAGCCACCGGTCATGCTGCCCAACAAGGGCGGTCTGATCACCGTCGTCAACGAGCAGGGTCTGCGGGTCGATGGTGTCAGTTACACCAAGGCGCAGGTGGCGAACCCGGGCTTCTCAGTCAAGTTCTAGCGCGGAGGCGCATGCGCCAATTCTCGAATACCGGAGGGAGAGACGAATGCGAACCACTGCCAAGAGTTCGGACCTGAAGGCGGCCGCCTATGCCGGCACATACGTCGTGGTTCTGGCCTGGGACACCTTGGACGGCAAGAAGCCGACACGCACAGACCTGCTGGGCTACGCGATAGAGCGCACAGAGCTGGACGGGAACGGTGATGAGGTCGAGCGCTATTGGATGCGCGGCATCAAGCGCTTCAAGGACAAGGACAAGGGACTGCCGCCTGGGACGCCGGTGCCGACCGCCGAGCATCCCGTCCAGACGTTCCAGTGGGCGGACTACACCGCGAAGGCGGGATGCCACTACCTGTACCGCATCGTGCCGGTTTTCGGTTCGGTCAAGAACACCAAGTTGGACCACGCGGCCGCAGTCACGCTCGACGTGACGGCGGAGGACGCCATTGATCCGGCAAGCGTCGGCTCGGGAGGACCGGGCCATGACGTTCATTTCAACCGCGGCGTCATCGGTTCGCAGGCCTATGCGCGCGAGTTCGGAAACCGCGCACCCGAGGCCGACAACCCGCGCGCCGAGGAGATGCGCTGGCTGTCGCGCGGGCTGTTCGAGGCGCTGATCGATTTCATCAGCCAGGCGAAGGACGGCATGGCCCTGCGTGCCGCGCTGTACGAGTTCCACTACGCGCCGGTGGCCAATGCTTTCGTGAAGGCAATCGAAGGGGGCGCCGACGTGAAGATCGTCTACGACGCCGAAAGCACCTACAAGGTCACCAACGAAGAGACCATCGGCAACGCCGGCCTTGCCGAACTTGGCGCGGTGATCCCCCGCACCGTGAGCGAAGGCATCCGCCACAACAAGTTCATCGTGCTGATGGACAAGAAGGGGCCGGCCGCAGTGTGGACCGGATCAACCAATATCTCGGACGGCGGCATCTTCGGCCACTCCAACGTCGGACACGTTGTGTGGGACCGCCATGTTGCGCAGAAGTATCTCGACTACTGGGACCTGCTGGCGCAGAAGAAGACGACGCCGACCAAGTTGCGCGGAGCGCTGAAGGCGGCGACGCCTCTGCCGCAGAAGAAGACGCCGAATAACTCCGTGACCCCGGTTTTCTCGCCGCGCGACGACGAGGACAGCAACGAAACGCTGCAGTGGTATGCCGACCGCCTGGCCGAAGCGAAGGAGATCGCATGCATGACCTTCGCATTCAACATCGATCCGCTGTTCGCCCAGGTGCTCAACGTGGACAACGACGTGCTGCGCTACGTCGTCAAGGACGACCCGCTCGGCGAGACCGAGAACATCGGGCATGACCGCGACCTGATTTTCGCGGCGGGCTCCTACCTCGAAAGCGGCGCGCTGGCGAACTTCCTGCGCGAGCGCTCGAATCCCCTCAACCGCAACCGCTACATCCACAACAAGTTCATGCTGATCGATCCGCTTGGAAAAGATCCGCTTGTGATCTCCGGGTCCGCCAACTTCAGCAAACCCTCGCAGCGCATCAACGACGAGAACATGCTGGTCATCCGCGGTAACACACGTGTGGCCGACATCTATTTCGGCGAATTCATGCGTGTCTTCGACCACCACTACGCGCGCTACATTTCGCGCGTGCTGACGGAGGCGGGCAAATCCGACCCCGAGGCTGGCTACCTAAAAGTGCTCACCGCCGACTGGCTACCCACGCACTTCCAAAAGGACAGCTACAAGGCGAAGCGCCGACGCTACTTCGTGGATCCCGGCGCTTGAGCCGGGCCGCATCGTCCTTCCCATTTGTTCCGGAAGCGATTCCGCCGCACGCCACTCTATCGGCCGGCAGCCCACAAAAAGGCCGCCCTGCGCGAAGCCATATGGGCAACTGCTGCCCTGGTGAAGATCCCCATCGCAGTGTCCGTTTCCTTTCCAATGCGCAAGCAAAGCGCAGTCAAATGTGGGTCGCCCCCAGCGCCGCACGTCTCCGCCCAGGTCCTCAGATCGAAAATCATCGCGTGCAGTTCATCCACGGAAAGCGATTCCACGATGTCCTGAGGGGTGGGTTTGGAATTGGCTCTTTGCTCATTGCTTGATGACGTATCAAGCACCGACAGCCAGAGCCAGGAACGGCGCGGGCTGTCGGTGAGTTTGGGCTGACCGGTCCAAGGCGCGGAACCAGCCCAGGTAGCTGCCGACATTGCCCTCGGCGTGATAGCGCGGGCTTTGCGGCGTGGTCTCAAGCGCACGCAGACGTGGGAAGACCTCGCAGCAAGCGGTCCAGTCGTAGCCTGCGCCAGCGTCCACAGGGCACAGCGCACGGATCAATTCGTAGTTCATGTTCTTCTCCTTCTCGGGGCCTCTCAGGCACCTGCCGATGAGCAATTCCACCCAGCAGTGGCCACCGGCGCGTAGAGATCAGCCTCCGGCGCCAGCCCATTGGGGATCACGGGTCGGGTGCTGTGATGCGAGCCCGAATCGAGGATGGTCTGAACGAAGTCCGGGCGCACCCACTTGTAGCGGCCCAGCACCTCGCGCTCGTCCTCCACCTTGATGTACAGACCTTCGGACAGGTCCGACTTGTCGGTCTGCTGCCAGGCCAGCGCTTGATCCAGGTCATGGCGCCGCACGCTTTGCTCGAAGGCACTGCGCCATTGCGCACTCTTCGCGAGGGACGGCCTCACGAGCGCGCGCAGCGACTTGACGTCGCGCGGCATCGAGCCTGCCTGCAGCACCGGAACACTGATGATGGGCGAGCCCGCAAGCATCTCGTGACGCCGCGGCGTGCTGAGGAAAACTTGCTCGACCCGGTCGTAGATGTCGAACTCGCAGAACCAATGCGGCAGGCGGTCATAGCTGACCGAATGCTTGGCATACAGCCATTCGCCGTACATCACATAGCGGTCTTCGAGCAGCGCGAGCAGCCGAGATTCGTGCGAGCAAGCCCAGAGTTTGAACGGCGCGAATTGCCGCTCACGGCCGCCACCGACGAGATAGTGGCCACGGGACTGCAACAGCATTTCGCCGCCGCTGGTGAACGAGATGCCGACGTTGGCACCGTCTAGCTTCTCTTCGACAACTGCATGACACCCTGCGAGGGTGGCGAGGCGGACGTGCTCGTGGCCTTCGTCGCCAGCTTGCAGGCGCGAGCCTTCGATGTGCGGAGTCCTGGGGTACTTCAGGATCTCCAGAGAATGGATTTGGGAGTCGACGGATGGCGTCGACCCGATGTGCGCAGACATGGTCGTCTCCTGGTTCGATGGAACGAACCGAAGACTGGGCGTGCGCGGTGCCTGACGGGCTAGGCGTCCGCCGCCGGCATGGCGTGGGCGGGCGGGACGCGGAGAACGGCTGCAGCGGCCGAGCTCATGGCGGGCATGAGACGGATGGCGGTCGACGGCTTAGAGGGCGGCGATGCTGCAGGACACGATTGGCTCCGTAAGGCTGGTGGTGAATGAAGGACGCGCAGTCTATTTACGACACCGCGGCGAGGCAAGTTGAAGCGTATCGCCGTGACAACGCGGCCCTGACTGACGAGCACAGCGCTGTTGGGACGGTTTCGCTGCCACCAAGGCTTGGTCGTGTCCGGCGCCGATCGCTTCTACAACTTGGTAACCCGCTGATCGGTCGCCGTCCTGGGCGTTACTCACCCTGATCGGCTTATCGCGACAAAACCTGACCAGATCCGCCCCCGGGAAAGTCCCGAGGCTCATAACCCGCCACCGTCACACGAATATTGCTTACTAACTAGTAAGTCAAAAACCAGTTTGACTTCATGACCCTGCAGCCCGGAAATGCCGTAAAGCGGTGCGGATCGCACCGTTTCGGGTGCTGCGATACGGGGCGCGTTGGGAAGTAGCCGTAGGAAGCCGCATTCGACCGATGCCTGCCAAGAGCGGGCAGCGACCGGATTGCGTGCGCTCGGCCCGATCGGGCTGAGATGCGGTCGCGCCGTATGCCGTGCAGGGACATGTCACCTCTCCTTTCTAAACACCAAGAGGATCTGACATGACTCGCCAATTGATCGTCACCCTGTTCTTTGCCGTGCTGGGCCTCAATGCCCAGGCCGCCGTCGTCACGCTGGACAAGGGCGGCTTCAAGCTGACCTACGACTGCACCAACCGCGCGGCCACGCGCTACGAATACACGCTGACCAAGGACACTGGCAGCGCCGCGCGTCCGTCCAGCTTCTACCTGGACCCCGATCTGCCGTCGGGCTGCCTGGGCCAGCTGTCTACCGCCTCGTACGCCAGTGTCGTCAGCGGCTGGGACCGCGGCCACCTGGTCACGAGCAACCACATGGATGCCAGCACGACCTATATCAAGCGTGCAAACTACATGAGCAACATCGTGCCGCAGGTCTCGACCTTCAACCAGGGCATCTGGGTGCAGGCCGAGAACGTGGCCGAGTGCTACCGCGACCTGGCCACGGTCTACGTCTACGGCGGCCTGGTCTACAACGACACGAGCAACGACTACTTCGTCTCCTCGCACGGCATCAAGACGCCGGACTACTTCTGGAAGACCGTCATCACCACCGACGCCACGTCCGGCGCGACCAAGGCGATCAGCTGGTACATCCCGAACAAGACCGGCCTGAGCTCGCTGAACAGCTACATCGTGTCCATCAGCGAACTGGAAACCAAGATCGGCGCGGCCAACGTGGGGATCACCGCCACCGCCACAGTCAAGGCGATGAAGCCGACGACGACCTGGGCCACCCCGAGCGGCTGCGACCTGGGCTGAGGCGCACTCGGCCCGGTTCTGCCGCAGTACGCACATCGTGACGTGGCAGGATCGGGCAGTGTCGCAATAGCGCGGCTGGGCCACGGTGCCGTCTACCGGTGGGGCGTCCATCCCATTGCTTACGCACGATCAAGCGATCGTTCTCAGCTCGGCGCCGTCTTGCCAGAGGCCTTTAGGCCACGCTTACAGACCAAGCAGCCACCATCGCTGACCAGCTCGCTGGCCTGGCGGAACGGCAATTTGCAGGGCCGACGCGGTAACCTCCGTCGCCGGCGCGGCCCGCCCGCCCGGGCCCGCCACCCCAAGGAGCCAATGAAACCAAGCACCGCCTGGACCTCAGCCGCCTTCCTCGCTGTCGTGGTGCTCGTCGCCGTGCTGGCCTGGCCCAGCGCCGAGACGCCGGCGCCGGACGCCGCTGAATCGCCCCCCGCGCAGGCGCTGGCGCTGCCCTCCGCGCCAGCCGGCTCGGCGCCGCCGGCCGGGCCCACTGCCGCGCAGCCGGTGCTGCTTGCGGGCGCCAAAATGACGGTGGTGGACTTGTGCGGCCTGGGCCGCTTCTCCGCCGCCGCGCCCGCCGCCGACGACGAGGAGCCGCTGGATCTGGAATCCCTGCCCGGCCCGGTGGGCCGCGAGCCGCTGGCCGCCGCTCGTGCGACGCTGCTGGCCCAGTTGCGCCAGGGTGACGCGCGCGCCCGCGCCGCCGCGTTGCTGTTGTCGCCACCCGAGGGGGACGACCCCGCCGCCGAGCAGGGCTGGTCGCGCCAGCTGCTGCAGCTGGCGCAGAGCAGCGGCCARCCTGAGGTGCTGGGCTGGGCCGAGGGCGCCTGCGCGACACAGCCCGACCCCATGGCCTGCCGCCACGGCCTGATCCGTGCGCGGCTGAAGCTGGAGCCCGACAACGCCGCCCACTGGGCCGCGCTGGCCGATGCCGACCCCAGCGCCTCAGACGAGGCCTGGCGCGGCCTGCTGCAGTCGCGCCGCTGGCAGGAGCGCCCGCAGTCGTTGCTCCTGGCCGCCCAGGCGGCGTTGCCCGACAGCCTGCCCGGCTATCTGCGCCTGGCGCTGGGTGCCGAGATGCGGCTGCGCGCGCCGGCGCCATCGGGCGGCGGCGAGGGCTTCATGCAGGAGCGCTGCCAGCAGCACGGCCGCACCCAGGAATGCGGCGCGCTGGCGCGGCTGCTGTCCGAACGCAGCGACGCGCTGCGCACGCTGGGCAATGCCACCGCGCTGGCCCAGGCCGCCGGCTGGCCGGCCGACCGCCAGCAGCGCCTGCGCGCCGAGGCCGAGCGGCTCGCCCGCGCCTCGCCCACCTGGTGGCGCCGGCAGGGCCAGCCCATGGCCTGCGACACGGTGCAGACCTGGCAGCAGCACCTGACCGAGGTGGCGCGCGTCGGCGAGGTGACGGCGCTGCGCGAGCTCAGCGCCCGCCAGGCAGCCGCCAGCGCGGTGCACTGAACGCACGCTGTGCATCGCCTGGGATTCGGATCTGGCGGAACTGCTAAGCACGCTGGAGCCCGACCGGGTGAAGGGCACCCACCCGGAATATCGATGGGGCGCTGGAGCTGCTTGAGCGTTCGGTCGCTCACCGCCTGGATTCGAATGAGGGAATTCTTGCTCTCATGGGCGGGAGCATTGGCGCGGGAATCCGGGGCCAATATCTAAACCCCACGCCGGTGCTACTCCAACGCCAGTCCTGTCGAGGGCGGCAGGTCGTGCTTCCAAGCCCTGCTGTTGCGGGACGGACGTTCGCTGCGGCCGGGACGCTGATCTACCTTCGGCGTCAAACGCCCCGCTGGCGCGCGGCTGCTTTGGGCACTTTGACTTTGCTGACGCTCGGACGCCAACGACCAAGGACAGCACACAGCCTCAAGCCGACATCGCGTCAGCGGGTTGCGGCTGTGCAGCGTCTTCCGTCATTCCGCGGTCGCGGTCGCGGTCGACCTCACGGTATCGCTGCCTTGCGGCTCTTCCTCCGGGAAGTTGACCGACAGCTTCATCAGGTTTGACGATGTTGGGGTTAGCGGTCGAACGGTGGCCCTTCACACCAAACGCGATGTAGCCGAGACTGGCCCCACGGTTTTTTGGAAGAGGTGAAAGCATGGACGTCGCGCTTGACAGAGATGCCCTCTACTACCCATATATCCACGTCCGGGATGTGAACTGGCTCAAGGCAGCGCTGCTCTCGTTTCCCCAGGTCCGTCGCGTCGTCCCGCGGGGCTTCGAGCTCAATGATCTTGAGGAGGTCCGGCCGTTCTTGGTCTCCAAGGGCGCGCGAGGCGAGCCGCTTCTTTCGTTCGAGCCAGCCGACCTCTATTCCGCCTACGAAGCGCAAGAAAGGCTTTTGGGAAGATTGAAGGCCGCCGATCCCGACAAGCTGGCTGCGTTTTCGCGTGCTCGGACTGAAGTCGAGTTTCCGCAGAATCCCAATTCTTTTCAGATGCACCAGGGCAAGCTTTTCCCGCTTCTCGACTTCCTTCGAAAGAACGACCTGGCTTGGCCGGCGCGCGACATAGTCACGGACCAGCCGCAAGATTGGATGGCGCTGCATCCCCGACTCGGCGAGGTTGTCATGTCGCTGATCTCGATGGCCATAGCTGCTGAAAAGGGACTCGACATCGTGACCAGCTCCGGCCGCGTGCATCGGGCACTTGCACACATGGATGAGGAGGCATTGCTGAGCTCGCTCTTCGGCAACTCCCCTGGCATCCAACGAGTTCCACCGGATCCAGCGGGAATGGTGGACGACTTATGCCAAGTGGTCATGCTCACCACATTCGATCTATCTCGTTTGACGGCAGAGCAGGTCGGAGAACTGCAGAAGGACGGCAAGGACCTGCGCAGGTTCAAGACCGAACTTTTGAAACTCTCCAGCTCGATCCCTGACGTCGCCGATCCTGGCGAGCGCGACAAGCGCATGGCGCAAGCTGCGCGGGAGGTCGTCGACCAGTGGGAGAAGTACAGGCGCTCACTGCCGCGGTTTGCTTTAGAGGCGCTGCAGTCGGCGGCCGCCTGGAAGCCGCCCGAGTTGCTCACCTCCGCACTCGCGGGCGCCACTTCGACTGTTGCTCTGGCGAGCGGCACAGGCTTGCTCGTCGGTTTGGGCGTATTTGCAGGGATGAGCGTTTGGCGTGGCTACAAGGAGAAGACCTCGAGTCCTTATCAGTACCTGACAAGGATCGAACAGGCCGGTGCGGCGCTGGCGCCGAGACCTGTGGCCAGCGCTTAGCTCACGGGCAAGCGCTCGTAGCCGTTTTGGGCTTGACACGACAGCCAAGGCGCTTGCCCTGGGCGACCGTCAAAGATGTAGAGGTCGCGCTCGCTCGATGGGGGTTGAAGTTGAGCAGCAAGTTCTCCGAAGACCACGTCCCCGACTAGCTGTCGCTTACTGATGAAAAGCTGCTCTGCGGCCCCGCCCTTCGCAACCGCGATGTCAGCTTCTGGAAGCGGCCGTTGCTCGACGCTACCGACTGGATTCTGACCGCCTTGGGCGCGCATCGGGCCGCTTTAGAGAACAGACTAATTCCCGAACCATGCGTGCAGCGCGGCGAATCCTTGCGCTTGGGCCCGCCGCAATACCGCCAGGTGAGCTACGAGGAAGCTAGCTAGCGTGCCGGCACATTCTCGTCCGTCAAGGTAGACCTCCACGTGCGGCAATTCCGGTTGACGACTGATGACCTGAGCAATCTCTTTTCGATAGTCGTCGACGTATTCAACCGTGTAGTCGCCTGGATCGGCTAGAAGAGATAACAGGGCAAACGGCTCTCGCTGAAACTTCTCTATCACGGCCTCAATTTCCGACGCGAGAGGCAGCACCTGATCCGGCCGAATAACGCTGAAGTCCTCGCAGAGATGCGAGACTCTAGGGGCGTCATAGGCCCTCGGCAGCAGAGATGCCCAGTGACGAAGCCAGGAGTTTTCGTACGAAATCCACAGGCAATTGGCGTCGTTAGTCACAGCGCTTAAAGCGCTTTGGACCGCATCGACCGAATCAACAGACGCGGCGCATGCCGGCTCGACAGCAACCGTTGTGCCGAATGAAAGATCCGCCATTGATATGCCTAGATGTTTGCTCGTGTATGGCTTGGCCTGCCGTTGCCGGACATCAAAGTAGGCCGACGTTGGCTTCGCGCAGCTCAGTTTACGAGGCGGCTGACCGGCCAGCAGTGGCCATGCGCGGCTGTCAGGGTTCGCCGCTGGCGGACCGCTTCCGCTGCGGTGCCGCTCTTCGGCGTCGATCTCGACCTTCCGCTTTGGGCACATTGCTGACAGCCCGCTCAGCAGAGCGAGGGGCGGCATTAACGCTGCAGAGCCGAAGTACCGTTCCGTTCACTTCCTTGCTGCCGCTGGTGCTCATGGTGACTGGATTGCGTGCTCATCGCGCTGGTCTGGATGTTGACGACCACTGGAATACGCAGGCGGAGATCAAGGGGCCGGAAACTGGCGATCTGTTCGGCTGATGCCGAGCTTGCTGCATCGTGACGATGCAGCAAGCGTTCCGCGCGCCTAGACTGACCGTCACGACCGGAGGGCGCCATGGCACAGAACGGCGAAGCACTGCAGGCCTACAAGATCCAACGGGCCTTGCTGCAACAAACGCTTCAGGAAGAGCGAGAAGCATTCTTCGCCATCATTGCTGCCCATCGGCACGCCGCTCAGGGCGGAGGCACAGGCCCGACGGAGCAGATGACCGCTGAGCGCGAGCGATTGATGCGCTTGGCCGGCCGGGTCCAGCACGAGATCGATTTGCTGGCAGAGAAGTACTGGGGCTGAGCACGGGGCACGCCCGCTGTGCGGCTCGGCGCCAGCGAGTGCAGTCAGACCGACGACATCAGGCGCGGACTCCCCACTTCGATGAAGCAGCGTTCGAAGTTGGCGTGAGTGCGGATGCGCCCAGCCAGCTCGTCGTCGAATCGCGTGACGAGCTCGATCGCTTCAGCCAAGGCCTCGCGCGCGGCCGCTCGCCACGCGACAACCGCATCGGGCTGCGGCTCCGCTGCGTGAATGCCGCCCGCCGCCTGGCATGCGGCTTTAGCCTCGAGGACGGCCTCCTGGCTGCCAAACTTCGTGCAGAGCGCCTCGCGCGCATAGTCGGCAATCGAAGACTCGTCGTCCGGCTCCGGTGGCCAGCGCGGTCTGATGGGCCGCGACCACATTGGCGGCGCCGAAGTGACGGTCCAGGATCTTGCGTGCAACGCCGCGAGCCGCTGGCTCGGTGTCCTCGCTGAAGGGGCTGAGCTCAAACCAGAGGGCGTACGGCGCCTGTGAGTCCACAGAGCAGGGCGAGGCCGAAATGGCAGCAGAGTTTGGCCTCAAGGCATTGCCATTCCCGTAGCCAAGCCCATACCAGAGCTCCAGCGCTTCATGGCGGCGATTCACCAGGAACTCGGCGTATTTGTCTTCGCCCATATCGCGCTTCAGGCGAACGCACTCGTCGGCGTAGTGCCGGGATTCGACCGCTTCCCACACGGGCACGTTTCCCATGTCGATATCGGGGTGGATGGTCAGGCCCAGGCCGGACGAATGCACGGCCTGCGCCCGGGCGCTCTCGTCGATGTTCATGGCCCAGTCGGCGCGCCATGGCGCTCTGGCATCACTCTTTTGCGGCGAGAAGTCGGTGTATCCCCGCTCGCGCCACAGCTGGCGAAGTTGGCGCGCGAGCTCGGACCTGAACGCTTTGAAGCCGGGCTCACCCATCTCCAGGATGAGCTCCCTCTCGCGGCTCGTCGACACGTCAGCGGAGCCATGGACCCACAGGATGTCGTCGTACTCGATCTGGAAACACAGGCCGGATCGGTGCCAGGCAAGTGGCACCTCGACACTGTTGACCTTTTCGTCAATCTCCCAGTCCTGACGCCATGAAGCTTGCGAATCCATAACGGTACCTCGCCGTGTTGGTTGGAAGTCTAGGCCGCGAGCTCAAGGTGCTGCAGTTCGTTCGCGCTGAGCGTCTCTCTGAACGCGGCGTCGTGCTGCCGGGTGCGCTGTTCCACCTGTCTGAGCAGACCAGCAAGCACTGGGTCAGCGGCGATTCGACGGCGGGCCTCGCTGATCGCCGGTGCGAATTCAGGGCTGGCCTTGATCTTGTAGGTCAGGAAACTGTCGTGCCTGTCCGGGAACACCTGCCACCAGGCAATGATGCTGTCGGGGTCGGTCAGCTTCAATTCCATGTTCTCGCTCCCTGAGCGTGCGATTGGGGTACGAGGCAATGCACCTCGGTCCCTGACCTTTGCCGGTTTGCACCCGTGGCTCGGCTCGATTCGAGAGCCCGGCTGCGAGCGCGGTAGCCGTTGCGAATCTGCTGGTCGGCCGCTGCGATTGGGCATGCGCCAGGCGCGGCGGTGAGCCAGTGGCGCGCTGCGTTCAGCGCTTGCTCGTGCGACTCGCAGTGGTCGCTCATGCCGAAGTGGGCGGTGAACACAACGAGCCATTCATTGGGCGTGTACGCGTATTGGGCGGCCGGAATGACGTCGATGCAGGCCTCGTCCAACTGCTCGAGATCTTCGATCGTGGCCTGTCTCGGTGACTCTGCCTTGAATGCGGCGTTCAGTGCCGCCTGGGTTGCCCTGGTCCAGCGCACGATGCTCGGCAGGTGGTTGCCGGCCCAGTACGCCGGCAGTCCACCCGCTTCCTCGAAAGCGGCCTTGGCGCCTAGGACTTGCCAGGCAACGCCCAGTTGGTCTTCCAGCGCTTTCCTGGCCGCGTCCATGGCTTGAGTCGGCACGTCCTCGCCATAGGGGTTGATGGCGAAGTAGGCGACGTAGAGCGGTTTGCTCATGCTTCTCCTTGAACTTGCCGGCTGGCGCTGACCGGGTGCCAGCATGCTGGCTGGGTGGGTGGGATGAAGCGATGTTGGGTGCTTCGCGAAATACTGTGTATTTATACAGTACACCATAAAACGGGAGGCGTCCATGCCTTCGGCCGCTTGATGAACTGGGCGAGCCTGGCCGGCGTTGCCGGCCGTCCGGGCTCTTGCAGGTTCGCGCCTGGCGCTCATCCACGCGGTGCGTGGACTGCTGCGCAGCCCTGTCGATCCCTCTCGCGGGCGCCTGGCGGCGCTGAAGTGCACCGCTGCGCGGTGTGGGTGCGCCGCGGCCCTGAGAGGCCCGCTGCGCGCTGCCGCAAGTGGTGAGGGTGGATCCCACGGTCCCGCTCGCGGATTCCGCATGGGCGGTGGCCTGCCTCCTGGGCCGTCCCTTTATCGACGGGTAGCGCAGCGCCCACCGAAGGCAACGGTGCAGCGGCGCTCCGTGTCCTCACCCGGTCCCGGCGCGATGCGCCGGGCTGCGGCTTGCGGGCCGGCCATTGCCTTCGGTGGGCGCCGCGCTCCTGGTCCGTCGAGACGGCTCCAGGAAGCAGGTTTTCCCACCACCAACGCAGAAAGGCGTTAACCATGAGCAAGACCGAAACCCTCACCACCCGCGGCAACAACAGCCTCGAAGCGGACGTTCCCTCCGCACCTCCCGAGACTCACCAGGAAGCAAGCATTGCCCTGCGGGCAGGAACCGAAGAAGCAAACCTTCAGTACTTGACGCTGCGGTGCCTGCGGCTGGATGAGCGCAACGTGCGCAAAGACGAGCCCACCGAGGCGGAGATCGACGAGCTGGCTGACTTGATCGATGCGCAGGGCCTGCTGCAGAACCTCTCGGTGCTGGCCTACGACAGCCCCCGACGCGGCAAGGGTCGCGACAGCAAGCGGCTGTTCACACATGGCGTGATCGCGGGGGGCCGGCGCCTGCGGGCGCTGAATGTGCTGGTCAAACGTGGGCGCATCACGCTGGACTTCGAGGTGCTGTGCGCCGTGATCCCTGCCGAGCGGGCCATTGCGGTCAGCATGGCCGAGAACCAGGGCCAGAAGCCGATGAGCGTCGCGGACACCGTGCGGGCGTTCGCGGACATGGTGGCGGCTGGTGCCGGCATCGAGGACATCGCCGTGTGCTTCGGGCTCACGCCGCTGACCGTCAAGCGCCGGCTGAAGCTCGCCACGGTGTCGCCCAAGCTGTTTGCGCTGTACCGAGCTGGCGACATGAATATGGACCAGCTCATGGCGCTGTCGCTGGCTGACACGCACGAGAAGCAGGAAGGCGCCTGGGAATGCCTGCCGGCCTACAGCCGCAGCCCCAGCGCCATTCGCAACGTGATCGTTGGCGAAAACGTGCGCGGCTCGGTCGTCAAGTTCGTGGGTCTGGAAGCCTATGAGCAGGCGGGCGGCCATGTCATCCGCGACCTGTTCAGCAACGAGCAGGGTGACGCGGAGCACATCGGCGATCCTGAGCTGATGCAGCGGCTGGCGATGGAGCGGCTGACGGCCCTGGGGGCGGCCGAACAAGACAAGGACGGCTGGGCCTGGGTCGAAGTGGCCTTCGAGTACGACTACGAGGTCAGGCAGCGGTATTGCGAAGCACCCACGCAGCAGCACGAGCCCTCGGCCGAGCAGGCGCACTCGCTGGGCGACCTTCAGCGCGCGAAGGACGATGCCGAGGACAAGCTCGAAGCCCTGTACGACGCGGACGATTCGGACGCGGATAGTTCCGACCTCATCGAGGCGCTGGAAGAGCAGACGCAGGCCTATCAGATGCAGATCGACGCCATCGAGTCCAAGCTTGCCTACTGTCCTGCGGAGGTGATGGCGATGGCGGGTGCGCTGCTGACGCTGGGCCCGGACGGCCGTGTGAACGTCAAGCGCAATCTCATGCGGCAGGATGACTACAGGGCGTGGCGTGCCAAGGCGACGAAGCCTTTGACCCGAGGTGCGGCTGCCGATGGCGAAGGCCCGGGCGACCAGGAGGCGCCTACCAAGGGGGTGTCGTCCACGCTGCGCATGGAGCTGACTGCCTACAAGACGGAAGCCTTGCAAGTCGCGCTGCTGCGCAATCCCGAGGTGGCACTGGCGGCACTGACGCACTCGATGGCCGTGCCGCTGCTCTACGAGAGGGCCTCAGCGCAGTACGAGTCGCCGACCGCCCTGGGCGTTTCGGTACGCAGCCCAAACTGGCAGCTGTTGCAGATCGCGCCCGCGATGGCCGACAGCCCCGCGCACAAGAGCCTGCAGACCGTCGTCGATGCATGGCGTGTGCGCTTGCCGGCCGACCCGAAGGACCTGATGGCGTTCATGCTGGAGCAGTCTGTCGAGACGCTGCAGGAACTGCTGGTGGTCTGCACGGCGCTGACCACGCATGCGCTGCACGGGTCGGCCCATGCCAAGCCTGCCCAGGTGCTGGCCCAGGCCGCTGCGCTCGACATGGCCGACTGGTGGGAAGCCACAGGCGACACCTATCTCGGCCGCGTGCCCAAGGCGCTGATTGGCCAGGCGCTGTCGGAAGCGGGGCAGGGCGACGCCGTGGGTGAGGTGTTGAGGCTCAAGAAGGCGGAGGCGGTCGGGATGGCCGAGGGCCTGTTGGTGGGCAAGCGCTGGTTGCCGGAGCTGCTGCGTACCGAAGCCTGACGGGGCCAGGGCAGGGGGCTTTGCCCCTTGCCCGATTTCTGGCGTTTAGCGTTGGCGCCGCCGAGGCGTTGCCTGGGCGGCGCGCGGCCCGTTCCCGCGCCGGCATTGCCGATCTGGCCGCAGGCCTGTTCGGCTTTGCCGGCGCCCGCCACGCCCGTAGCCGGGCCGCTTGAAAGCCAGACCGCTACGCGGTGTGGCATCGGCTGATCCTGCGAAGCAGGTCACGGGCCGCAGGTGCGGCCCGCACCGCGCCGGCCGCCACGGCGGCCGGCGCGGGCGGCTCTTTCAGGCGTTCCCCCTGGACCGCCGCGGAAACACTCCCTAGGGCGTCGCTGCGCGACCTGGCGAGGCGTGCTGCGCACGCGTGGTTCCGGTGGGCGGCCCTCCCGTGCTCGGGGACCGCGGGCCGCTTTCCTTCCCACTGCGTGTGAACGGCCCGCTTGGCGAACTGGCCGGTCCTGATCGGCTGCGCTGCGCGCCTGGCCGGCCAGATCGCCACCCCTCGCACTCGCCAAGCCCGTAGCCGGGCCGCGAAGACCGAGAAGTGCTCGCAGCGGCTCGACCGTCGCGCCAGTCGCTGCGCTTGGTGTCACGCCGGCCGCGGGGTCGCCACTGCTCGAGAGATGCGGGCGACTTCGTTGCAACCGCTGCGCCAGRCGAGCTGGCACATCGGCCGCGGGGCTCCGTCGCCCGTGGAGGGGCAGCCTGTGCGCTGGCCGTCCCACCGCGCTCCCCCGCAACCCCCGTCCCTGGGTGAGGGGGACTTGCGGGGGATCTTTATACGGTGGGCCGGGAAACCGGCGCACTGCTTCGGCTGCGTTCAAACCCGACCCCATCCCCAACCCCTTCCCATGGGAAGGGGCCATGCCCACCCCCCGCCCGCCCGTGGGCGGGTGCGAGGAGTCCAAGTGAAGGATCTTCATGTAGGGCAACCAACCCGGAGCCCGGCTGATCTTTCACGAGAGGAGATTGGTCATGGCCAACGTTCTAGTCATTCAACGCAATGCCCACCTCGCGGGACCGGTGGTGGTTCAGTTCGTCCCGCGTCCTGAAGGCCGCATCACCAAGGCGACTGTGACGGCGATCAGCAATTCGGTGCGCGGCTCTGGCGACGCTCGGGAAGAGACGGCCACCGCCATTCAATGGACGCTGTGGGGCAGCCTCGCTGAGAACGCTGCGGACTTCTTGGGCCGTGGCTCGCACGTGAACATCGTCGGTCGCGTGCGCAACAACAACTACGAGAAGGACGGCGCGACGGTCTACGGCATGGAGTTCACGGGCGAGGAGATCGACTACCTCGATACCCGTGCCGAAGGCGAGGCGCGGCGCACCCATTCCAGCGATGCACGACGGCCGGCGCATGCCGATGCCTGACCCCATCGGGGCGGGCTTCGCAGATTGCGTTTTGTCCGCCCTTCGAAGCCATCAACGATCGAAGGAATCCATCATGTACTCGACCCATCCCACGCTTGCTACCCGTTTTTCTGGCCGCACTTCGCGCACGCTGCGCAGCGATGAACCCCTCACAGAGGACCAGATGCGCGCAGCAGCGCCGTCCATCTTTGCGGCGGGCAAGCATGTCAGCCGCTCGGAGCGCTACACCTACATCCCGACCATCGACGTCCTGCGCGGCCTGCGCAAGGAAGGCTTTGAGCCTTTCATGGTGGCCCAAGGCTCCAGTCGCGTCGAAGGCAAGACGGAGTTCACCAAGCACATGATCCGCATGCGGCATGCCGGGCAGGTCCAGACCAAGCCCGAGGCCAACGAGATCATCCTGATCAACAGCCACGACGGTGCGAGCTCGTACCAGATGCTCGCGGGCATGTTCCGCTTCGTCTGCTGCAACGGCTTGGTGGTCGGCGACGTCGTGGATGACATCCGCATCCCTCACAAGGGCAACATCCAAGACGAGGTCATCGAGGGCGCGTTTCGCGTGCTCGACGAGTTCGAGGCGGTCGAAGCGCACGCAGAGGCCATGAAGGCACTACAGCTTGAAGCGCCAGAGGAGATGGCGTTCGCCACTGCAGCTCTCGCGCTGCGGTTCGGCGAGCGGGTCGTGGAGGAAACCGGTGGCCATCGGCCGGCGCCGGTGACAGCTCAACAGCTCATCCAGGCGCGCAGGCCTGAAGACGCCGGCCACAGCCTGTGGACGACGTTTCAGCGTGTGCAGGAAAACGTGATCCGTGGTGGTCAGCCTGGCCGCAGCGCCCAGGGCCGTCGCCTGCACACCCGCCCAGTTGGCAGCATTGATCGGGGAGTCAGTCTCAATCGTGCGCTGTGGATGCTCGCCGAGGAGATGCACAAGATCAAGGCGTGTTGACGGTGATGCGCTGGATTCACCCTTGAATCCAGCGCGTTGAAACTGCCGAGATCGCCTGAGCATCGTCGGAACGCCGCTGGACTTCTTGGTGGAGGCCGCCCATGACGATGCTCTTTGGCAAGCGCTATGAATCACCAAATCCCGGCGCGACGAAGGCCTCTTGTAATGCAAATGCACTACAATTCATCCATGAAGACCGCGACCATCCCAGCAGTTCGCGTGGAGCCCGATCTCCGTGCGGAGGTAGAGGCAGTCCTCAACGAGGGCGAGTCGCTGTCGGAGTTCGTAGAGGCCTCGGTGCGCGCCCATGTGCATCGGCGCCAGGTCCAGGCCGAGTTCATCGCCCGCGGACTGCGTTCGCGGGACGAAGCGCGCCGGACGGGCGAGTATGTGGAGGTCGACGTCGTGCTCGGCAATCTGCAGCGCAAGATGGACGCCGCGCGGGCTCAGATCGCGAAGAAGCGCAAGTGAGCTTCAGGGTCAGGCTGACCCGTGCGGCCGAGCGGGATCTCGAAGAGCTGTTTGATTTCGTGCTGGAGCGGGAGCTCGCCAAAGACGGCGGAAACCTCGAGCTGGCCAGCGACGCTATTGACGCGCTGCGCGCGGGTATCGCGACGCTCAAAACGTCGCCATTCACCTGTCGCAAGGCAGCGCAGAGTCCCTTTCTTCGCGAGCTGATCGTGCCATTCGGGCGGTCGGGTTACGTGGTGTTGTTCGAGGTCGAGGATGCGTCCACTGTGACCGTGCTGGCGGCGCGGCACCAGCTTGAAGACGACTACCACTAGAGGGTGGCGGACCCATGGGCGCGTACCTGACAGAGGGGTGCCGTCTGGCTTCAAAGGGCAGCCAACGCAAACTGCCAGGCAGTCCAAGACTGAAGAGCATCCTTGAGCGACACCATTTCAGCAGGGAACGACCGATCCAGCTCGGGCGCGTATTGGGTGCAGTTCAGCTCCATCATCAGGATGATCCAGCGGCGGAGGAATGCATCCGCATCGGCTCTGGCATCGATCCGCACGGAAAGTTCACAGCTGCCGTCACCGTACATGACTAGGTCGACGCGATTGCCGTTCTCGGGCCCGTAAACGGACCAGCCTTTGAGCATCTGCCAAGGGGGGTCGAAACTCTCGGCGAGAACGGTCTGAGCGCGGCGACTCAGCAACGAGGGCAGCGTTTGGTCGCCGTACTCGAAGACGGCAGTAACCTCGAATTGCTATGCCGCCATGGAGGAACTATGAACTCACGGCGGTTGGTGAAGCAATAGTATTATCAATATTGGCGGCGATGTACAAGGATCATCGACGCCAACGGCGAGCGTTCGTTGCCGATAGTTTGTTTCATGGTATTTTCCTTCCAGAAGGTGATGCCTGCTTGCGCATCGCCTGTGAGATTTAAAGCCATATCGCATCTGGGCCRCAATATTTGCTCCACATCCGACAGAGTGGCTGATTGAAAAAAGTAGAACTCAAACTTGTCCCACTTGATCTTGGATTGACAAGCCACCAGCCTGTTGAAACGACCGGAGCTGGGAAGTTCCAATTTTTCCACGAGCCGATCGACAACGATGGGACCTGCTTCAATCGCCCACTGACAGTTTTGTGGATATTTCTGATATCTGTCAACATGAATTATATGAGGAGAGCCGGCTCTCTCTATGCATAATATTCCTGCGCCCCTGATTCCCCCATTGTTGGCGTTTCCGGATAGAGGGGAAATGTTCAGGCCATTCTCAACAAGTAAGCCTGAAGGTTCGAAGGGGTCTTCGCTGCCAAAGCCTCCGCTGACTAATGCCCATGCGGCATTCTTGGGTGGCCGCAACTTCTGCGCTATGTCCTGCCCAATAGTAATAAGCGTAGGGATGCCCGTTCCGCTTCTTCGAGCTCTGCTAGTGGCAATTACGCTGAATTCAACAAGTCCAAGGTCGATTTGGAGGACGACGAAGGGGCTGGCTAATCGCCCGTCTCGCTGGTTCGACCAGCTAAAGTCATCTGCCGCAGAACAGGGGCGGCCTGCCAAACAGGAAACGAGACAGAATGCAATGGTCTTTTGGATCTTAATCATTTGCTTCCCGCCGGAGCCGAGCTTGCAGCCGAAACTTGTTGTGAGGATCGCTTGACTTTGATTTCCTTCAATGATTTCCTTACGGTAACTTGAAGGCTACTGCTCAAATTCCAACATTCCAGTGCAGCGAATGCTTTGTCGTTAAGAATGACCCACACGGTGGCCTTTTTGTTCTGTGAGACTATGGCAGCCGCTTGTTTGTCCATTTCCCATACATCCGCTCCCATTTCGAAGGATTCAGCTGGCGGATATGCGTTTGCGGAAATGCGCTCTTTCTCATTCCTGAGTACATACACTTGAAAGATTTTCTCTCGCAGTGCTCGATTCGCGTCATCCGACTCCTTTGACCCGTTTTTGCATGGTTTAGTCAGTGGGACTCGTTTTGCCTCAAAATTGATATTGAATTGCTGGCCAACCTGAATTGGGAATGAGTAGATCGGTGATCTGTCGTCACCGTTTTTGGTCCAAGTCTGCTGGAAAAGTTGCGTGAAATCAATGCGGTCATTGTTGTCGGCAACTAAGGCTGAAGCCGCCTTTTCTATTTCGTCGGCGAAAAAATCATCGACCGATATGCTCTCAATTACATGGCGTGAGTACGGTTGGCTCCACGAGTTCGGGATGAGTTTTAAGTAGATTCCGAGAAGTAATGGATATGCAAGAGGCCCAACTCCAAAAAAAGCAATCGCATACAAAACGGCTTTGATTCCCAGTTTGTCTATCAAAAGTTCAAGGTATTGGCCAATTTTGGGAATTTTCCCAAGAGCCTTTGCAATTTCACTTTTTTTCAAATCGAGTTGGATTTGCTTGATTTCGAGCAAGGCATCACTTGCTTCTTTGGCGGCCTTCTCAGCTCTGATCGCAGTGCTGCGAGCCACTTTTGTGGCGTCCGAGGGGGATTTAGGGTCCGACGCTTCAGTCGGCTCGCGTTTCGTCACCACAGAAGAAGCCCTCGCAGATTTCGTGCTGATGGGATGACGATAGCTTCGGCCCACACTAGTAGGAAGCTGCTCCTGGGGTGGCTTCAACACATCTGATGAAAAGTGGGGGCTACCTGCTATCCCTCTCGATAGGCCGGCGCTAGTCGATGATTCGCCCAATGTCAGTGGCCGACCATGGTCATGGCTATGGCGTAGCCAATGTACGAGGCGGCCACGGCTGTTGCTAGATGCGTCCACCAATAGAAATAGGACGGCTTTGTGTCAGCTACCAATCGCTTTACAGCGTCGCCCAGCTCGATCTTTATAAGCTCGCGAGCCGTTGTCTGCATGGCACGCAACTCTTTCTCACGCGCGTGCTTGACCAGCTCGTCAGCGCGGCGGGCGATGTGCTTCACGGCGCGAACTGCGGCGCCGTCCGCAACAGCCGCGACTCGGCTCTCTGCGTTGGCCGCATTGCGTGCCAGCGCTTCGCCGGCCTTGGTCAGTTCCTGGCAGGCCGTCTCAAGCGCGGGTTTGACGGCCTCGAGCCGATCCAGCAGCGTCGCCATGTCGCCGAGCGCCTCGGCAATTAACGCCTCGCGCGCGCTGCTCGTCACGCTGTTTGCCTTACCGTCTGCGCGGCTGTGCATTCGGAGCGCCCAGGCACAACGCAGCGAAGCACGCATCGAGCTCCGGTACCACGCCACTGGCCAGCCTCCGAGTAGCCAGCTTTTGCGCAAGCGCCAGTTTCGCGGCCGATTCCTTTGCGTTGGCGATCAGCGCTTTGTAATCAGTGTTATCGGCTGCCAGCGTCGGAAGGTCCGCGTCTGCCTTGGTCAGTCGCGCATAGATCTCGTTCTGCCCAATCTGGCAGGCCAGGTCGGCGGTGGCAATCGGCTGCTCAGCCAGGAATGCAAGCACAAAGTTGAACGCTGGCGAGATCGACGCCGAGACCTCGACCATGTTGAAGACGAGCTTCAGGCGCTGCGCCGAAACGCCCAATCTGGAAAGCTCCACCAACGTGGCGATCGTGTCTTGCTGCTGCTTCACCGGTGGCACCGTAGGGACGATGAAGTAATCGAAATCCTCCTGGCTTCCGCGATACCGCTGCATCAGTGCAAGGAGGTCTTCGACATTGCTTGCGCCGATGTCGACGACCGCACTGTCGACAGTCTGCAGATACTCCTGCAGCTCTCCGAACTGCCTCCCGCGCAATGCAGGCCCTTGGGCGTCTCCGGCGTTAAGGCTCTCGATGGAGATCAGCTCAGCACCGCAGATGCGGGGCATCAGCAGATGCTTTGAGATCGTCGTCTTGCCGACGTTGCCTGAGAAGTTGATCACTGCGATTTTCATCGTTGCTCCTTTGCACGGATGAGAGGGTTGGCGATGTGGCGCTTGCGGAAGGCCTCGGCGACGTCCTTGCCGCTGGGGCCGCCAGTGGAATGGACGGCATCTGACGGTGCTACCGGTGCATCCTCTGCACCGGTGGGCGCTGGCTTGCCGTAGGGGCGGTTTTCGTGGACCTGCTGCGTTGTTGTGCTTAGGTAATGGGCTGGTCTTGCCGCCTCTCGCTGCACTGTCCGATTGCTCACCTGGACGCCCACTGCGGCCAGCGCTTCCCTGATCGCTTCAAACGTGTATCCCTGTGCCCGCAGCGTTCGGATGTCGTCCGCATAACCTCGCGCCTTGCGCGTGCTACGTCCTGGTGGGTTAGCGGGAACGAGTTTCAAGGCCGACCATCCGGCTGTTGTTTGGCGGTTGATGCGCAGTTGCTGGTCAAGTTGCGCGGTCTTAGCGTGGCACTTGGTCACCCTCTAAGCACCAGTTAGTCAGTGCAAGCGCAGACGTTGGTCACAGTGCTACAGATGAGACAAGCCTAGTGGGGCGGCGGCCACGCTCGTCCGCTGGATTTCGGCCTAAATCCAGCGGCTGGGAGGCCTTGGATCAGCCCAATACTTCATTCATTGGTGAGTGCAGAGATAGGCGGCCTGCCGCCGATTTCACAAGCGCTTCGCGCCCCTCCATTCGTCGGCTCATGAACACCACTGCCCACGACTTCGTCACGGTCGATATGCGCGGCTTAAAGGCCGCGCTGGTGGCTCGCGCGCAGGCTGAGCGAGTCAGCGTGTCGGTGCTGGTGCGTGGCGCTGTGGCGCGCGACCTCGGGCTTGTGGTCGATGCACCGGCCGGCGGCATGGTTTTGCCTGGCGCAGGTCGTGCAAGCGGCGCCAGCGTCAAGCTGTCGATTCGGATGTCAGCCGCGGAGGCTCGTCAGCTCGCTGCGGGCGCGCGCTCTGCGGGCCTCTCGCGAGGCGCTTACCTAGCAGGCCTCGTCGCCAACGTGCCCGTGCTGTCTGCAGGTGGCGGCCGGACCGAACACATCGCCACCCTGATGGCGTCCTGCGCCGAGCTGTCGACCCTCAGTCGAAATGTCCATCGCCTGACGGCACTGCTGCGGCAGGCCAACGTGGAGCCGGCCAGGGCCTATCGGGAGATGTTGAACACGATGGCCGGCGACGTTCGCCGGCACCTCGAGTCGGCCGCCGGCGTCTTGGCCGACCTGCAGCCACAGAGCCGCAGCGCGCGTCCCACAGATCGATCACCACAGTGACGAAAGGTGTTCGCCATGGCCCAACCCCCCAACATCGACGGCGTCCTGATCACCTGGGGCGACCGCCTGTTCTACCCGGGCAACCGGATCGTTAAGACGCAGCCGCAACCCCGGCTGAGCGGCGACGCGGCGCGAGCATGTGCTGCCGCCATACGGCAGCGCATCGAGGCCACGGTGACCCGGCGCGCACCACAGGTGATGGTCAAGGTGACGGGCGGCGGCCGCGGGATGAAGGCCATTGCCGCGCACTTTCGCTACATCAGCAAGAACGGTCGCCTCGAGATCGAGGACCAGCGCGGGGAGACGATGCAGGGCAAGGACACATTGCGCGACCTGGCGGACGAATGGCGCTTCGGTGGTTCCCTGATCCCCGATGACGCCGAGCCTGGCCACAGGCGTGAGGCTTACAACATCATGCTGTCGATGCCGCGCGGGACAGACCCATTGAGCGTGCACAGAGCTGCGCGTGAGTTTGCCCAGGCCGAGCTGGCTGACCACAAGTACGTGCTGGTCCTGCACGACCATCAAGCCAATCCGCATGTGCACCTCAGCGTGCGGGCGGAGTCCAGGCACGGCAAGCGGCTCAATCCGCGAAAGTCGGACCTGCATCGGTGGCGCGAAACTTTCGCCGAGAAGCTGCGCGGCTACGGCATCGAGGCCGAAGCGACAAGGCAAGCGACTCGGGGCAGAAGCCAGAACTTCGAGCCGTTGTGGCGCGTGAAGGCGGGGGAGGGTGGTCGACTGCGTACCAGCAGGCCTGCAGTCAAGAGTGGCTTGCGGGCCAGTGCAACAAGGGCTGAAGCTGTGGGCGCCTGGAAGGAGTTGGGCAAGGCGCTTGCCATGTCCAAAGAGGCGGCCGACCGCAGCCTTGCAAGGTCCATCGCTTCGTTCCTGCGAGACATGTCGCTTGAACCCATATCCCCGCAGCGCCTGGAGCCGGAAGTAGCAACGCCGCCGAAATCAATCGACGTCGGTTCGCGCGGCTGAGCGCAAACCGTGGCCGTGTTGGCACGTTGGAGCATCGTGCTGCGACCGCTGGTTGGCGAGTTTTTCCCTGCGTTGGCTCACATGGCGAGCCATGCCGTTGCCACCAACGGCAACCCACGCAGACCAGCCCGGGCGGGCAGCCAGCAGGGCATGATGAAATCCACCGCCCGAGACCGCCGGTCAGCCCGCTCCAGCCCCGTCGAAGCCCCTTTCGCCGCCTCTCCGTTCCTGCCGCCTCCATGCCCCTGACTCTCTCTCAGCTCGAACGCCACCTCTTCAAAGCCGCCGACATCCTGCGCGGCAAGATGGATGCCTCCGAGTTCAAGGAATACATCTTCGGCATGCTCTTCCTGAAGCGCTGCTCAGACGTGTTCGACCAGCGCCGCGAGCAGGTCATCGCCCAGCAGGAGGCCGCCGGCCACAGCCGCGTTGACGCCCTCGCCAACGCCGAACTCAAGCGCTGGTACGGCGAGTCCTTCTACGTGCCGCACAGCTCACGCTGGCAGTTCCTCGTCAACGAGGCGCATGACGATGTCGGCGGCTTCCTCAACCGCGCGCTCGGCGGCCTGGAGTCCAACAACTCCAGCCTGGCCGAGGTGCTGGAGCACATCGACTTCTCGCGCAAGGTCGGCCAGAGCAAGATCCCCGACATCAAGCTGCGCCAGCTCATCAGCCACTTCAGCAGCTACCGCCTGCGCAATGAAGACTTCGAGTTCCCCGACCTGCTCGGCGCCGCCTACGAATACCTGATCGGTGAGTTTGCCGACAGCGCCGGCAAGAAGGGCGGCGAGTTCTACACGCCCCGCTCCGTCGTGCGCATGATGGTGCGCCTGCTCAAACCCGAACAGCGCCACAGCATCTACGACCCCTGCGTGGGCTCCGGCGGCATGCTCATCCTGGCCAAGGAATACATCGACGAGCACGGCGGCGACGGCACCCGGGCCGACCTCTGCGGTCAGGAGGCCAACGGCACCGTCTGGTCCATCGCCAAGATGAACATGTTGCTGCACGGCATCTCAACCGCTGACCTGCGCAACGAAGACACGCTGGAGAAACCCGAGCATGTGGAGAACGGCGAGCTGATGCGCTTCGACCGCGTGCTCTCCAACCCGCCCTTCTCCATCAATTGGGGCAGCACCGACACCGACCGCGCCGGCCAGTCCGTCTGGGCGCCCCGGTTCGCCGCCGAGCGCTTCAAGTACGGCCAGGTGCCGCTGGGCAGCAAGAAGGCCGACCTGATGTTCCTGCAGCACATGCTGGCCGTCACCCGCGACGGCGGCATGGTGGCCACCGTCATGCCGCACGGCGTGCTGTTCCGCGGCGGCGAGGAGCGCGCCATCCGCGCCGCCCTCATCGAGGCCGACCTGCTAGAAGCGGTCATCGGCCTTCCGGCCAACCTGTTCTACGGCACCGGCATCCCCGGCTGCGTGCTGGTGCTGCGCCAGCGCCGGGGTAACGAAAGCGGCAAGCCGCCTGAGCGCCAGGGCCACGTGCTGTTCATCAACGCCGACCGCGAATACTTCGAGGGCCGGGCGCAGAACCACCTGCTGCCCGAGCACATCGAGAAGATCGTCAACACCTTCGAGAGCTTTGCCGAGGTGCCCGGCTTCAGCGCCCTGGTGTCCAACGCCACGCTGCGCGAGAACGACTTCAACCTCAACATCCGCCGCTACGCCGATAACGCCCCGCCGCCCGAGCCGCACGACGTGCGCGCCCACCTGCTGGGCGGCGTGCCCAAGGCCGAGGTGCAGGCCAAGACCGCCTTGTTCAGCGCGCACGGGCTGGACCCGGCCGCGCTGTTTGTCGACCGCGACGCCGCCTACTTCGACTTCCGCCCGGAACTGGCCACCCGCCAGGCCCTCAAGCCCGCCGTCGAGACGAATGCCGGCCTGCTGGCCCGCGAGCAGGCCGTGCGCAGCGCCTTCGCCGCCTGGTGGCAGGCCCACAGCCCGCGCATCACGGCCCTGGCCGGCCAGCCCAGCATGGTGGGCCTGCGCACCGAGCTGCTGCACAGCTTCAGCGCCGAGCTGGAGCCCGTCGGCCTGCTCGGCCGCTTCCAGGTGCGCGGCATCGTGGCTGGCTTCTGGGACGCCGCCAAGTACGAGTTCATGACGCTGATGGCGCGCGGCGCCAAGGGCGTGGTGGACGCCTGGCGCACCAGCATCCTGACCGCGCTGGACGACGAGCAGAGCAAGGCCAATCCGCTGGACCACAAGCTCGTCAGTTTCCTGATGGCCGATTTCGTCCAGGCCCTGGCCGAGCTGGAAGCCCGCAAGGCCGAACTGGACGGGCAGATCAAGGCCGCCGTGCCCGACAAGCCGGAGGATGGCGAAGAAGCCGAACCGGACGGCGACGAGGCCGAAGCGGCGGTGGACGAGGAGCAGCTCAAGGCCTTGAAGAAGCAGCTCACCGTGCTGAAGAAGCAGATCAAGGAGAAGACGCAAAGCTTCTCTGAGCGGCTGAACGCGGCGGTAGATGCGCTCGACGAAGCTGGTGCCGCCACACTGTTGCTGGCAGTGATGCGCCGGGACATGGAGGTGATCCTGGAGCGCCACATCGGCGCGCAGCGGCAGCAGGTGGTGGCGGCGTTCGAGAACTGGTGGGACAAGTACCGGGTGACGTTGACCAGCATCGAGTGCGAGCGCGAGCGTGGCGCACAAGCCTTGCGCGGTTACTTGTCTGCCTTGAGCTATGTCTGAGTCCTTCCGTCATGCGACCGTGGAGTCGCTGGCTGGGCCATGGAAGGGCTCGATCAAGATTGGACCGTTCGGCAGCCAATTGAAGCGGGAGGACATGGTCGAGCATGGCCAAAAGGTCTATGGGCAGGAGAATGTGATTGCCAACGATTGGTTGGCAGGTGATCGGCGCGTTTCCAGCGCGAAGTTCAACGCACTGCGGTCATGTGAGCTGCACCCGGGCGACGTGGTGCTCTCAATGATGGGGACCGTTGGAAAGTGCGCCGTATTTCCGCCGAGTGCAGAGCCAGGCCTCATGGACTCGCATCTACTTCGGATTCAGCCCAACCCGGAGTTGGTGACGCGAGAATTCTTGACGACTGTCCTTCAGGCCGAAAACGTGGTTGGACGGCAGGTATCCTCGATGAGCCATGGCAGCATCATGGCCGGCCTGAGTTCGTCAATCGTGCGCAGGTTCGTCGTGCCACTTCCACCGCTGAATGAGCAACCAATGCTCTCAGCGATTCTCGACACCCTCGACAGCACCATACGCCAGACCGAGGCTATCGTTGAGAAGCTCAAGCAGGTCAAGCAGGGGCTGCTGCACGACCTCCTGACCCGAGGCATAGGCGCCAACGGCGAACTGCGCCCGCCGCAGAGCCAGGCGCCCCGCCTCTACAAGGAATCTCAGCTGGGCTGGATTCCAAAGAGCTGGAACGACTCCGATTTGGAAAGCCTTGTCGCCGCGCCTATCTGTTACGGCGTCGTGCAGGTCTTCTCCTTTGTTCCGGATGGAGTACCCGTTCTGGCGATCAAGGACCTACTCGGCGACTACGTCACTGGCATTCATCGGACGGCGAGATCAATCGACGCCGCGTACTCGCGCAGCAGAGTCAAACCGGGAGACGTGCTTGTGTCGATCAAGGGAACCATTGGGCGCATCGGTGTTGTGCCTGATCACTATGTGGGCAACATCAGTCGAGATATGGCTCGACTTCGACCCGGACCGATGATCCGGGCTGACTATTTTGGGCAGTTGCTCCAATCACCCATGGGCCAGCAGATCCTTGGTCTGGCGCAGGTTGGCACCACTAGGGCTGAACTTTCCATCGCTCCACTCAAGAAGCTGCGTTTCGCTTTACCCGAACCGAACGAGCAAGCCTTGATTGAGAGGGTTCTTTCCGATCACGATCAACAGCTGAGGACGGAGGGATCCACTTTGTCGAAGCTGAGAACGTTGAAATCCGGCCTCTTGGATGACCTCCTTACCGGCCGCGTCCGCGTCACCCCGCTGCTGACCCCAGCCTCCCCATGACCAGCCCGCGCCCGCCCTCGCTGACCCCGCCACCCGAAGGCTATGCCGATTGGCTGGCTGAGCTAAAGGCGCGCATCCACGGCGCGCAGCAGCGCGCGGCGCTGGCCGTCAATCAGGAGCTGGTGCTGCTGTACTGGCAGATCGGCTGCGACATCCTGGAGCGCCAGGCGCGCGAGGGCTGGGGCGCCAAGGTGGTGGGCCGGCTGGCGCACGACCTGCGCACGGCCTTCCCCCACATGCAGGGCTTCTCGCCGCGCAACCTGAAGTACATGCGCGCCTTTGCCCAGGCCTGGCCGGAGGCCGAATTTGTGCAAGAGGTGCTTGCACAACTGCCCTGGTACCACCAGCTGGCGCTGCTGGACAAGCTGCCCGGGCCCGAGACCCGCCGCTGGTATGCGAGCAAGGCCATCGAACATGGCTGGTCGCGCAATGTGCTGGTGATGCAGATCGAGACCCGCCTGCTGGAGCGCAGTGGCCAGGCGGTGACCAACTTCTCGGCCAGCCTGCCCAAGCCACAGTCCGACCTGGCCCGTGAGTCGGTGAAGGACCCCTACCGTTTTGACTTCCTGGGCCTGACCGACGAGGCGCAGGAGCGCGAGATCGAGAACGCCCTCGTCCAGCACGTCACCGACTTCCTGCTGGAGCTGGGTACCGGCTTTGCGTTCGTCGGCCGGCAGGTGCTGCTGGACGTGGGCGGCGACGAGTTCTTCATCGACCTGCTGTTCTATCACCTCAAGCTGCGCTGCTACGTGGTGATCGAGCTGAAGGGCGGCAAGTTCAAGCCCGAGCATCTGGGCCAGCTGGGCTTCTATCTCACGGCCGTGGACGCTCAGGTCAAGCACCCGCAGGACGGCCCCACCATTGGCCTGCTGCTGTGCAAGAGCAAGAACAAGGTGGTGGCCGAGTACGCGCTGCGCGACAAGGCCCAGCCGCTGGGTGTGGCCGAGTATCAATTGGTGGAATCATTGCCGCCGGAATTGCTGAGCAGCCTGCCAAGCATCGAGCAGATCGAGCGTGAGCTGGCGGGCGCCGATGCGCCAGAGGGGCCGCAGAGCCCAGGCACCGACACGGACAACACTTAGCGCAAGCCAGGGAGGCGAATGGGCTGGGAACTTGAAGAGGTGGAGCGGCCCTTCGTCGAGCAACTGCTTGGCATGGGCTGGCGCCATGTGCAGGGCAATGTCGACACGCCGGCCGCCACCGGCCGTGCGAGCTTTGCCGAGGTGGTGCAGGAGGCCACGCTGCGCCGCCAGCTGCGCGCCATCAACCTGGACGCCGCCGGCCAGCCCTGGCTGGACGACGAGCGCCTGACTCAGGCGGTGGGCGCCGTTACGCGCATCCCCGCCCACCGGCTGATGGAGGCCAACCAGGCCGCCACCGCGCTGCTGCTGGCCGGGCTGACGGTGGAAGGCCTGCCCGGCTGGGACGGTGGCCGGGGCCAGACGATTCACTTCATCGACTGGCAGCACCCGGCGCGCAACGAGTTCACCGTGGTGAACCAGTACCGGGTGGACTGCCCGCCGGGCTTCAACCGGGGTAAGGCCTTCATCGTGCCCGACCTGGTGCTCCTGGTGAACGGCATGCCGCTGGCGGTGGTGGAGTGCAAGAGCCCGAGCTGCCCCGAGCCGCTGTCCGAGGCTGTGGACCAGCTGCGCCGCTACAGCAACCAGCGCTGTGCTAGCGGCGAGGTGGACGACAACGAGGGCAACGAGCCGCTGTTCCACACCAACCAGCTGCTGATTGCCACCAGCTTTGACGAGGCGCGCGTGGGCAGCGTGGGCGCCGCCTTCCGCCACTACGCGGCTTGGAAGACGGTGGTGGGCGCGGATGGCCAGGGCAGCGAGGCGGAGGTGGCGACAGCATTGGGCAAGCCTCAGCTGTCCGAGCAGGAGCGGCTGGTGGCCGGCCTGTTGCGGCCGGCGCATCTGCTGGACGTGGTTCGGCATTTCATGCTGTTCATGAGCATCGAGGGCCAGGTGGTGAAGTCGGTCTGCCGCTACCAGCAGTACCGCGCCGTGAACCGCGCCATCCACCGCCTGCGCACCGGCAAGACGCGGCGCGAGGACGGCGAGCATGACCGGCGCGGCGGCATCGTCTGGCACACGCAGGGCTCGGGCAAGAGCCTGACCATGGTGTTCCTGATGCGCAAGCTGCGCGGCGATGCGCTGCTGCGGCGCTTCAAGGTGGTGGTGGTGACCGACCGCAACGACCTGGAACGCCAGCTCTCGGAGACGGCCACGCTGACCGGCCAGAACGTACTGCGTGCCACGTCGGCGGACGACCTGAAGCGCCAGCTGCGCCGGCAGGGGCCGGACATCGTGTTCGGCATGATCCAGAAGCAGCGCAACGGCGACGCGGCCGGCGAGCCGGGGCTGAAGGCAGAAGACCTGCCCCGCGTGGAGGCGCGCGAGCCGGCGCCGATTGAGGTGTTGAACGGCGACGAGGCCATCCTGGTGATGGTGGACGAGGCCCACCGCAGCCAGGCCGGCGACCTGCAGGCCGCGCTGCTGGCCGGCTTGCCCAACTGCGCCCGCATCGGCTTCACCGGTACGCCCATCCTGATGGGCGACAAGAAGCGCACGCACGAGATCTTTGGCGAGTTCATCGACCGCTACACCATCCGAGAGGCCGAGGCCGATGGCGCCATCGTGCCCATCCTCTACGAGGGCCGCACGGCGCATGGCGCGGTGAAGGACGGCGCCAATCTGGACGAGCTGTTCGAGGACCTGTTCCGCGAGCACACGCCCGAGGAGCTGGAGGCCATCAAGGCCAAGTACGCCACCAAGGGCCAGATCTTCGAGGCGCCCGCCCTGATCCGCGACAAGGCGCGTGACATGCTGCGCCACTACGTGACGCACATCCTGCCCAACGGCGTCAAGGCGCAGGTGGTGGCCTACAGCCGGCTGGCGGTGGTGCGCTACCTGGCGGCCTTCGCTGCCGCGCGCGATGAGCTGCTGGCCGAGGCGGAAAGCCTGAGTCCCGAGGACAAGGCGCTGGACGACGAGGCCCTGTGCGCACGCCCGGCCGCCGTGCAGGCCCAGGTGCAGGCCTGGCGCCAGCGCGAGCTGCTGGCGCGCATCGAGTTCGCGCCCATCATCTCGGGCGGCAACAACGACGACCCGGCCTGGAAGGCCTGGACCGACGGCGCAGCGCAGGAGCAGCGCATCCAGCGCTTCAAGCAGCCGTTGGTGCATGCCGACCCGGCCAAGGCCGACCCGCTCGCGTTCCTGATCGTGAAGTCCATGCTGCTGACCGGCTTTGACGCGCCCATCGAGGGCGTCATGTACCTGGACCGGCCCATCCGCGAGGCTGAGCTGCTGCAGACCATTGCCCGCGTGAACCGGACCGGCCACGGCAAGCTGTTCGGCATCGTGGTGGACTACTACGGCCTGGCCCACCACCTGCGGGACGCGCTGAAGGTCTATGCCGATGAGGACATCGACGGTGCGTTGCAAAGCCTGAGGGACGAGATCCCCATCCTGCGCGACCGGCATCTGCGCGTGGTGGACCTGTTCCGCAGCCGGGGCATCGACAGCTTGGCGGACACCGAGGGCTGCGTGGAGCTGTTGGCCAACGAGCGGCTGCGCGCCGAGTTCGCGGTCAAGCTCAAGGCCTTCATGCAGACGCTGGACGTCGTGCTGCCCCGGCCCGAGGGCCTGCCGTTTGCGCCAGACGCCAAGAAGCTGGCCTTCATCTACGCCCGCTCGCGCAACCGCTACCGTGACACGCCGGTGCTGGGCAAGGACGTAGGGGCGAAGGTGCGCAAGCTGATCGACGACCATGTGGTGTCGATGGGTGTGGACCCCAAGATTCCGCCGGTGTCGCTGACCGACGCCGAGTTCGGCAGCAAGCTGGCCCGTGAGCCCAACGCACGCGCCAAGGCCTCGGAGATGGAGCACGCCATCCGCGCCCACATCCGCGAGCACCTGGAGCAGGACCCTGTCGCCTACCGTAAGCTCAGCGAGCGGCTGCGCGACGTGTTGGCCCAACTGGGGGAGCAGTGGGACGAACTGACGAAGKCGCTGCAAGGGTTGGTGGACGAGATCCGCTCCGGCCATGTGGCGGCCGACGACCGCCTGCCGGACCTGCCCGAGCACTACGGTCCCTTCCTGCGGCTGATGGTGGATACGGCGGCCGGTGATCGTGCGCTGACGGACGCCGAGCGCCAGAAGCTCGTGGAGTTGGCCGTCGAGGTGGTGGACACGATCTCGGTCGAGCTGGTGCCCAACTTCTGGCGCCCGAACCGGCAGCCCGCACAGGACGCGCTGAACACCCGCGTCTTCGAGCTGCTGATGAAGTCGCGTCTGCTGCCCACGCCGCAGCTGGAGGCGCTGGTGGACAAGCTGATGGAGCTGGCGCGGGCGAACCATGAACGGCTGTTAAAGGCATGAGCACGTTGACGCTCAACGACCTGCGCTTTGAGGTGCGCCGCAGCGACCGGCGGCGTGCGCTGGAGATCACCGTGGACCGGGACGGCGCTCTGATCCTGTCTGCTCCGCCCGAAGTTCCCGAGGCCAAGCTGCGCGACTTCGCGCAGCGCAAGCGCATGTGGGTCTACAAGCAGCTCGCTCGCCAGGAAACTGCGGGCCGTGCGCCCAGGCGCAAGGAGTTCACCGACGGCGAGGGGCTGACCTATCTGGGCCGTAGCTACCGGCTACGCTTGGTGGAGACTTCGGACGCCGCCGTCAAGCTGGTGGGCGGCCGCTTCGTGATGCCCAAGGCGCTGGTGCGCGATGGACGCGAGCACCTCGTGCGCTGGTACTGCGCACGCGCCAAGCCCTGGCTGGAGGCCAAGGTGGCCGACTACGCGGCGCGCATGGAGGTGGCCCCCGGCGGCCTGCGCGTGCAGGACCTGGGCTACCGCTGGGGCTCGTGCGGCAAGGGCGACCTGCTGTACTTCCACTGGAAGACCATCCTGCTGCCCGCCGCCATCGCCGAGTTCGTGGTGGTGCACGAAATGGCCCACCTTTACGAGCCCCATCACACGCCGGAGTTTTGGCGTCGCGTGGAGCGGGCCATGCCCGACTACGAGCGCCGTAAGACGTGGCTTGATGCGCGAGGGATCGAAGTGGAGGGCCTGTAAGCCCGCAGATCTCTCAGGTGCTCTGATGTTGGGATGGTGGGATGGTGGACATAGGTAGTTGAGCCGTGGCAACCGTGCCGGTCACGACGGCAGCGTCTGCTCCAGGCTGGCTGCTGACGCTGAATTTTGGCGGCCCAGCGACCGCTGCCGCCAGCACCGGTCATTCGACCCTTCGATGGCTGAGCGACTGCTGCACCCCCAGGACTTGCCCTTCAAGCAATGTCGAATTTGAGGCGGACTATGTCCTGGTGCACGAGCTCTGCCGTACCACGAAGAAGAGCCACACGCGAGCTTTCTGGGCGCTGGTGGCCCGGCAGATGCATGCCTGGCGGCGGCAGCATGAGGTGCTGGAGCGGACTGCGTTCGTCGAGGGTAGGGCGCTTTCGGACTCGTCCAAAACGCTCAACAGGCTGATCCGACTACGTCGAGGGCTTGGATGATGGTCACGATGCGCGACTCGTTGCGGTTAGCCGGGACGGCCTTCAGCCAAGCGCCAACATTGCTGACGTTGTTGGCCCCGCGTCTGATGCCAGTGACATGCAGCGCGCCAACAGCAAGCAGTCTGTTCATGGCCTCGCCAGATCGATGGCTTCGGTGCGCGACGTGGTTTCTGAGGCCAATCACTGCGTCGACCAGCGCCTTCTGGGGACCTGTGAGACCTTCGAACCTGTTGGCGTGGGCTGCCACGAGCCACCTGCCCGCCCGCTCTTCAAGCTCTGAGAAGTTGGGGAAGGTGATGTTGTTGCCCGAGCTGTTCGCCAGCGTCTGGACGTCACGTTTGCTGAGGTGCGCAGGGAATTGCAGCGAGCCATAGGCTCGGAACAATCGATTCGACTTCTCTTGGGTCTGGAGATGCTGTTCGAAGGCGTCCTTCAGATGTTGTTTGAAGCGGGTCGCATCGACGTTGATGTAACCGATGAACATGTCGCTGATGAAGCCCTCCCAGGCCACGGCTGCCGCCAGCAGGCTGTGCTCGGTTAACGTCGACTGATCCTTGTCCGAACCAAGGGCTGCCAGACCAGCTTGATAGAAGTTCGTCAGGTCGGTCAGTTGCCGCCGAAAGTCGTCTCGGATGTCCTGCGGTGATACCTTCCGCATTCTGTGGCGTCTCCTTTGGAGAGGGAGGATAGTCGCCTGCGGGCCTCATCCAGCAGGCCGCCCGGTATTGCCCTGCGCGCGTTGAAGTGACCGTGCGCAGTCGAGCGGCTCCGCGCCGCTGGCGACGGCGAAGGATCAGTGGGCCACAGGTATCGGGTCGGGGCGGCGAAACCACTTCCGCACGGAGGGCCCGGCTTGAGTTTCCAACCACGGCTAAGCACCTCAAGCGCTTCCGATGCCGCAGGCGCGCCGTGCGTTGTTGGCTGTGTGTTCTACGTCAGTGCCTCGACGCCTCACACCCCCTGCCACCGTGTCTGCCAGAACTTGGAGCCGTCGTGCACCCAGACCGAGAGGCCATCCGGAACAGGGCGCGTTCCGAGGATCGCGAACAGCAGCCCGTTCAGGTGCGTCGCCGCTGCCCGAGCATGATCGGCCGCCAAGAGCGCGTCGGTCGACGACGGTCGGGGGAACGCCTCAGGGTGTGAGTGCCACAGCCCGACACAGTGCCAGCCATCATTGAACAGTTCCGCGCGTTCGGCCGTTGCAGCTTCCGAGTTGAACTGGACGCTGGCGTAGCTTGCACGCGACCGAGGCAGGGTAGTCGCCCGCTCGATGACGAGGCTACCCGACGTCAGGTCTCGGCAGTAGAGCTGCCCCACCGATTCCTTGCTGTGCGGCTTCGTCTGTGCATGTGCACCAATCTCACGTAGAGCAGCGGCCGTGAAGGCGAGTGTCCAATCGGCATCGTCAAGCCGGCAAATCGCATCAGGCCGCCCTCTGGGCATGAATAAGCTCCGGAAATGGCCGCTCCAGCGACTGGCTCTCGAACCTGGTCCTTGTCTTGGGGACCAGCGGGCCGGGGCGTGCATCCACACCAAGATACTCGAAGTACGCGGACCCGCGAGTCCAGGTCCATACGGTTGACGTATCGACGTCACCATCGACGTGCGCAAGCAGCCTCTCGACGCAGAAGCCGGCCGCCTGCCAGACGTCCGATGCGCCATAGGGGTGGAATCCCGCACTGCATGCGGGAAGCCTCACGCGCACGTCATCAGGCCATCCCGCGACGTTCACCAGCGTGTCCGCCGGGTCGTCTCCAGGCCACCTGTCTCCCGGCTGAAGGAACACGAGGTGGGCTGCCGCGCAGAAGGGCTCCAACCACAGGTGCGCGATGGAAACCCCGGCCAGATGCTCGGTGGCGAGCTGCGCCAGCAGGCAGCGCACCGAACTCTCGCCGGTGCAATCAATGACCAGGTCGAAGTCACCCTTCCGCATGCCGTGCGCCAGCCACGAGGACGCCAATGCGTAATGGCCCTTGACGTTGATGCCGGGGACTTCCCTCCGTAGCCGACTCGCCAGCTCGACCGCCTTGCTGTTGTTCACCGCTGTGAAGCCGAGAAGGTGGCGGGAAGTGTTCTCGGGTTCGAAGAACTCCATGTCGACCAGTGTCATGTTCCCTACGCCGGCCCGCGCCATCAACTCTGCAACGGGCGCGCCGAGCGAGCCACATCCCAGGATCAGGACGCGCTTCTTCATACGTGGCTGGATGATCCCCAGCTCGTGGTCCCGGGCAAGGGCCCAATCTGCGTCGACTCGCTCGATGACCACCGGAACCAGCCCCACGGTCGTGAGCAACGGCACCAGCGGCGGCGCCAGGCAAAGGCCGAAGGCCACCGTGCCTTGGACCAAGATGATCAAAAACGGCTTTGGCTGGTCGTCCTTCTTCCCCCGTATCCAGGAGACGACTGACAGCTCGTGGTCCGTCCATTCCGCTACCTGCTGTTCCAGGTCTGCGAGCGTCTGGGGCCAGTCTTGCGGCGTCCACTTCGCGGCCTCGGGCATCTCTACGAGCAAGACGTGGCCGCGTTGCAGCGTGCCTTTGGCCCAGTTGTGCCGATACGCCAGGACGTTGGCGTCGGCGCCGTTCATGGTGGTCAGCCACAGCAGGCTCCGTTGCCCCTTGCTGCCTTGAGCGTAGCCCGCAAGGTTGCCCTCGGCATGGCCCTTGAAAGGCTCCAAAGCAGCCTGCACGGCCCTGGGCGCAGGGAAGCCCCGTCTGCGCTTGTACGCCTCGCAGTAGCGCGCCCAGTAGGCCAGGCGCTCCCGTTGGAACTCGGCCTTCACCCACGCCAAGTCGGCGCACTTGTCGAGGAACGCTTCAAAGTCACGCAACGTGTCGGCTACGGCGTGCGCCGGGCTTTCGTAGTCGCCGGGCTTAGATGGCGAGCCGAGGCACACCTTGCCGGATTCCTCGACGTGCGGCAGGACCAGGCACAGGTCTCGGTCGACATGAACCTCGGCCGGCCGCGCCGGGAAATCCAAAGGCAGGACGAGCTTGGCGGGTTTGCCGCCCAGTTGGTCGGCGGTGGCTACCAGCTTCCAGGCGAAGGGCTTACGCCCTGACCCCGGCGTGGTGACCCGCGCGGCGTATTCAGAGCCAGCGCCATCCAGCCAGGCAGCGATGGCCTGAGCGGCGTTGGCAAACGGACCTCGTCCAGTATTGGATGGGTCGTCAGGCAAGCTGGTTCCTCGAGCCCGTCGGCACGGGGCTCTGTGGATTCGAGCGAGGTTCGGCCGGGAGGGTCTTCAGCAACCCGCCAAGCAAGCCGCCGGCCGTGAGGCCGTTCTTCCAGGCCTGCACACCGTGCTCGCCGAAGATGCGCTTGACGCGGTTTTCGTCCTTCTTGGAATGCTCGTCCGCGAAGAGGGCTTCCAGGTCGGCAACGAGCTGCCGGTGCCAGGTCTGAAACTCGCGGTCGCGGACGCCGCCGTCGCCATTCCAGCGGTCGGCGAAGTTCTCGCCAACGGTGCGGGACAGGGCGGGGTTCATCACCCGCACGGACGTGCCGGTACGGTCGATGTATTTCGGCAGGCGATCTACCACCTCGAGGACGACTTCGATGGCGCTGCTGAAGCGGTTGGCTTCCCTGGCCAGCAGGTCGCGAAAGATGGACGTCGCCAAGGTCACCAAGATCACCGAGATGGGCATCCCCTCACGGCGATAGTCGGGCAGGCCACGGTAGTGGTTGTCACGGTGGAGCTTGAGCAGCTGTACGGTGCGGCGCAGGATGTCGTCGATGCCAACCCTCCCGGTAGGCACGGGGTCCACCTGCGTCCGGGCCTCTGTGAAGTTGACGACCTGCTGCCGTTGAAAGGGGAAGCGCCCCTCCGCGATCTTGCAGAACCAGTCAGCGAACTCTTCAGGGTTGGAGGGGCTCCACACGGTCTTCGGATCGCGGACGCGAAGGTCCGTCCCGGTGATGCCGGCGCTGAGCGGAACGGCGGGCGTCACGTCGAAGTAGAAGGGCTCGCCTGGGTAGCGGAGTCGCCAGCAGCGATTCTTTGGCTCGGGCTCGCCTGCGCCAGGGACACCCTGTAGCGCGCGGCCAAACGCCTGGAAGAACTCCTCGGACTCGCGCAGCGCGGTGAATCGGGCTGACGACAGCTTCACGACGATGTCCAGGTCGAACTTGGTGTTGCCCCACATCGCCGTCGTCGTCTGCGTGCGCATCGACCCCTGCACCACGACATGCACATCAACTTCGCCAACGCCGAGCTTGCGTGCGACGTGCCGAGCCAGCTCTTCATAGCGTTCCACGGCCTTGGCTCGTTGTGCCGGCGAAAGCTCTAGCTTCTCGAGCATCGTGGCGATGAACGATTCCCATTGGGCGGCCTCCTGGCGCGACGTGAGGGCCTCGGTGATCCGCTTCGACAGAATCGTCTGGTTCGTCGTCATTGGTGTTCTCCCTTTTGGGTTGGGCTGGCTACGTCAACGGGGGCGGAGGTCAGGTCTGCAGCTCGATGGACTGGCCTTGGCCAGACACCAGCTCGCGGACATGCGTGGAGGTCAGTTCAATCGTCGGCGCGTAGCCCGAGCCGGGCCCGCCGACCGCCTCATGGCAGACGTACGCCGCTTGATGCCGGGCCTGCATCTTTTGCCCGACTAGCAGCGTTGCAGTGGCCGGCGCGCTCACGAACAGGTGAACCAGCTTGACGCCCCATTCATCCTGGAGTCGACGCATTGCGGCATCCACGGTCACGGCCAGGGCCTCGAGGTCCGCTGGCTGCTGGATGCAGTCCTTGCCCAGTTCGGGGCCGATCAGGAGGGTGGGCAGGGTGAGGGTGTCGCCGGTCGCGCAGCCTGAGGGCATGCGGGCAGGTGAGATCGCTGAAGTCAGCGCCACGACCAAGCAGGCCTCATCGTCGCTGGCGGTGTGCGGATGCAATTCGGTGAGCGTGAACTTGCTTGGTGCCGAAGAAGGTGCAGTAGGTGATCCAGGGGATGTCAGAGCCGCTGGCTGCATGGGTTGCGCATCAGCGGGCCAGGCCCAGCGCGTTCTGCCATCCAGCACGTTGCGATGGGGCTGAAACAGGGATGTGCCAGCCATGTCACCCAGCACGCGACCGGCCAGAAGCAGCACCGAGGTGCAGTGCAGCGGAAACACTGCGAGGCGGGGTCGCGGCGCGCCGCCTTCGCTGGTTCCGTTCAGAAGACCCTGAAGCCTCGGCAGGTCCGTCCTCATGGTGCGGAAGAGCGACGGCCAGTAGTCGGGCTGGTGCGGGCTATGGTGCTGCCCGCCGGGGTAGAAAAACCACTTAGGGCTATTGCTCTGAGTACGGAGCCTGCGCCCCCATAGTGCCTCTTGCGCGTCTTGAATGCTGAACTGAGGTGGCTGGCCAGCGATGTTTCCTACGATGGCAATCACCTCGGCCACCTGATGTTGCAGCGCACCGAGCAGGCGGTCCACCTCGGCGATGCTCTCCTCGCGCATGCGCCGCAGCACGGGCGTGGTGTAGATGCCGGGCGCCACTTTGTCGATCAGGCGATGGCATTCATCGCACAGCAGCAGGAAGTTGGTGGGGTTGTCGGCGAGCAGGCGGGACTCAACCAAGCAGCCCCGAGGTCCGGTCGGTGAAGCAGCGACGATGTGCGCGAAATAGCTGGACCGCATCCGCACCCGCCCTGTGCCGTGCGTCTTCAGGTCCTTGCCGCAGCCGGAGAACTGGCAGCGCCAAGCGGCGAGTGAAGTGACCTCCTCATACACGGCATCCGTGACGCCGCCTTCTCGGCCAGTCTCCTTGTCGGCGGCCTTCATCCAGCGGGCGATGAGCGCCTTCGGCGCCGATACCGGCTGGAGCTGGTCGACGTGTACGGCCCAAGGCGCCTGATCGGTACTCGCCCACCAAAGCCGCTTCGGTGCACATGGTTTCAGCGCGGCGCTGGTGGCGTCACCCAAGTCACCGCTACACAGCGGTGACCAGGCGTCGGCGGCCGTAGCTCGGGAGTAGAGGGCAACAGTGAAAGTGTTCGCCACGACCAGCAACTGTCGCGGGGCGGCTTGGCCGAGCACCAGTGCCGCCATCTCCGCGTCGCGCTGCGGCGGGAACTGGTCAGGCGGCGCGCTCGACGCTGCCGCCGTTGTAGAGAATGACGTGCCCGTGGTCCCTCCGGCCGGCGCGGATGCGGCAACAGGTGGGGGGGCGACGGCGGTCATTCGGTTCCTTGCTGGGTAGCGGCGGCAGGGTTGCCAAGACGGGCTGGACAGAGTTCGAATAGGCTTTGTTAGCACTCTATTGTCATGAGTGCTAACACTATATGCGTGTGTAAATGCGCAGTCAAACGCTATATCTAGCGTTTTAAGCTACCAGTTGAGAGGTTGGGGAGGTCGCCGCTCTCGGACCCGATCAACCGCGGGACAGCGAAAAAGTGCTCTTCGTCAGCGTGATGTCGGGACGCTTCAAGTAGGGGCCGGCCATGTTCACGCCTTCGGTCGAGTACGTGGCGTAGACGGTTTGGTGGTCGTCCTCGACCTTGTAGTCGAGCACCCGGTTTGGCCGGCGAACCAGTGCCGGCAGGAGGGCGGGGCTTATCGCTACGTTTTCTTCAAGCACGCGCGGGTCCGCCCTTTCGACACTTGCGCGATACGGCGTCTTCTCGCCGCTGGCGACGACGAAGCACTGGTCAATGTCCGCGATCAGCATGTCGATTGCGAAAAGGGTTCGATATTGGTTGACGACGATGGAGAAACCTGGAGCTGAAGCGGATGCGTAGCGGAGCCGGTAGGCTTTCTCAAGGAACTTGAGGAAGTCCATGTCCATGGCAGCGTAGAGTTCTGGCTGGCACCGCTGGACCAGCTTGTAAAGGGTGCCGGAGAGGTGGTCGCTGTTGTCCATGCCACCCACGCCGATGACGGCCTTCAGGTACTTCTCGGCTGCCGTCGCCGCCAGCATCGCCCCTTGTTCCAGATAGTCATTGCGAAGCAAATGCCTTCCTGCCAAGTAGTCGCTCTGGGCGAGTACCAAATAGCTCATCACCCGTGTTGTCGGGTTGCCCTTCTTGTTCGCCACGGTGTCCTCCTTGTCGGCGCGATCCTCACGCTCGTCCTGGGCGTGGTCTCGTTATTTCCGGCTGTGCGCCATCGTACGAGGGGCACCTTAGTTGCGCCATTGGCGCTTGAGCAAACTTTCCGTACGGAAAGTCGGCCTTAGAGGCCGCGGCGCGCCCGACCTGCCGAGTGGGATGGGGGTGGTGCGCCGGTATGGGGCTACTCGGCCACCGCGAGCGACGAAATTGCTGCGATGAATTCGAAACGCGCCGCGCCTGGTATGAGATCTGGCTTCGCGATCGGCCTAATGACAGCTTTGCTGCCTCCGGCTCAGCGCGTGAAGGACGGCTCAGGATCGGTAGCGCCATTCCAGCGCTTCGACCAGCAGACATTCCGACGCGAGTTGACGGCGACAGCTGCAGGCAGCGAGGCTGGACGACCGCAGCACCCTCGACACCGGTCGATGAAGCCGTCAGCCCGCCAAGTGCGCCGGCGACTGCTTCATGCCAAACAGCGTGAACTCGGCGGCGCACCGTCGATGACGGCAACCGCTGCAGATCGGTCGCGCAAGGCAAGGCAGCTCATTGCAACTGACTTCACAGGGAATATCCCAGCCGAGCGACGCCATCGTCTGCGAACAGAACTGGTGCTGGCTCGCCGCTGTCGGTCATCGCGACGCTGGCGAGTTGCTCTCTCAAAGCAACGTCATACCGCATGACCTTCCGAAAGGAACGACCCTCGCGAACGAGGCCCTCGATCAGCTGTTGCTCGAACGCGGTCGCAACCGGCAGCCATTGCCTCGTGACTGGCATGAGGGACAACCTGAAGATTGTTGGTTTTCCTGCGGGGTTCAGACCGAAAGTGGCCGCCATCACCTGGCGGATGCCTGCCGAAGAGCTCCAGAGGTCCAGGTCTGGACCGAAGGACCGACCGATAGCTCGGTACAGCGGCTCATCGATAGCAAAAGCAACGTCAGGCACGTGCTTGATCACGGCCTTGTAGCCGCGCAGCGCAGGGACGATGCCTTTGACCTCGGCGATCATCAGCATCAGCTGCTGGGGGCTGCCAGGCTGCGCCGCCGCCTCCTTCCAGGAGGCACGCCGACGGGCGCAGATGGCTTCCACATCGTCGACTGCGAAGACCTCGGGAACGTACAGCTTTGCCAGCAAAGAGTTGCCGCACGCGATCTTTTGTTCCGCGGCACGGAGCAAATGACGCCGCACGGTTCCCCACGAACGCTTGCCCTCAAACGCGGGTCGCCAGTGCGTCAGCTCAGCCTGGTCCCATAGGTAGTGCAGCAGGCCCCGTAGCGAAAGTCGGCTCGTCCGGACGGCCACGCCTCCGGCGGCTGACGAAGCTCGCGAATGAGCTGAGCGCCCGGGGCTTTTCGAAAGCGGGAAGTTCAACTTCAGCGCGATCTCGCCGCTGACCGGGTCCTCCACGATTGCGCTGCCCAGCAGGCGTGACAGGCCGGACAGTTCGGCAGGCAGCTCGAATGATGGGCACTCAGGGGCATGCTGGTTGCCGGTCTCTGGCATGCGCTTGACGATGTAGCCGTCGTTGAGTCGAGCGACATACATCTCGACCCCACCTGGTCGGCAAAGACACCGCGGCCGCCGATGCTCGGCATAGGCCTGGGCGATGGCCTCTGCAAACCCAGGCTGAGCCGCGTTCATCACGCGCCCACTGACGTTGAATGTCTGCTCGAACGGGTTCCCAGCAACTGACGGCGCGGAAAGCGACATGGCTATCGGGCGTGGGCAAGCGCTCCTCGATCGCGGGATCGAGTGACCTCAGGTGCGGGCATGGTGGCGGGGTGCTTCGGGGCCGCAGTCCGGTCGTAGACCTTGACCTTGGGCACCTGGCCGCGGGCTGTGCGCTGAGCGAGCTTCTCAGTGGCGGCGGCGAGAACGGCAGCGCGCCGGGCTTCTGGAACCCCCTTGGAGATGAGGACGGCCTCGATGGCTGCGACGACGGCCTTGCGGCCACCACCGCGGGCCGACGACTTTTCGGCGGGGGCGGATGCTGTGGAGCTGGACGCATCACGCGTAGGCTCGATGTGGTTGGTCATGCGGGCCTGCTGCTCGCGTTTGAGGACGTCGAGGTCGCCCACATTGGGCTCGTAGCCCACGGCCTTGACGCCGCGCACCGTGGCCTCGAGCCAGACCAGGCGCCGGAAATCTTCGCTGCCTGAGACGCGCAGCCCCTTCCAGTTGCGGCTCTGAGCGACGTCGACCATGGATCTGGCCACCGACGGGCTGTTGGTGTCGGTGGCCAGCTTGAACGTCGACTCCGTGAAAGCAATGCGCGACGTGTCGCCACGGAACCGGTATTCCGTATGGCCAACGGTCACCGGGCCAATCGAGACCGGCGCCCGCTTGATGACGTAGCGGTCCTTCAGGGCCTCTTCGAGGCGTGCTACGAGTGCCGTCCGGTCGGCGTGGGCGTCGATCTTGGCGACCGCTTTGGCATCGACCTGATCAGTTGGCTGCTGTGTGGGCAGTGCCTTTAGGGTTTGTTGCGCCGCCTGGCTGTCATCTCGACCGGGATCCAAGGGCCTTTCCGGAAGAGCGGCAAGCTGCGGTCCGCGGTGCCATTGCGTGCCCGCCTTGTGAATCGGTGTGCGCTTGCCGTCGGCGCTGATCTCTGTGAAGCGGCTGCTACCCAGCTGGTTGGCCTTGGCCGCCATCTCGCTGAAGGTCTTGGCGCGATAGGTGACATCGGCAAACGGGTCGCGCAACTCGTAACGCTCGCCGGGCTCATCCGGCATCGCCTGAAACCGGGAGATCGCAACCGAAGCCCGATTGCTTGGCTCGACGGTGCCACCGCGGGGAGAGGTGGATGCACGGGCCGGGGAGGTACTGGCGCTCATGGTGAACTCCTTGGTTGGACCGTCAGCGTTGAGTAGAGACCGCCACGGCAAGGGGCAGCGTGCGGTAGATCTCGATTTCGACCCGGCGATTCAGGGCGCGACCGCTGGGGCCGGCGTTGTCGACGACGTAGTCGCCGGTCGGCTGGTAGGTGGCGCGGATGCGAGAGGGCTCAACGCCGGCCGCGACCAGGTAGTCTCGAACCGCAGTTGCGCGGTCCCGCGCCACACGGCTCTCGGTTGCGGTGTCGCTTACTCCATCAGTGCGCCCGCGGAGCATCACGAGCGGGGCGCCCTTGGCCTCGTCGACCAATCCGCCAGCCACTTCGGCCGGGATGTCGACGCGCGCACTGCCGTAGTCGAAGCGCACGCTGTAGACACTGTTGCCTTGGGCCTGCGGTCGGTCCGCCGCTTGAAGGTTGGCAAGCGCCTGCTGCCTCGCCGACAGATTGAGCAGGGTTGCGGCAGACGTTTCGGCCATTCGACCAGCTTCAGTGGCCAGCAGGCGCGTGTTTTGAAGGTCGTTCTTGCAGACCTGCAGCTCGACGGCCAGGGCGGTGTTGACGGGCCGCTTGCGCGACTCGTCAACGGTCGGCGGCTTGGGTGGCGAGCTGCAAGACGCCAGCAGCGTCAACGACAGCAAGAAGGGGCTCAGGAGGATGGGCGCGCGCATGGCGGTGCTCCTTCAGGGGTAGATGGCTTCGCGGGTGGGCTGATCGTTGCGCTCTATCTCGTGCTGGACGATCAGCACACCGTCTTCGTCTGCAAGGGCTTCGATGGCGCCGCCGATACTTGTGGACGCTGATCCATCGGCGCCAAAGAAGTCGAGCAGGATCTCGGCCATCCGGTCCGGTTGGCCTTCAAGTCGATCGGGCAGCTGGGCGAGGTCGTGGGCCAGTGCTTCGATGTCGATGCCTTCCCCAGGCTCCAACTCGTCGTCAGCAAAGCGCCAGCGCTGCTGGACGCGGGCCAGGTGGAGCTCCACATCCATTGCAGGCACGATCGGAGGCGGCAGCAGCCGGTCCCGGAAAGCCTTGTCGCGGTAGTAGCGGATCTTCTCGCCCAGGATGGGCTTGCAGTTCTCAACGATGACGACCAGGCGTTCGCTGCCGAGTTCCTTGAATTCCTGGGGCAGCAGCAGTGCGCGCCGCTGTTCGCTCTCGTTGCGGCTGACCGTCGTGTGGCTGTGGCCGCTGAAGGAGCGACTGCGGCCACGAGAGGTGGCGCGCTCAGTGAAGTGGCCGAGCATGGCGCTGTACTCGTCAGCGTCGCGTTGCTCGCGCGGCGCGTAGAGGATTTGCAGGCCGTGGTTGGTTGCAAAGGTGCGTGCTTCCTTGTCGCCGTAGACGGCGTCCAGCTGAGACATTGCCTGCACGACCGTCAGCAGGCGCAGGTTGTAGCCGGCCAAGAAGGCCGCCGCGTTGGTGATGACGCCGACCCTACCCATGGCCGTGAACTCGTCGTTGACCAGCAGGCACTGAAAGCGCAGCGTCGGGTCTTGCTCGGGGAGATGCTGGGTGTTCAGGCTGACCAGCTGGGAGAAGAAGAGGTTCAGCAGCGGTCGCGCGTTGGCCAGCCGATTGGGTGGGATGCGCACGTAGATTGACATGCGGCGCCGCCTCACGTCGTCGAGGTGGAAGTCGTCGGCGCTCGTCGCCGCGTCGACGATGGCGTCCGCAAAGATGGTCAGCGGTGCGACGAACGTGGCGACGATGCTGGACAGGGTGTTGTCCGAGTTCGACAGCAGGCGCTGCAGCGCGTCGGTGCATTCGTCGGTCAACGCCCGTTCCTCCTCGGCGCGCGTCGCGATGACACCTGTTAGATGCTCGCGCAGGGATCTGCCCTTGCCGGAGGATTGCCGCAGCATTTCACCGATGGTGCGAGGAAGCTCGGGTGTCTCCAGCAGCACCAGGCCCAGGCCGAGGAACAGATTGCGGGCCTGGTCGTTGAAGAAGGCTTCTGACGAAGTGCCACTACCGTCGTTCGGGAAGAACACATGGCCGATGATCAGCAGATCGCCGACGCGGTGCATGGGACTGACGCGTACAGCGGTCAACGGGTTCCAGCGGTGGCTGCGGGCGTTGTCATCGAAGGGCGAGAACGCATAGACCGGTTGACCGTGGGCCGCGCGGTAGCCTGCTGTGGTGTCGAAGTTCTCGCCCTTGATGTCGAGGACGACCACGGAGTCAGGCCAGTTCAGCAGGTTGGGGATGACCACGCCGACGCCCTTGCCGCTGCGAGTTGGCGCCGAAAGCATCACCGAGAGCTGGCCGTACAGGGCCAGATATCGCCCTCCGTGGCGACCCACCAGGATGCCGGGCCGGTCTCCACCCGTCAGGCCGGCACGCGAGATTTCGACGACGGTCGCGAACCGGGCGTCGCCATGCAGCGGTCGCCGCTGCCGGGCGGCCGCCACGAGGCCGATGGGAAGCAATACGAGAAGTCCTGCGCCGGACGTACCGATAGCGATCTGCAGCTTCCTGCGCAGCGGCGGGTCACCGGCATAGAGCTGCCAGTAGTGGGCGATGCTTGTGAGCCGGGCCTGGCTTGGGTTGGCCTTGTTCAGGATCAGGAACAGCGCGCCAGCCACGTAGACCGCCGCACAGGTCAGTGCTGTATAGCCTGCCAGCCCGAACACGACAGCAGCAAGCTTGCGCCCGGCAGACCAGGCCGAGAAGGGCAGGGCGGCACCGGTGCTCATGGTGAGACCGCTTCCTGATGAGCGCCTCCTCCCAGCCGGCGGGCGCGGGGCTCGTAGTGGATCTCGGAGATGAAGCGGCCGCGCTCGTCGCGGTCGAACTGGACGACGACGTCGACGACGAGGTGCAGCAGTCGTTTGATCTCGTCCATGGTCAGGCCACCGCCGGCGCCGGTCTCGCGGATCATCAAGGCCATCTGCTCGAAGGCCAATGCGCAGCTGCCCGAGTGGACGCTGGTGATGCTGCCTGGGTGGCCGGATGCAGCGAGACGGACGAAATGGAAGCACTCGTCGCCGCGGACTTCGGCGAGAAAGATTCGATCTGGCCGCATGCGCAGCGTCGACTCTAAGAGTGACTTTGGCGTGACTCGCGCAGTCCCTTGCCCGTCCTTGCTATAGAACAGATGGACAACGTTTGTGTGATTCGGCAAAGCCAACTCGGCTGCGTCCTCGATGGTGATGAGACGTTCTTGCTTGGGGACCTCTTGCACGAGGCCCTTCATAAAAGTGGTTTTTCCAGAGCCGGTCCGTCCGCTCACGACCAAGGTCTGACGCTGCATGGTTGCCAGCCGCAGAAAGTCGGCGAATCGTCTTGAAGTCTTCAGTTCCAGCAAGTCCCTTTCGAAAGGGAGCATCTCGCTATCGCCGTGGGCTGATGCAAGCGTCCTGTCGAAGAGTCCCTCGCGTTCAAGCTCGGTCAGCCCTTTTATCACCGCGGAGGGTTTGCGCACCGTGATCGAAACCGTTCCGCGCGTGACTGCTGGGGGTATGACGAACTGGATGCGCTCGCCCCCTGGCAGGGTCGCGGACAGCAGCGGGCGCTCTTGGTTGATCTGCTGATCGCAATAGGTGGCAACCGCGGTGGCCAGAGACATGCAACGTTCGAAGGTCATGTCTGGCGAGCTCGCCGCCTCCCAACCCATTTCCGTCTCGACGAGGACTTCTCCCGGACGATTGACGCAAACGTCCAGGACGCCGGGGGCACTCAGGTGTTCGCGAAGAGGTCGCAGGAATTCGACAACCGATGTCGCGTCACCGCGCCAGCTCGAGTCCGCGAGATCTGTGTCGTGGCACGTCGCGTCCATGATGTCATTGCTGGCGCGGTGCGCCCGATGTGGGCAATAGCTCGTACACCGACGAAAAGTCGACGTCGCGGGCGACGTAGATGCCGACGATGCCGCCCTGGTTCTGGTAGATCAGCGGCGGGATGTTGATGGTGCTGTCCAGCACCTTTTCGGCGAGCTTGCTGGTGTTCGCCGTGGTGCTGGGCAGCACGATGGTGTCGCCACCCCGGTCGCTCGACTGGTTTTGGATGGCCAGCTTCACCGAGTCGTCGATCAGCGAGAGCAGCATGGCGGCGCCGATGCGTTCCCACCAGCGGTTGTCGACGTATCCGTCAATGCCGGACTCGCCGAGCTTTCCGGTAGCCGGGGAGTCGATGTCCACCGTGACGCCGTGCGGCGTGCGCAGGCGGGTCCATAGGACCGGGATGCGGACCATGCCGGGGCGGACCGATGTGATCCGGTATTCGCCGTCCATGTGCGAGCCGCGCTCGATCAGCAGCACGCGACCGTCGTCGCTGTAGACATTTCGCTGGACCTGGCAACCGACCAGGCCGGAAGCCGCGCTGATGACGCGAGTCTTCAGCGCACATGTGAACGACGTCCCCTTGGGCAGCGTCAGGCTTCGGTTGCCCAGTGTTGATGCGGCAACCTTGGGCGTGGCCGATCCCTGGAGCTGGCCGCCGAACAACGCGGACGCAGTGGGGAGCGCGCCCGGCATGCTCATCGACGACGCATTTCCTATCGGCAGTCCTTGTACCCCTGTGTTGACAGCGCCGGTGGCAAGGTCGGCCGTCTTCGTCAGGTTGTCGAGCATCCCCTGCAGTTGCCGTTGATAGGCCTGCAGGTTCCGTGAGGTCGCCGCGACCGGGTCGTTCAAATCGACTCCCGTTGGCTGTCCGAGGCCGGGGTTTGTCGTACCGTCGAGGCGATTCCCCGTTGGCACGCCATTCATGGCGCCAGCGTGGGAGCTGACCAGCAGGACGGGAGCGTCTTCGGGGGCAACCGCGTTGGGATTCTTGGAGCTGGGCGCGCCGGCTCCGGTCCGGCGTACGCCGATGGGCTCTACCGCCTCCGCGTCTGTTGCCTCCAGAGCGGGAATGCGAGGCAATGCTGAGCGGGCGATGTCCGAGGCCGGCGATGCGGGCATGTCCAGCTTGCGTGGCTCCGCCGCCGCGGCCATGGGCTTGTCGCCTGCAAGCTTGGACTCCGCGTCGGCCTTCTTGCCCGAGGCAGCGAATCGCTGGATACCGAAGGCGGACAGGCCGATCAGACAGCCTCCGAGCAAGGCGACTGCCAGCAAGCCCTTGCGAGAAAAGTGCATCCGCCGCGGCGCGGCGACATTGGGGATGCCAGGCTCGCCGGGGAGGGCGGCAAACGTGCTGTCGTCATGGAGGGTGCTGGCGCCGAGGTCAGCCTCATCTGAGGAGGCACGTGCGGGCATAGTCATGGTGTTGCTCCTCGTGCAGTGCCCGGATTGGCCTGAACGGTCTTGAGGACCCTCTGCACGCCAGGCACCGCCGTGCCGTCGATGGGCGGGGCGCCGTCCAGGTCGAAGGCCTCGTTCCACAGGCCGACGACGGCCGACCCCGCCCTCAGCATCAGGCGGCGGCTGACCCGGTCGACAACGAGGAGGTCATCCTCCATCCGAGCGTTGACCAGGGCCTCGCTGCCGTCTCCCAGGAAATGGAACACAGCTGGAACTTCCCGGTTTCCAGGAAAGCGCAGATAGGTGAAGCGGCCGTCGTCAAAAACCAGCGTGGGCACGATGTCTTCAGAGTCGCGGCCTTCTGCAATGGCGTACTGGGTGTTCATCACCAGCGCTTTGGCCTTGAGGCGCTCGGCGACGATCTGTTCGGGGCTCGGTGCAGCAGGGAGAGGCGCAAGGGGCAGCAGCTGCGCGAGATCGGCGGGTGGCCGGCGCTGGACAGGCGGGACGGGAGGCTTCACGACGAGCCGATAGATCGGTGGCGTCGTGTCGCCGTCGGCCTGGACGGCGAACTTGAAGTTGTGGATGCGCTTGTCCGTCACCACTGCAAGGGTGTTGGCGGCATGGGCTGCGCCCTTGGGTTTGACGAACAGGGTTCTGCCACCGGCCTGGGCTGCGATGCACCAGGCTGCATCGACGCTGGCGCAGTCGCCACCGAGGCCTGCAGCGACATCGGCGATGGCTTCGTCTGCACCCAGCAAGACGACGGTGACGACGCCACGCCTGACGGGCACGGTGACGACGGCCCCCGGGTCATACACGACCTCGCGCAGGCGCGGGTCGGTCGCTGCACCAGAAGGAATCGCAGCAAAAAGAGTGCAGACGAGGCTGCAGGCTGTCAGGCACTTCATGGCTTGACCTCTTGCGGTGCGGTGTTGATTTCGGGGTCCGACCTGTAGGCCGTGACGACGAAGCCGAACGGGTTCTCGAGGCGGTCCTGCTCCTTGGCGAAGACCTTGGGCTGGTACTGGAAGACGACGCTCGCCACATGGCGTGTCTTCACCTCGGGCAGGTTGCGGTCTACCAGTCTCACGACCTTCTCGTAGGTGACCGTCGCCTCGCCTTGGTTGCCGGGGCGGCCGGATGCCGCCAGTCGCACGCCGATGACGTTGATGCGCCAGTCCTCGCTGCCAGCAATCTTCTTTTGCAGCGCCCCGTCGCCCTCGTATTGCCGGTTGTAGCCGGCAAAGACGCTTGGCACGGCCATGCGAGCGACCTGATCGAAGTCGCGTTGCAGGAACATCCAGCTGTAGCCCTCTCGGGCTCGCACGAAGGTCGCCAGGTTGTGCTTGTCGAGGGCCTCCAGCGGTGGGATGGTTTCGACGTCGAGCCGCTGTTGCACCGTCGCTTCGCCGGTCACCCTGTCGACGACGATCGGGATCTCGACGACGCGGCGCAGCGGCCCCTGCGCGAAAACCGCCGCGATGCCGATCAACCCGAGGGCCATGCCAGCGGACGCGACGCGCCAGGCTCGCCTTTCGGAGCGTTCAAGCACCTCTACGCGGTCGACTTCCCACGCGCGGTTCGCGTCGAGCGGAACGGGTTCGTCAGATCGACCGCGCTTGCCGGTGGATCGATCAGGCAATGCGGCAGCTGATCCTGGCACCAGGATTGCACTCATGTAGACCTCTCTTGGGTAGGGGGCGAGTCGTGCCTCAGGGCAGATAGGTCGAGACCTTGCCCGTGCGATTGAGCATTTCGTACTGCTTTTCGCGGTCGCGCGACCGGGCGATGCGGTCCTCGCTGTCGGCCATGCCCTGAACCATTTGCAGCTGTGACATCTCGTGTGCGAGCAGGGCGTTCTCGGCGCCGATGCGGGCCTGGATTTCCTGGACGGCCTTCTGATCCTGAGTGGCGTTGATCTGGCTCATCAGGGCCTGAATCTGGGACAGTCGGCCAGCCGCTGAGGTCATCGCGTCCTGAAGGAGCCCTTTGTGCTGATAGGGCTGGGCCAGAGCGGCCTGGCAGCTGGTGCGCGCGGTGCCCTGCAGGTCGAGGCAGTTGTAGACCATTCCGGTGTCGCGCAGCGCCTTGGCGGTGCTCGTCAGGCCGGAGTAGCCAGAGAGGCTGATGGCGTTGAACTTCTGGAAGCTCCTCGCAGGGACGTAGTTCATCAGCACAGGGCTGTTGAAGACGTTGCCAAGGTTGCGGGCGCCATTGATGCTGTTGAGTTGTGCCTGCAGCTGCGTGATCTGCTGCACCTGGTTGTTGATCTCGGTGATGTCGTTCATCACCTGTTGAATCGTCTGGACCAGGTTGGCGATGTCGATCACCGGGATGCCGGAGGCATTGGCGCCCGTCGCACCTGAGGCGATGAGGGCGACAGCGGCGAGCTTGAGTCGAACTTGCATGGCAGTGCTCCTTGCGAACTACTGATTGGACGAACGGCCGCGCATCGCAGCGCGTTTGTAGGCAGGCACCTGCGATCCATTGGCAGCCGTGCTGGCCCGCCCACCCATGGCTCCAGAGGCGAGGTTCCTCGCTGCTGATGCGGTGGCGCCAGTCGCTCGCCCGGCGGCATAGGCCATGCCAGTCCCGGCCCTGACCGTGCCACCTGCGGCTCCAGCTGCGCCGGCGAGGCCGGACCGCGACGGTGACCGCAGACCTGCGACCATCAGCGCGTTCTGGATCATCTGGATGCCCTGTTGAACCGCTGCACCGCCTGTTAGGGCTGAGGCGAGGCTGGGGGCCTGGAAGCAGATGATCGCCATCAGGATCATGAGGATGCAATACCGGATTGCCTCGCCCAGGACGTTGAAGTTCACACCCAAGAAGCCACCGCCGGCTTTGATAGCCAGGAAGATCTGCTGGCCGAGAAATGTGCTTAGGCCAAGAGCGAAGAAGGCGAACCAAGTCAGCACGACGACGTTGAGGACCATCGAAAGCCAGCTGTCGAAAAAGCGCGCAGTAGGGCGCCACGCGAGGCAGAGCACGAAGAGTGGGCCGACCGCGATCACAAATGACAAGAACACCTTCGACAGCGTCACCACAAATAGCGCGATGCACAGGAAGACGATCGAGCCGATAGAGAAGATGACCGCTGCAAGAACGAGATCCAGCCGAAACATGCTCGCGTTCTTCATGATGTCCGCTACCTGCGCGCTGGCCTCATCGTTGAAGTTGTCGAGGAGCATGTACGGTGTCGTGACCGTTGTCGGACTCACGCCTGCCGGGAGGAACGTTGTTGCTACACCCATAGCCAGGTCGTTAGCGGTGTCCGCGACTGTCCCGATGTAGAAGCTGCCTTGCAGGGCGACCGCGAGCACCAGGCCAATCTTGAAGACCTTCCACACGAACGCAGGAAGAGGATCGGAGACTTCATTGCGAAGGACGGCCCATCCGTACATCAGCACCCAGATGGTCATCACGCTTAGCGCGATCGGCGTGATGGCCGCGATGAGGGCCGTCACGACGTTCAGCACGTAAGTGTTGAGCACCGTAGTCAGCTGATTTCCGACCCAATTGAACATGGCGAATCTCCTACTGGACTGCCGATGTAGGCAGGTTGAGCGGGGGGCGAGCGTTCATGTCCGCGCAAACGCTGGACAAATCCGGGAACTGGCACCACATCCACGTCGATCCCTTCTTGGCAATCCAGAGGCGCGAAACCTTCTGAGAGCCGTAGGTTGAATCGCGGCATGTGCCTTCGCGAGCAAAAGGCTCAGTGCATTCCTTCAGACCCGACTGCGTCTCGACCATGTGCAATGGCCCGGACTGACAACCCGCACCGATGGCGCATGGCTTCACCTTCGCTGCCTGACCAGCTAAGGGCAGCGGCGGCGTCTCCACCTGCTTGGTGCCGTTTGGCAACGCCTTGACTGCTTCATTGCCCTTGACGAACTGGGCCTGGGCCGTGGCCGATGCCAGGACCGCTGCTGCTGCGACGAGGAAGTTCAGGACGCATTTCATGCGGCTCTCCTAACGGTACGAAGCCTGCGATCCTGTACCTCGCTGAGGAGAACTGGAAGCCATTGAAACGGATCGTTTCCATGCTGTGCGCGGATCGCGTCCAGCAGGGCCACGTTGTCCGTGGTGGCGGAAAGCACGGTGATGAAGTCGTCCAGGCCGGCGAGGTCGAGCTCGCAGATGGCGCTGGCCTGGCCCTGCTTGACCAGGAAGCGACGGCCACCCTGGGCGCTGAGGCCGCGGACGATCTCGAACTCGGCCTCGCTGAGGCCGAAGCCGTCGACATATTCCTCGCGCACCGCCTCGGGGTTGGCCAGGAAGATCTTGGTGACGCTCTGCTCGACCATCGTGCGGCCGATGGGATGGCGCAGCACGTCGGACGGGCTTTGGGTGTCGAAGATACCCAGGCCGTTCTGCTTGCGGATGGTCTTCTGCTTCTGCTTGGCGAAGTTGCTGAAGATCTCGTGGTCGAGTGCCTTCCAGAACTCGGAGATCACGTAGATCAGGCGCTCGCCGTTGACCAACTCTTCCATGACCTGCAGCAGGTACATCATGACCGGCGTGCGGACCTCTGGGAGGTCGAGGAATTCGGTGGTGTCGAAGCCGATAACCGAGGCTTGGTGCAGGTCCTGCAGGCGGTCATTGGCCTGGTCGAAGACCCAGCCGAGGGCGCCGCCTTCACACCAACGCCCGAGGCGCTCGAAGAGGCTGTTCTCGCCGGTCTTGGGAAGGTTCTGCCGGACCGTCGAGAAGCGTCGCAGTGCCGGAGGCATCAGGGCGACGGACTGGATCGCATGCGCAATGGCCCTCTCGTCGCTGGGCATCAGCGGCATAGCCGGCGTTGCGACGCAAGTTCTGATGAGCTGCTCCCAGAACTGGACGCGCGCTGGGGTCGCTTCCCACTGCAGTGGGTTGCAGCCGGTCGGTTTGCCGGCTTCGAGGGTGAAGTAGCGCCCGCCCAGGGCACGGATGGCGATTTCGCAGCCGCGGTCGAGATCGAAGAGCACGAGGCGCGGCGCGGGCTGCCACTTGCGCGTCAGCGTCAGCAGGAACATTTCCAGCGTCGTCTTGCCCACGCCGGTCGACCCAATCAGAAGTGTGTTGCCGGGGAGCTTCTTGTCCTCGGAGTCCTCGTCATCGGGGCTGCTGTGCAGGTTCAGATAGAAGGGCTGGCCGGAAGGCGTGCGCAGCAAGGCCAGGGCCTCACCCCAGGGGTTGCCGTCTCGCTTGCCGCAGGCGAAGTTATGGGCGCTGGAGAGCGCAGCAAAGGCGCGTGAGGACAGCTTGGCTTCCCGGGGGCGCCAGCGCCAGTTGCCTGGCATCTGGGCGAACCAGGCGGCATCTGCAATGAGGTCCACGGGGGCCAGCTGCAGGCTGGAAGATTCGCCTACGGCGCCGATGGCCTTGGCTGCGCGCCGGCCCGCGTCCATGACGCTGTCGCCGAACACGACCAGGGAGTAGTGGTACTCGCCCATGCAGAACTGGCCATCGCCGAGCTCGTTCAATGCCACGTCCATCTCAGCGATCTGGCTGGCCACGACGTCGTCGCTGGCAATCAGCTGGTCGCGCTGCAGCTCTAGGGCGCGCATCGCCTCGCGCCGCGGCAGGATGGAGAAGCTCTGAGTCTCGATGAACTCGCTGCCTTCGTAGAGGAGGGCGTTGAGGACGCCTGGCTCGACGGCGTCGGCGTACTCCTTGATGTCGACCAGCGCGGCATAGCGGCGCTCATCGCCGTGACGCAGCTCAAGCTTGTCGCCGCCGAAGCTGAGGCGGGCGGTGGGCAAGGTTCGGTAGAGCGGACCGGCTGTGAGAGGGACTGCGCGCCAGCGGCCATTGACCAGGTAGGCGAGGAACTCGGCCACCTCGGAGTATTCGCGACTGCCCTGTTGGCGGGCGCCAAGGAGGTTCGGACTGAACCCTCGCAGTACGCGATCAACCAGGGCGGTCCGCTCTTCCATGGCGCGCAGGGCATCGACCTGGGCTTCGGCGATCGCGACGCGGGTGCGTTGACGGGGCTGGAGCGCGCGGCTGAACTTGGAGACGTTGGGGCGGTAGACCAGGGTCAGGTAGAGCTCGTTGCTCATCATGGGGCGCTGATCCAGCGTCGCCTGATAGGCACGCGAGAGGTCCTGGGCGAAGCCCGGCTGTTGGGGATCCTGCAGGGCGTCGACCACATAGCGGTGCAGCCGATGGGTCCAGATGGCCCACTGACCACCGGCGAGGTTGCGCAGCAGGCTGCACAGAGCCTCGTGCCGCTCGGCCAGGCGGTCTTGATCGCTGCACTCGAAGTGCACGCCGTCGAGGCGCCAGACCCGCAGGTAGTCGCCCCCGCGGGTGATGACGTCGTGCGTAGTGACCAGGGACGAGAAGGGGATGAAGGCTGCAAGCGAATTTTCGTTGCGAACTTGGGCCCAGAGTCGCGGCCGTGCGGCGCGGCCGTTGGCGACCCGGGCCGCTTTGGGCGTGCCGTCAAACATGTCGAGCATTGCGTGCTCCCCTGTAGTGGCTGGGCGCATAGCTGCGGGCGTGCCAGAGACGGTGATTCCGATCCCGCTGGCGCAGCCGCAAGGCGACGAACATTTGGTGGAAGCGCTGGTCATCCTTGGCGGTGACGAAGCGCATCCACAGCAAGGTCGGCAAGATGCCGAGCACCACCGCAAGGGCGATCCACCAACTGAGGAGCGTGCCACCCCACATGATCAGCAGCATGCCGGTGCCGAACAGCACCACCAGCGGGACCAGGGGGATGCCCAGCTTCATCGCGGGGCGCGTGGCGCCCTTGTAGATGGCTTCGCCTTGCATGGTCTTTTCGCGGCGTCAGTTGACGATGAAGGCTGCGAAGGCGGAGGCGCCGCCGACCAGCGTGCCGCCCATCAGCACATTGGCGACTTCAGCCAGGCGGGCACCCTGGAAGATCATTTTGAAGCCGGCCCACATGATCGCGATCGTCACGACGGCGACCGCAATGGTCACCAGGATCGTGCTGACGTTGGTCACGGTGGTGTTGACCTTTTGAAAGCCCTGGGCCACGGCCATGTTCTGGGCCGTGGCGAGGACCAGCATGGCCATGGCGGGCGCGGCACGCTTGGCTTGGTTGATGCAGTTCATGTCTTCTCCTTGGGTTGCATGGCAGGTGACGTGGGGGCGGGGGAAAGGGTTGGCACTTCTCGGGATGCCGTGAGGACGCGGTGGACGTACCCGTGCTGGAAGCCCGTCGAGAAATTGCCGCTGTAGTAGCAAGACAGCGCGCGTCGCAGTGCCGCTTGCTGGTGCCCTTTGGCAGCGCTGGACCGGTCGAAGCAGTCGGTCAGAACTGACTGCATCGCCGCGAGGTTGGCGCAGGGGTTGAACGCGGTTTCCAGCGTCAGGCCGAGCCGGCTGAAGTTGCGGACGTTGATCTGTCCCAGTCCGACGCTGAAGTTCCAGCCGCTGGCCTGGAGCGCTCTGGCCGTAGCCAAGGCTTCGGCCTGGTGACGAGGCTGTCGTTCCAGCTGGCCACCGACGACGCCGATGGCCCAGGGGTTGAAGTCGCTCTCGACCTTGACGAGCGCCTGCGAAGTGCTGGCGTGGACGCCAGGTGCGCAGGTCATGGCGAGGGCGAGGAAGGCGGGCGCGTCCATGATGGTGTCTCAAGGTGTGGGAACCGGAGGCGCCGGATTCGCCGCCAGCCAAGCGGCGTAGTCGTCGTCAAAACGGGTGTCCCAGCTGCCCAGGTGGCTCTTTGCTGCGGTGCTGTACTCGGTCACCGAGTCGCCGGTCGGGCTCCACCAGGTTCGCGTGAAAGGGGCGCCTTGCACCGACACGGAAATCGAGCCGCTGAAATCGCAGCTGTACATCGGCTCGTTTGGGCCCTGGTAGACGCGGGTGTATTGCTGGGGGCAATTGCCGGGCGCGCTAGCCCAGGCATGGCTGGACGTGTTGCCGGCGCCACCCATGGCGCAGCTCGGAAAGGGGYGGCCGCGAGCCAGGTCGCGCAACAGCTGCCGCACGGGCGGCACGCATTCAGAAATGTTGCGCCAGCTGGGCGCCGCCAAGCACAGCAAGACCACGCAGCCATCAACGGCGTGTGCGCGCTCTGGCGCCAGCAGTGCCACGCTGATGCTGAGCGTTAGCAAGGCTGTCAGCGGCTTTGCCAAACTGTGACGAGTGGCACGTCGGTTCGGCTTGGCACCGTCGCGTGACGGGTCTACATTCCGGATCGGGTACATCACAACTAACCTCAGAGTTGGGAGCCTTGGGAGGGGCATCCCGTGGCGGCTCGTTGGGAGCCATGAAGTCAATCTAGAAGTCAAACCCACTCGGTCCGCTGCTGGATTCGGGCCGATTTCCAGCACTGCTGGTTGCAGGTCAAAAGATGCGCACGCCCTTGGCGTCCCTTGACGCACTGGTTCATCCGCACCAGATCGAGGTTCAGGAATTCAGGTCCTATGCCCTGGTCATCGACGCAAGAAGTCCCGAAGCGTTCCAGGAGGACCACATACCCGGCGCGGTCAACGTGCCGGTCGGTACCGGCGACCGCCAAACGGGCTGGGTTGCGGCGTCGATCGGAGTCCGAGAGGCCGGGCCAGTCCTGCCCTATCTGCTCTCTGGCTCGATCGGTCACCTGCAGAAGGGTGCCGAGCTATTGGTCTACTGTGACCGCGGCGGCCTGGACAGCCTGATCTGGGCCGAGCCGCTGAGGTCTGCGGGCTACGTCGTGGATGTTCTGGCGGGCGGCTGGTCCAGCTACCGCCGCTGGGTAGCCGCGGGCCTGGATGTGTTGCCACGAGCACTGACGTTCCGGCCGCTCGTCGCGCCGCCGGTCAGCGGCATGTCAAAGGTCGTCAACCGGCTGTCCAAGCGCCGTGAGCAAGTGATCGATTTGCCTGCCATGGCAGGCCAGCGTCTCGTTCCTGGTTTGACATTGGCAGGTGACAAGCCTCCCGCCCAGGCCGCCTTCGAGACCGCACTGGTCGACGCCATGAGAAGGCTGGATCCACGGCGTCCCGTTTGGGTCAGGGTCAGTTTGTGCGGCCTTGGAACCTTGGTGCTGCCGCCAGCGCTTCGCGACGCGCTGCTGAGGTCCAGCGGGGCCAGGCTCGTCGTGCCGTTGCGTGAGCGCGCAAACGCCTGGAGCGACTGCCTAAGGTCAAAAGGGGCAGGCACCGGACAGCTGCTCGCCGCCATCTCTGCGTCGACGATGCGCCCAGATACCCCAGTCCTCGAGCGATGGCGGGAACTGTCCAGCTCGGGCCAGGAAATCGAGGCCTTGTCGGAGATCATCACTGGCTACGTCGAGCACTGTAGGGAAGCTGAGAGTTGGAGCAAGGAACCCAAGCTCGTCGCGCTGCCCTCTCTAGCTCCCGAGTCCGTCGCCACTGTCGTCGATGAATGGTGCGGCAAGGATGGGCTTTGGAGCTCCGAGGCTTAGGAGCCAAGCGGCGCGGGAAGGGTCGGTGCAGGTTGTGGCGCGCGTCCTACCGTGTGCCAGGTTGGTCGAACAATCCGTAGAGCCTGGCGACGCGTGCCGCGGTCCTGCGATCCGGTACGTCCAACTTGGCGCTGATGCGCTGGAATCGGCAGTCGACGGTTTTGGGCTCGATGTTCATTTGTGCGGCGATGACCTTGCTGGAGTGACCCGCCTCTTCATGCCTCAGCAGTTCCAGATCTGCCGTAGTGACGCGTGACCTGGCCAGCAGCTCGTTGCGAATGGTGTTCTGCAGCCACCGATGCAGTTCCATGGCGAGGGCGCGGGCGAGGACGCGAATCTTTCGAAGCCCCTCGTCATCAAAGAAGCAGGGGCTATGGGATCCCAGGCAGAGCACGCCGACGCGTGAGGAACCGGCGCTGGTGGGTGCCGGTGCAATGACGGCCGAGGCGAAGCCGAGCGTGGCGGAGGTCCTGGCGAATTCCTCTTCAGCAGGAAGAAGGAGAAGCTGGCTGACGAGCACGGGCTCGGTGTCGTGCGTGGCGTGGCGTAGCCACGGATCTCGTTCGAACCAGTTGCGGCGGGCGTACTCAGAGGCCCACATCGGGTCGCACACTAACAGGGACCGGTAGGAGGCCCGGGTTGCGTCGTCGCGCACAAAGCTCATGAACACGCCTGCGTCCGCGCCGAGTAGCACCAGAACCTGGCGGAACAGATCGACTGCGACGTCGGCCGTCAGGGCGTCCCCTAGCTCGGGAAGGATGTCCAGAATGCGGGCGCCGTAGTCAGGCGCGCCAGCGAGCGCGGCCAGACTGAAGAGCTCACCGTTCGCTGCCGAATGCTTCATGACCTTCTCGGCGAAGCTGCTCGTAGAGCATGGGTTCGTCGAAGCGAGTTGGCTCGGCGTCGCACCAGCGCTCGAAACGGCTGACGGTCTCAAAGAGCAGAGTCTGCACAAGGCGCGCGCCCATCGGCTGGCACTGAGTCCGCTCGATCAGCAGGCCGGCATGTGTGGGGTGCAGCGCGAAGGCGACGCTGGCGTCCTTGCACGCAAGCAGGCAGGTGCCCTGCGGCGCGGCAATGCACGTCGGCGCGGCTCGCGCGCGTCGGGCGTGCAGCGCGGCTCGTTTGGGCCCGAGGGCTCTTGCGGGCTCGTCAACTTTGTCGCGGCGTCGGTGTGAGACCTGCATTGGGTCCTGGTCTATTGCCGCTGGGGCGTCGCTCGGCTGCCAATCGCTCATCCCTATCTCCTACGTGCCAATCGGCCGTCGGGCCGCTCTTGAGGGCGGCTATTCGGGCGGCGCGCAAATGCGGCCGCTGGCGAATTCCAGTTCACGCGGCAGATCGTGTCCACGACACGGCTGTATCAGAAATGTGACGACAGTTACGGATAGGCGCACCACTGTCTTGTCCCATAACGTTCCAGATGACCCGTTGCACTACCGATGTTCGTTAGGTGAAAAGGTTTTCGCGCGCTTGCATCGATGGCGTCTTCCCACACTTCAGGGTGCTGCCTCACCCATAGGAATTGGATCGCTTCGGACCTTCTGAGGCCGCGCGGGCGTCCAGGCGGGATCGTTTGGCATGAACGCGATGCGGCCCGTTGTCGAACGCGACGGAACGTTTACTAAAGGTTGCCGTGCAGTATCAAAGTTAGGCGCCGATCCCGTGCAATCGCGCCACAGGTATTGCGTCATTGCTTGCCTGTGGACGATGTGTCCGTCGACAGGAGGTCTGTATGTGGTTCGTCGTGATGCGCCCGGCGCGGCCTGATGCGCCGTACTGGACTGGCCGGCAGTGCCTGTCGGCGATCGACGCAGTGGTGTGGCCCGCTGCCTGGATCCTTGCTCTCGCGAAGATTCCCGCGGCCACGGGCGTGTTCGGCCCGACCATGATTGCAGTCTGCGTCCTGGCCGCTTTCAGCCGGCTGCATCGCGCAATCTGCCTGAACAACCGCTATTGGTTCACCACCTGGAAGTGGGGGCGGATCGTCTTCTCGGTGTGGCTAGCCGGCCTGGTGCTGAAGGCCGCGATTGCCCTCTCCGCTTGAGCGCAGTTCAATGCGACGCGTCTGGCCGCTGTTCGAGCCACTGGTCGATGTCGGTGTCGCGCCAGCCGACGGCGCGTGGGCCGAGCCGCACGGCGAGTGGGAAGAGGCCTTGGCCCATCAGCCGATAGATGGTCGATCTTCCGAGGGCGGTTCTGCGGCGCACCGTGGGCATGCGAAGCATCACGACAGGCCGTGTCTCGCTGGCCATGCACTGAGACGCTGTGGGCGATGGGAGCTGCACTTCACGATCTCCGATGGGCGGTCATGGAAAATCTAGTGGCTCCGTGCCGTCCTGGGCGTGCTGGATTCGGGCTCGAATACCGCACTCCCAGCCGAGATTCTCTGGGCCTCAAGCCGCTCTCGACTTTCCAAGTTCCAGTTCCCATGGATGCCCCTGAACCCGTTCCGGACAGCAATGCCGCTCCCCTGGAAGAGTTGATCAAGGTCGCCGGTGACCTGGATGACCTCACCCAGGCCATCTTGAAGGCCACCCCTGAATCCAAGCCGTGGCAGCGCCAGTTGCTGTCCCATTTGCGCGAGTTGGAGCGAGGCGTTCAGGTTCTTCGGCTGACGATTTCGCTGAAGCGCAGCAGCGATGAAATCTCAGACGCGATCGAGTCCATCCGTCGAACCCTGCGTACTGCGAACACTTACATAGCCTCGGGACGGGCCGACATGGGAACGAAGGCGGCCGTCCGCTTCGCACTTGAACTTGGTCAGCGGCTAGAGCTTTCGGTGCCGGCTGCTACGCGTGCAGCCTGATCGCTTCAAAGCCGGCATGAGCTATCTGAAGACTCTCGTGCTCGTGTTGAGCTCCGTCGTCGCGCTTGACGCGCTGGCCTGGGGCGCGGATGCGCATCGTTTGATCGCGGAGCTGGCCGAGCGACAGCTGATGCCGTCCACGCGAGCAGAAGTAGACCGGCTGTTGAGCCTGGAGCCGGGCGCCAGCATGGTGTCGGTCTCGACGTGGGCGGACGAGATCCGTCGACGCGTCACTGCGCCGTTGCACTATGTCAATCTGCCTGAGGACGACTGCACCTATGTGGCGCGTGCCGGTCCCTTGCTGGAGAGGTACCACCTCTGGCTGCAAGGTGTACTGACGCAGGTGTCGACGAAGTCGGAACTGGCCAAGGCCGCTCGCTACAGCCTGGCACGCTGGAAGGCGTTGACGCGCTACGTGGACGACGGCCGCATCGAGATCGACAACTCGGCGGCCGAGCGCGCGCTGCGCGGCGTGGCGCTCGGGCGCGGCAACTACCTGTTCATGGGTTCGAACGCGGGTGGTGAGCGTGCGGCGTCGATGTACAGCTTGATCGAGACCGCCAAGCTCAACGGGCTTGACCCGGAGGCGTATCTGCGCGACGTGCTGCTGCGCATTGCCGACCATCCGGTGAACTGCATCGACGAGCTGCTGCCCTGGAACATCGCCAGCCAGGACGCCGACGAAGAAGTGCGCGCGGCGGCATGAGCGGGCCGAGCATCGATCCACGGCTGCTGGACGTCCTTCACCAGGCCAGCAGCCTGGAGCTGTTCCAGCTCAGCACGCTGATCGAGCGACTGCTGGCCGACCCGCGACGCATCATCGCGGTCCGCAAGGACATGCACCTGGGCCAGACGGTGCGCTTCCTCGACTGGCGCGATGGCAGCCTGCGTGAAGGCAAGGTCGTGGCCCTGCGCGACACCCAGGTCACGCTGCAAGACCTGCGCGAGCGCCGGGAGTGGAAGCTGCCCTATGCGGCCATCGAGCCGCCGGCTCCCAACGCTGCGGCGCGACAGACCGAAGCCGCGCCAGCACCCGCAGCACCCCGACCCACGCGCAACGACTTCCGCTGCGGCGAGAAGGTCGCCTTCGAGGACAAGTACCTCAACACAGTCGTCGGCACCATCGTGCGCATCAACGAGCGCACCGCCAGCATCGATCCGGGCGACGGCACCAAGTGGCGCGTGGGCTTCGGGTTGCTGCGCCACGTGCTCGACATCTGAGCTACTGCGCTTCGGTCAAGAGGGCCGTCAGGCCGCGCTTACGCTTCCCCCGGGTCGACGGGCGGCAAAGACCATCGCTGTTGCGTGCCGCGCAATGTCGACCTGCTCACAGACGCGCTGACTACGCCAACCTGAAGGGTGCCGTGCGCGAGCCGCGAAGCACTCTGGCCACCTTCCGCCGAGCGGACCTCAAGCTTCATCGACGCTTGCGGGTAGGAAATCGGCGGCGGTCGCAGGCCACAGGAGCCGACTTCCCGTCCAGGTCGTGTTTTCGAGATCGGCAACGAGCATTCGGATGAAGTCCTCATGGCTCGCCGCGATCACCGTCTTTTCGTCCTTACCTCTGCGAAATCTAATGACTCGTCCCACCGCGCCCTCGGCGTCGGGTTCAAAGGCCGATGTAGTTGCCGATGGTGTCGTGCCCTATCGCCAGCCACTCACGGGCGACAAATGGGCGAATGAGGATGGCCGACCCCTCCCATATGGGACGGCGTTCTTCTCCCACATAGAAGTACCTGCTCTCCTTCCAGAGGGACCGAAGCTCGCTGATGCACAACCACTTGTGCCCGTAAAGCAGCTGGGGCCCATAGATTTCCCCGTCATGAATCTGCATCAGTGAGCTGACGCTTCGTGGCAGCTTGTGGCCAATGAAGTTCTGCAACGCAAAAATGTCACCAACCGTCGCACTAGGATTCAACCAAGCCCGACCCGTCGTTGGATAGTTCTTTTCGCTCAGGATGCGCTTGATCTCAGTCCAGGCGTTCAACACGGT
>NZ_JBFUMK010000024.1:0-105625 GCF_054049415.1 Roseateles sp. P5_D6 | reverse complement strand
CCTGTGGACACTACGGAAGTAGGCCGCGAAGGCCATCCGCCCGGGGCCAATCAAGGCGTACCGCGCCGCCCGCACTGATGTGCGGGCAAGCGGTGCAACGCGGAGTGGCCCCGGGCGGATGGCCTTCCCTGCGGGTTGCGGCCAGAAAACCCGCGCGCGGCGTTGCGAAGCCTCGCTTGGGGCCTACCCAAGCCTCGTTTCGCGCCTTGCTCGCGGGCTTTCTGGCCACAACTCGGTCTGCTGCCGTAGTGTTCACAGGCCCTAGCCAAGTTTCTTCAGCAGATCGGCCTTCTTGGCGGCGAATTCCTCGTCGGTCAGGATGCCCTTGGCCTTGAGGTCGCCGAGCTTTTCCAGCAGCGAGACGATGTCTTCGGGCTTGCTGGCCGCCGGTGCGGGCGCTGCGGTGCCGACGCCGGCCAGGCCCTGGCCCAGCGTCTGCGCCAGCGTCTGGCCCAGGGCCACGCCGGCGCCCAGGCCCACGGCCTGGCCGGCGATGCCACCGCCGTCGCCACCGCCCTTGGCCATCTCGGGCAGGGCTTGCGCGGCCTGGTACTGCATGAACTGGCCCATGTTCTGGCCAATGATGCCCATGCCGATGCGCTGGTCGAGGATCTTCTGCAGCTCCTCGGGCAGGGACACGTTCTGCATCGTCACCGAGATCAGCTCCAGACCGATGGCCGAGAAGGACTCGGYAGTTGCGTTCTTCAGCGCGGCAGCGAACTCGACCTGGTTGGCGGCCAGGTCCAGGAAGGGCGTGCCGCTGCTGGCGACGGCGTCGCTGATGTGCTGCAGCATCAGGCCACGCAGCTGGCCGTCSAGGTCCTGCACCGTGTAGCGCTCGCGCGTGCCGGAGATCTGGCTGTGGAAGACCTTSGGGTCCAGGATGCGGTAGSCATAGTTGCCGAASGCRCGCAGGCGCACGGCGCCGAAGTCCTTGTCGCGGATGGCGACCGGCTGGCTGGTGCCCCAGCGCTGGTCGATCTGCTGGCGCGTGCTGAAGAAGTAGACGTCGCTCTTGAAGGGCGACTCGAAGAGCTTGTCCCAGTTTTTGAGGTAGGTCAGCACCGGCAGGGTCTGGGTCGTCAGCTTGTGGGTGCCGGGGCCAAAGACGTCGGCCACTTGACCCTCGTTGACGAAGACCGCGACCTGGGATTCCCGCACGACGAGCTGGCCGCCGTTCTGGATTTCCATGCCGGACATCGGGAAGCGCCAGGCCAGCACGCCATCGCCGTCCTCCGTCCACTGGATGACGTCTATGAACTGTTTCTTGATGAAATCCATCAGGGCCATGTCGATTCCTGGCTGCGTGAGAAGAAATGAGGGGCAAGTATCCGGCGGCGGGCTCAGACTTCAACGGCCAAACATGTGAATCTCACCGCGCGCCAGGGTGAGAATCTCTGTCATGCCCAGAGTTTGCATCCAGTCCGGGGACTTTGACGTCGGCGCCGAAACCTCCGCCCTGCGGATGGGGGATGGCGGCGTCGGTGCCGTCGTCGCCTTCGTCGGCACCGTGCGCGAGCACAGCAGCGGCGCGGCAGTGTCGGCGATGGAGCTGGAACACTACCCGGGCATGACGGAGGCGGCCATCGAAGCCATGGTCGACGCGGCCATGGCCCGCTTCGACATCCGTGCCGCCAAGGTCATCCACCGCGTCGGCACCCTGCAGGCCCGCGACCAGATCGTGCTGGTGCTCGTCACCAGCGCCCACCGAGGGCAGGCCTTCCAGGCCTGCGAATTCCTGATGGACTATTTGAAGACCCAGGCGCCGTTCTGGAAGAAGGAACACACGCCGGACGGCGCGCACTGGGTGGATGCCCGGGTGGCGGACGACGAGGCGCTGGCGCGCTGGGGCATCGCGGCGGGGAATGCTTCTTGAACACGCTGGCGGTGGCCTTCGGCGCGGCCATGGGGGGGCTGACGCGCTGGCAGATCGGCCTGTGGCTGAACACGCGCTGGACGGGCTTCCCGCTCGGTACGCTGCTGGTCAACCTCGTCGGCGGGTTGCTGATCGGCATGGCGCTGGAGTGGTTCGGGCGGCAGCCCAACGAAGTGCTGAAGTTGCTGCTGGTGACGGGCTTTCTTGGCGGGCTGACGACGTTCTCGTCCTTCTCGGGCGAGTCACTGGCCATGTTGCAGCGCGGTGAATTGCTGCTGGCACTGGCGCACACGCTGGCCCATGTGACGGGCGCGCTGGCCGCGGCGGCGGCGGGTTTCGCCCTGATGCGCGCTGTCGTTTGATCCAGGACAAAGAGGCGCTGTCCGACAGCCGCCTTTCACTCGCTGGCGCCAGACTGTGACTTGAAAATGCAGGGCTTGTGCCCACTTGGCTTCGCAACCGGAGGATTCCCACCATGCGTGCCGACAAGTTCACCACCCGCTTCCAGGAGGCCCTGGGTGAGGCCCAGAGCCTGGCCCTGGCCCGCGACAACCCCTATATCGAGCCCGTCCACGTGCTGGCGGCCATGCTGGCCCAGGATGAAGGCCCGCGCGCCCTGATGGAGCGCGCCGGCGTCAACGCTGGCGGCCTGCGTACGGCGCTGGACGGCTTGATGGCTGGCCTGCCCCAGGTCAGCGGCTCGGGCCAGACCGTGCAGGCCGGGCGCGATCTCGTTTCCCTGCTGCAGGCGGCCGAGAAAGAAGCCACCAAGCGCGGTGACCAGTTCATTGCCAGCGAGATGTTCCTGCTGGCGCTGACCGAGGCCAAGACCGACCTGGCCGGCGTCGTGCGCGGCCATGGTCTCACCCGCCGATCGCTGGAGTCGGCCATCGAGGCGGTTCGCGGCGGCCAGAAGGTCGAGTCGGCCGAGGCCGAGGGCCAGCGCGAGGCGCTGAAGAAATACACGCTGGACCTGACAGAACGCGCCCGCATGGGTAAGCTGGACCCCGTCATCGGCCGCGACGAGGAAATCCGCCGCACGATCCAGGTGCTGCAGCGCCGCAGCAAGAACAACCCCGTGCTGATCGGCGAGCCGGGCGTGGGCAAGACGGCCATCGTCGAGGGCCTGGCCCAGCGCATCATCAACGGCGAGGTGCCCGATTCGCTGAAGGGCAAGCGCGTGCTGGTGCTGGACATGGCCCTGCTGCTGGCCGGCGCCAAATACCGCGGCGACTTCGAGGAGCGCTTGAAAGGTGTGCTGAAGGAAGTCAGCCAGGACGCCGGCCAGACCATCCTCTTCATCGACGAGATCCACACCATGGTGGGCGCCGGCAAGTCCGAGGGCTCCATCGACGCCGGCAACATGCTCAAGCCCGCTCTTGCGCGCGGCGAGTTGCACTGCATCGGCGCGACGACGCTGGACGAATACCGCAAATACGTCGAGAAGGATGCAGCCCTGGAGCGCCGTTTCCAGAAGGTGCTGGTCGACGAGCCGACGGTGGAAGCCACCATCGCCATCCTGCGCGGGCTGCAGGAAAAGTACGAGGTCCACCATGGCGTGGAGATCACCGACCCGGCCATCATTGCCGCGGCCGAGCTGAGCCACCGCTACATCACCGACCGCTTCCTGCCCGACAAGGCCATCGACCTCATCGACGAGGCCGCGGCCAAGATCAAGATCGAGATCGACTCCAAGCCCGAGCCGATGGACCGGCTGGACCGCCGCATGATCCAGCTCAAGATCGAGCGCGAGGCGGTCAAGAAGGAGAAGGACGAGGGCTCCATCAAGCGCCTCGGCCTCATCGAGGACGAGCTGCTGAAGCTGCAGCGCGAGTACAACGACCTGGAAGAGATCTGGACGGCAGAGAAGGCCCAGGCCCAGGGCTCGGCCCACGTCAAGGAAGAGATCGATCGCGCCCGCCAGCACATCGAGGAATGGAAGCGCAAGGGCGACTTCAACAAGGTTGCCGAGTTGCAGTACGGCAAGCTCCCCGAGCTGGAGAAGCAGCTCAAGGAGGCCCAGGCCAAGGAGGCCGGCAAGGCCGGCACCAACAGGCCGCAACTGCTGCGCACGCTGGTGGGTGCCGAGGAGATCGCCGAGGTCGTGGCGCGCTCTACCGGCATTCCGGTCTCCAAGCTGATGCAGGGCGAGCGCGAGAAGCTGCTGCAGATGGAAGCCAAGCTGCACGATCGCGTCATCGGCCAGGACGAGGCCATCCAGGCCGTGTCCGACGCCATTCGCCGTTCACGTGCCGGCCTGAGCGATCCGAACCGGCCGCTGGGCTCCTTCCTCTTTCTCGGTCCTACCGGCGTTGGCAAGACCGAGCTGTGCAAGGCCCTGGCCGGCTTCCTGTTCGACAGCGACGACCACATGGTGCGCATCGACATGAGCGAATTCATGGAGAAGCATTCGGTGAGCCGCCTCATTGGGGCGCCCCCCGGCTATGTCGGCTACGAGGAAGGCGGCACGTTGACCGAGGCCGTGCGCCGCAAGCCCTATTCGGTGCTGCTGCTTGACGAGGTCGAGAAGGCCCACCCGGACGTGTTCAATGTGCTCTTGCAAGTGCTGGACGATGGCCGCCTGACCGACGGCCAGGGCCGCACGGTGGACTTCAAGAACACCGTCATCGTGATGACATCCAACCTCGGCTCCCAGCACATCATGGCGTTGTCGGGTGAGAAGGACGAGGTCATCCGCGAGGCCGTGTGGGGCGAGGTCAAGGCCCACTTCCGGCCCGAGTTCCTGAACCGCATCGACGAGACGGTCATCTTCCACGCGCTGGGCGCCGACCACATCAAGTCCATCGCCCGCATCCAACTGCGGCTGCTCGAGGCGCGCCTGGAAAAGATGGAGATGAAGCTGGACATCAGCGAGGCGGCGCTGAACGAACTGGCCAAGGTCGGCTTCGACCCCGTCTTCGGCGCCCGGCCGCTGAAGCGCGCCATCCAGCAGCGCGTCGAGAATCCGCTGTCCAAGCTCATCCTCCAGGGGCGCTTCGGCCCGAAGGATGTCATCCCGGTGCAGGTCGAGGGCGGCGAGTTCTCGTTCGGGCGCGTCGTGCACTGAGCGGCGTGCGCGGCGCCCGCCACGCTCAGAGCGTGGTGACGGCGTCGTGCGTGGTGTCGAGTTCGACGCGGTTGCGACCGGCGGCCTTGGCGCGGTAAAGGGCCGCGTCGGCCCGCTTGAAGGCGCGGTGGGTCGACGCTCCGGGCGGTGCCAGCGCAACGCCGAAACTCGCCGTGATGCCGAAACGACCCTTGGCGTCGAAGTTGCCGCGTTGCACGGCATCGCGCAGCTTCTCCGCCAGCCGCACCGCGTCGTCGGCATGGCGGCCCTGGCAGGCGACGAGGAACTCCTCGCCGCCCCAGCGACCGATGACGTCACTGGTGCGCAGATTGGCCGACACGATGGCGGCCATGCGGCGCAGCACCTCGTCGCCGACGGGGTGGCCCCAGCGGTCGTTGATGTGCTTGAAGTGGTCGATGTCGAGCAGCACGAGCGCCACGCCGGCCGATTCGGCCTCGAAGTCCTCCAGCGCAGACTCCAGACCGCGCCGGTTGAGCACCCCGGTCAACTCGTCGATGGTGGCCAGGCGGCGCAGCTTGTCCTGCTCGACGCGCAGCAGGCGGGTGCGTGCCGTCAACGCGTCGATCTCGCGCTGCTGGCGCAGATGACTGCGCCGCAGCGCGCGCCAGTGCCGGCCCACCACGGTGCCGGCCGCTAGCAGCCAGGCGCAGAGCAGGCCGAGGTAGAGGGTGTCGCGGGCGATCCACGGCCCCTTGAGCGTGAGATGGCGTAGCTCCAGCTCGTGGTTCTGGCCGGCGAGGCCGTCCGCCACGTCGATGGACAGGGACGTCACGTTCTCGACACTGGGCCGGTTGAACTCGCGCGGCAGGTCGAACTGCGTGATCCACCACTCGGGCACGGTCAGCTCGGAAAGTTCAAGGGTGACCGGCCCGGTGACATCGCGCCCCCTCAGGTTGATCGACTGCATGCGGGAGCTGTTGCCGTCGGTCAGCTTGGAGAAGCGCGGGTCGAAATTGCGCAGGGCCACGCGCAGATGAGCGGCACTGCCCTGGTAGGCCAGGTCCATCTCCAGGTTGTCGAATCCGCTCAGGTTCCTGCCGCGGGCCGGGTCATCGCCGCTCAGCACGAGGGTGATGCCACACGATTGCGAAGGGCTGTTCGCGGGATAGCGGCAAACCCAGCGGCGGCGTTCGAAATCGACCCACTGCACGGGGGGCTCGCCCGGTGCGTCGCCCGCGGTGATCAGGAACAGGTTGCTCACCGCACCGGGGGCCGCGAGGTCGATGCTGCGCTCGGGCAGCCAGGCCTGCGCCAGCACCAGTGCCACGGTCAGCGCAATGCCGGCCGCGAGGTTGCGTGTGGGTGTGGTGGCGTGGGGCACGTGGGGGGCGACTGGAGATGCGCCATGACTGTATCGACCCGCCCCGGTCTTTGAACCGACCTGCCGAGCCCGAGCGTGACGTATCACCAGCGGGAGCGGTGGTCCTCGGTCACGCCCAGCAGGCCGTCGATGCGGCGCGCCGGTGCGCCGGCACCGGCCCGCACCGTGCCGGCGAAGCAGCCGATGGGCTGAACGTAGTGGCTGGCGGCGACAAGGAGGTCACGGTCCTCGGCACGTGCGCCTTCAGGCGTGAAGACCAGGTCGAGCAGGCCGTCGTCGGTGTGCACCCGCCACGGCCGCAACGGCTGGGTGGGGTCGAAGTCGAAATGGGCGCCGGCCAGCGCGATCGGCATGCCGTCCAGCCACAGCACGTTCTCCTGCCCGCCGAAATAGCCCTGCTGCAGATTGAAGCCGGCGTCGGCGCGGTGGGCGCTGGCCCAGCGCCAGGCGGTGTCGCGGGCGAGCAGGCCATTGGACGCGTCGACCGCCGCCCAGGCGCCATCCAGGCCGAAATGATGGCCCTCGGCCTCGGCCCAGCCTTGCACGGGCAGGGCTGTGGTCTTTTGCGTCGCATGGACGATGCCGCCGTCGACCGGGCCGATGGCCAGCAGCGGCGGCGCCATGCGGCCGAGGTCCAGGCGGGCCTGGATGCGCAGCGCGCGCGTGGCGACCGTGAGGCGCAGGCTGTCGTCCGGCTCGTGGCAGAGCGTCAGACGCGCGCCTGGGCCGCGGAACCAGGTGCGGGCGCCGGCGAGCGGCGCGTCGGATACACCGGCCTGCAATCCCGGCAGGCCGTCCTGGCGCCAGTTGGCCAGCAAGGTGCGGCGGCGACGGTCGAAGAGGTAGGCGAAAGCCGTGCAGGTCCAGCCGAGGTGGACGATGGCGACGCCGATGAAGAGCTGCTCATTGCCCAGGCCAACGTAATGCCAGCGCTTGTGATGCAGCTTGTGCCAGAGCCAGGAGCGGCGCTCACGCATGGGTGACCAATCGATGCGCGATATGCGGCCGGCATAGCGGCCCATGGCCGGCGCGCCATGGGTGACGACGGTTTGGGGAGCCAGGTTCATCGTGAATGCTGTCTGCGCCACTGCAGCGGCGCCTGGCCTGTCCACTGCCGGAAGGCGCGCGTGAAGGCGCTTTGTTCGGAGTAACCGAGCAGCAGGGCGACCTCGGCCAGCTCGACGCTGGCGTCGCGCAGATAGGCCTCGGCGAGCTGCTGGCGGGTCTGCGAGAGCAGGGCCTGGAAGCTCTGGCCGTGCTCGGCCAGGCGCCGCTGCAGGCTGCGCGGGCTCATCTGCAGGCTCAGGGCCAGGTCGGGCAGTTGGGTGCGCCCGCTGCGGATCAGGCCGACCAGGGCCTGGCGCCAGACGCCAACTGGTTCGCTGACGGCCGCCACCTCCTGCAGCAGGCGTTCGGCCTGGGTGTCGAGCAGAGCCAGCAGGGCTGAATCCGCGCCGCGCAAGGGCAGGGCGAGGTCGCGCAGTGACAGCACGAGGCGGGTGCTGGGCTGCCCGAAGCGCACCGGACCGCCGAAGAAGTCCTCGTAGGGGCGCACATCTGCCGGGCGGCGGTTGACGAAGTCGACGGCCAGCGCCCGCAAGTGCTTGCCTGTGAACTCGCGCGTCAGCTGCACCAGCGCGGCAATGGCTGTCTCGTCGACCAGCGCACCCGGCCGGCCGCGCTCCACGCCCCATTCAATGCAGATGCCCTCCGTGCACGGATGCACCTGGGCGATGTTCACGTCATACACCGAGCGGTGATAGCGCTCCAGCCGCTGCAGCGCCTCGCCCAGCGTGCCGCAGGCCAGCGCCACGAAGCCGACCACGCCGAAGTGGCGCGGCGCGATGCCGCGCGCCAGGCGCAGCGGGAAGGTTGATTTGGGGCCGGGGTCGAGGTCGCGCGCCTGTTCCAGCAGCGCCTGCCAGCGGCGCAGCGCGACGAAGGTTTCGGTCGGCGCTGGCGGTGTGCCCAGAGGGTCGGCACGGCCGAGCGCCGCCATGTGCTCGAAGAGCAGCTGAACATAGCTGGCGGCGACACGGGTCTCATCCATAGCCAGTCGATGATGCAGCAGCGCCGACCGCCGTCTCCTGCGTGATCTCCCCAGGGCTGGCGCGATCCGTCAAAAACGCGGGTTTTGCCGTCAAGAAGCGGCGGCCTTTTCGGATCAACATGGCGGCATGGACTGGCTGCTCGACCTCTACCACCGCCACGGCGACTGGCGCGACCTGACGCTGGTCATGTTGTCACCCGTCTTCGGCGTCTTCATCGCGATGGAGGCCTGGCGCTTCCGCAGGACCGGCGTCTTCGACCTCTGGGACACCTTTGACAGCATGAACAGCGGCGGCAGCTACCTGGTTGCCGACCTGGTGCTGCTCGTCGTGCTGGTGTTGCCGGCCATGGGCTGGGTCCATGACCACCGCCTCTTCACCGTGGACGTGACCGTCTGGCGCTTCATCGGCCTGTTCCTGCTCGTCGAGTTCCTTTATTACTGGTTCCACCGTGGCAGCCACCGCATACGCTGGTTCTGGTGTGCCCATGTCGTGCATCACGGCTCGGAGAAGATGAACTTCGGCACCGCGCTGCGCCAGAGCTGGTTCTATCCGATTGCGGGCAACTGGCTGTTCTACCTGCCGGCCGTGTGGCTGGGCTTCGAGCCTCGCTGGGTGCTGTTCGCGCTGTCGCTCAACCTGGGCTACCAGTTCTTCGTGCACACCGGCTGGGTCGGCAAGATGCCGGCCTGGTTCGAGTTCATCTTCAACACGCCGTCCCACCACCGCGCCCACCACGGCCGCAACCCGCAATACATCGACAAGAACTTCGGCGGCACGCTGATCGTCTTCGACCGCCTCTTTGGCACTTTCGTGCCCGAGGAGGCGGCGGTCGACTACGGCCTGGAGCACCCCTTTTACACACACAACCTGTTCTGGCTGAATGCGCACGAGTGGCGGGCGATGTTCCACGACATGGCCCAGGAGAAGACCTGGGGCATGCGCCTGGCCCACCTGTGGAAGCCGCCGGAGTGGCGGCGGCATTACAACGGGTTCAAGGGCTAGTCGGGCCCAGGTATTTGGCCAGGAAAGCCTCCATGCGCTCGGCGAAATCGACGCGATTCTTGAGCACCGCAAAGCCATGGCCTTCGCCGGGGTAGGTCACCCAGGCCGGCTCGTTGCCGGCCTCGCGCATGGCCTTGCGCAGGCGCTCACCGTGGGCCAGCGGCACCCGCAGGTCGGCTTCGCCGAAGGCCAGCAGCACGGGCGCCTTGATGCGCGCCGCCTGCTTGACGGGTGAATGGGCGGCGATGAGGGCGGCGTCCTTCTCGGGGTCGCCCACCATGTCGCGCAGCTGGAACTGGCGGCCCCACTCGGGGATGTCATCGCGGACCCACCAGGACCCCGCCACATACAGATCCAGGTCGGTCACGGCCACCCAGGCCACGCCGCAGCGGTAGAGCTCGGGGTCCTTGATCAGGCCCATCAGCGTGCTGTAGCCGCCGTAGCTGGCGCCGGCGATGCAGGCCTTGTCGCTGGCGATCTTCTGTTCCTGCGCCCAGCGCAGCGCGTCCGCCACGTCGTCCTGCATGGCCTGGCCGAACTGGCGGAAGCCGGCGCGGAAATGGTCCCGGCCGTAGCCGGTGCTGCCGCGGAACTCCGGCTCGATCACGGCGTAGCCTCGCGAGGCCAGGAATTGCGCATAGGCATGCCAACCCCAGGCATTGCCGCGCACCCAGGGCCCACCGTGTACGAGGACGACGGCCGGCAGCGCACCTGTGGCCTCGGCGTTCTTCGTGACCCAGACAGGCAAATCGCGGCCATCGCGTGCCTTGATGCGGTGCAGGTCCATCTGTGCCATCTCGGACGGCTCGATTGCGTTGCGCATGCGGCCCACGGGGCGCCAGACTGATTCGCCCGCGGGCGGCTGGGCCTGGTAGAGCCACAACTGGCCGGGCTCGCGGTCGCTGTAGGAGCGCACCAGCGCCACGACATCGGCCTGGCCGCAGCGTCGGCAACTGATGCTGTTGACGCGGCCCGGCATGCGCTCGTCCGCCGCCTTTTGCAGCGCCTGCATGGCGGCGTTCTGCCAGACCGTCGTCTCGGCGTCGGTCGTGACACGCACGCCCAGGGCAGTGCCCGCGGCGTCATTGAGCACACGACCGTTGAAGTCGAAACCCGGTGTCACGACCAGAGGCTTGGGGTCTGGCGCGTGACGTTCGAAGTCGTACAGGCTCAGCACCGTTTCGCTACCGCGCTGGGTGTGCGTCACATAGAGCCGGCCGGCATCGTCGACGGCGTTGATGCCGAAGGGCGCGTTCAGCAGATCGCTTTCGTACAAAGGCTGCCAGTCCTGGCGGCCCGGGCCGCGCCACAGGGCGCCTCGCCGGCCGTCGCGGCGCGTCAGCGCGACGCGCAGCTCGCCGCGGCTGTCGGTCACCCAGCCCACGGTGTCGGGTGGGGCGTTCACGCCGGCCAGCCGCGTGCGGCCGGTGCGGGTGTTGAGCCACAGCGGCGTTTCCAGGTGGCGCTCGTCGGGCGTGAACTCGGCCAGCAGCACCTCTTCGTTGACCTCGTTCGGTTGAGGCCGTGGCACGGCCAGCAGGCGGTGGTTCCAGTCCAGCAGACGATCCTGCCGGCTGCCGTCAGTGAAGAATGGCCGCCCCATGCGCCGCACCAACTGTCGGATCTGGCTGCCGTCGGGGTTGATTGCAAACAAGCCAGGCGCGCCATTGGGGCGGCCGCTGCCATCGGACAGGTCCGTGACGCTGAAGACCAGCCGGTCATCGTTGATCCAGTTGACCTGCGAGATGTCGCCATCATTGAACTGCGCTGTGCGCATCGGCTTGCCGCCAGGGTTGAGGTCGAAGACGCCGAGGCCGACGCGCGGCCCGCCGAAGGTGCTCCTCACGGCGAGCTTGCGGCCCGACGGCGACAGCACGGCCTCGACGATGGTGGGGTCCTTGAAGAAGGCCTCGACTGGCGGCGGCGCGGCCAGGACCGGGGTCCCCGTGGCGAGCGTGGCCAGCAGGATCAGTGGGGCGAGCAGGCGCTGCTTCATGGCTGGTCCAATTGCTTGGCGAGAAAGGTCTCCACCCTGCGGGCGAAGTCCAGTCGGTTCTCGGGCTTGCCGAAGCCATGGCCTTCTTCGGGGTAGCTGACCCATTCCGGCGGATTGCCGGCCGCCTTCAGGGCGTCGCGCATGCGCTTGCCATGCACGATGGGCACGCGCAGGTCTGCCTCGCCGTAGGCCAGCAGCACCGGCGCCTTGATGCGCGAGGCCAGCTTCACCGGTGAGTTGGCGGCCAGCATGGCGGCATCCTGCTTGGGGTCGCCGACCATTTCGGGAAGGGTCAGCTTGCGGGCGATGCTGCTGTCATCGCTCACCCACCACGACCCCTGCACCATCAGCTCCAGGTCCGTCACGGCCACCCATGCCACGCCGCAGCGGTAGAGGTCGGGATCTCTGGCCAGGCCCATCAGCGTGCTGTAGCCGCCGTAGCTGGCGCCGATGATGCAGGCCTTCTCGCTGGCCAAGCCTTCCTTCTGCGCCCAGCGCAACGCGTCGGTCACGTCGTCCTGCATGGCCTGGCCCCATTGCTTGAAGCCGGCGCGCAGATGCTCCTCGCCGTAGCCGGCGCTGCCGCGGAACTCCGGCTCGATGACGACGTAGCCGCGCGAGGCCAGGAACTGCCCCCATTTGTCCCATTCCCAGACATGGCCCCGCACCCAGGGCCCGCCGTGCACCAGCACAACGGCCGGGCGCGGCCCCTTGGCATCGTCGGCGCGCGTGATCCACACCGGCAGTTCGCGTCCGTCACAGGCCTTGATGGTCTTGAAATCCATCGTCGCCATCTGCTCGGGGGCGACTGCCTCGCGCACCCGGCCGATGGAGCGCCAGTGCGGTTCTCCGTCGGGCGGTTTACCCAGGTAGAGCCAGACCTTGCCGGGGTCGTGATCGCCGTAGGACTTGATGATGGCCACCATGTCCTGCTGGCCGCAGCGAAGGCAGCTGATGCGGTTGATGAAGCCCGGCAGGCGCTTGTCGGCCTGCTGCTGGAACTTGGCCATGCGTTCATCCAGCCAGACCGTCGCCTCGCTGTCCACCAGCGCCCGCACGCCCAGCACGGTGCCGCCTTCGGTGATCAGGTGGCCGGCGAAATCGAAGCCAGGCGTTGCCACGATGGCGGCCTGAGCGGGCGCTTTCGTTTGGACGTCGTAGCGCGCCAACACGCCTTGCGGGCTTCCTTTGGGCACGTGCGTGACGTAGAGCGTGCCTTTGCTGTCGACGTCGTGGAGCCTGAAGGGCTGCTTCAGCACCGTCGTGTCGTAGAGCTGCTCCCATTGCGTGCTGCCCGGCTTGAGCCAGTAGGCCTGCAGGCGGTCGTTCGTGAAGCTCACTGCTGCGCGGGGCGCGCCGCTGGCGTCGACCAGCCACTGCTGGATGTTGTCGGCCGGTGCCTGGACGGCGACATCGCGCGTCATGCCCGTGCGAGTGTTCAGCCACAACAGCGCCTGGGTGCGGCGCGAGTAGGAGGTCACCAGCACTTCTTCATTGGGTTCGCCGGGCCGTGGCTCGGGCACCAGGCGCAGGCTGTGGCTCCAGTCCAGCAAGCTGTAGTCAGGCTCCCCCTTGTTGATCCCGAAGCGGTTGTCGCGCTCGATGAGCTTTCGCAGCCCGGTGCCGTCCGCGTTCACGGCGAACAGGCCCGGCGGCCGCCAGTTCTCGCCACTCAGGTCCGTGAGGCTGAAGACGAGCCGGTCATCGTTGACCCAATGGACCTGAGTGACATCCTCCTTGCCGAATTGCACGGCTCGCGTCAGCTTGCCACCGGGGGCCAGTTCCAGCACGACGAGGCCGACGCGCTTGGCGCCTTTGGCGGTCGTGATGGCCAGCCGCTTGCCCGAGGGCGACAGCGCGATTTCGCCGATGTCCGGATCGCCAAAGAACACCTCGGCCGGCGGTGGGGCCGCCCGCGCGGCGCTGACGAACAGCAAAAGGCCGGCAACGACGCCGGCCCAGCACTTCAATATCTCCATATCGCTCCCTGCACTGCTTCGTTGACAGCGGCGCGCAGCATAGGGGAGGGCGTGGCGTAGGCAGCCTGCGTGTGATGGCAATCCTCACCATGGCGCGGGAGTGCCGGCACTGCACGACAATGCCCGGCCATGACTGCTGCCCCCCCAGACGACGCCCCCGTCGTCATCATCGGCGCCGGCCTGGCCGGCCTCACCGTGGCCCTGCATCTCGCCGACAGCGTGCCCGTCGTCATCCTCGCCAAGCGCGAGCTGACCGAGGCGGCCACCGCGTGGGCCCAGGGCGGCATCGTCGGCGTGCTGGGCAGCGACGATTCCATCGAAAGCCATGTGCGCGACACCCAGGACGCTGGCGCAGGCCTCGTCGACGAAGCCGCCGCCCGCTTCATCGCCGAGCGCAGCGCTGCGGCCGTGGGTTGGCTGGTAGACCAGGGGGTGCCCTTCACGACCGACGACACCGGCCCGATGGGCCTGCACCTGACGCGTGAGGGCGGGCACGCCGTGCGCCGCATCGCCCACGCGGCCGACGCCACCGGCAAGGCCATCCACGACCAGCTGCTGGAGTTGGCCCGCAAGCACCCCAACATCACGCTGCGCGAGCGCTGGATGGCTCTGGACCTGATCACGTCACGGCATGTGCAGCGCGACGAACCTCCGCGCGTCTACGGCACTTACGCGCTGGACATCGACACCCAGCGCGTGGAGACGCTGCCGGCACGCGCCGTCGTGCTGGCCACCGGCGGCGCCGGCAAGGTCTACCGCTACACCACCAACCCCGACACCTCGACCGGCGATGGCATCGCCATGGCCTGGCGCGCCGGCTGCCGGGTCGCGAACATGGAATTCATCCAGTTCCACCCGACCTGCCTGTATCACCCGCAGGAGCGCAGCTTCCTCATCACCGAGGCCTTGCGCGGCGAGGGGGCCTACCTGAAGCTGCCTGAACATCTCGGGGGCACCCGCTTCATGGCCGCCCACGACGAGCGCATGGAGCTGGCGCCGCGCGACATCGTCGCCCGCGCCATCGACTTCGAGATGAAAAAGCACGGCCTGGACCATGTGTGGCTGGACGCCACCCACCTGGGAGAAGCCTTCCTCATCGAGCATTTCCCGACCATCCATGCCCGCTGCCTCAAGCTCGGCATCGACATCGCCAGGCAGCCTATTCCCGTCGTGCCGGCTGTGCACTTCACCTGCGGCGGTGCTGTGACCGACCTGCTCGGCCGCTGCGACCTGCCGGGCCTGTATGCCGTGGGCGAAACCGGCTATACCGGCCTGCACGGCGCCAACCGCCTGGCCAGCAACTCGCTGCTGGAATGCGTGGTGCTGGGCCAGACCTGTGCGGCCGACATCCTGTCGCACCCGCTCCCCGACGGGGCCCCCATCCCAGCCTGGGACGAGAGCCAGGTCGAGAACGCCGACGAGCAGGTCGTCATCGCCCACAACTGGGACGAACTGCGCCTGTTGATGTGGAACTACGTCGGCATCGTGCGTACCACCAAGCGCCTGGAGCGCGCGCTGCATCGCATCAAGCTGCTGCGCGGCGAGATTGATGACTACTACGGGAGCTTCCGCGTCACACGCGACCTGCTAGAGCTGCGCAACCTCGTCGAATGCGCCGAGCTGATCGTGCGCTCGGCCCTGATGCGCCACGAGAGCCGCGGCCTGCACTTCAGCCGCGACTACCCGCGCACGCTGCCGGTGAGCTTCCCGACGGTGTTGATCAGCAAACGGCGCCGACGCTAGCACCGAGCGCGGATATGCCGGGCCTCAGCTCTTCACCATACAAGCTCGCCGTCGTGCCAGGCTGCTCGTTCCGACTCAAGTTCTGATCAGGCCTGCCGATACATGCGAGATGGACATCGCCAACTCCGCCAGCGTCAACATCGCGTCGAGCAATACCCAAGGGGCAGCCGATGCGGTCGGCCTCCTGGTGCTGCGCAAGGCGATCGACATTCAGGCGGCGGGCGCCATGGCCCTGCTCAGCGCGCTGCCGCAGCAGCCGGCACTGGCGACCGAAGGCACGCTGGGGCGCAACGTGAACGTTTACGCCTGAGTAAGACCGGGGCGCGGTTCAGGCGCCCAGAATCCCCCGACCACCGCGCATCGCCCCTCTGCCCCAACGCGAGACCCGGCGCCGGCATAGGGCATCGTGACAGGCGTGGGCGAATTGAAGGCGGCAGCCAATCGGGCGCCGAAGAGCGGGCCGGTGGCGATGGCCATCACCAGGTTCCCGTCGCCATCGCGGGCGCTGATCCTGCCGGCGGCGCTGTCGAAGGCCCAATGGCTGACGCCGGCCTCGGCGCCAAGATGGCGGTTCGCATCAAGCAATCCCATGATCGTCTCCTGCTCTGGCGGCGAACTCGGCGACGGTGTCTTGCCACTCGTTCCAGCCGCCTTCCTTCACCTCGATGGCGCACAGAAATTCCATCTCGAAGCGCTTGGCCTGAGCCTCACGCCTGAGCCTGGCTCGCTCTTCGACCCGCTTGGCCCGGGCCGCGAAACGCCGCGGCATCTTCTCGAGCAGCGCGGCGAAGCCGACAGGTTTGTTGATCGTCAAAGCACCGTCCTCCGCGGGTCCAGTTCGGTGCCTTCCCAGGCCTCTTCATCGGTCGTCGGCTGCGCGGCGAGGTGCGGCGCGTATTCGGCTTCCCATGCGCGCAACTGGCTGATGGTGATGCGCAGCAGCGAGGCGCTGGCCCAGAGCGCGTCATCCGGGGCAAGTGGGGTGGATTGAGATTGCATGGCGGCTCCTGTTTTCGATGGAGCCAGTCTCGGAGCCCGCCGGCCGCGGGGGTATCGCCCTTTGGGGGTGCCGAGGGGGGATGGGCGGGCGGGCATCCCCCGTCGTATCCCTCCAAAGGGGGATGGCGGTCGACTCGAAAGCCACGACCTCAGATGCGAGAAAGGCGCCTAGGCTGTTGATTTCGCTAGGGATTCGTGGGCCTACGGCACCGGAGCCTGCGTCTGCGCCCGGGAAGGTGTCTCATTCAGTGCCGTCGCGGGCGGGCAGAAAGTCCTGGGCAGCACCGAGCGCCCGCTGAGTCTGACGCAGTTCGGCTGCAGGCCCTGCCAGGCCCGGCTGCCGAAGTTGGCTGTCACGGCCCTGCCGTCTGCGTAGCTGACCTGCTGCACGCTGTGGTCGTCCGTGAGCCACGCGAAGGCCGTGAGCGCCATGGGTGCCGACACGCCGTGCACGGCCTGGAAGTCGTCATGCGCCGCCTTCAGCCAGGCGGCGGCACTGGCGAGGTCGCGCCGGTCAAGGTTCCACAGAGTCGGCACGCCATACAGCAACGAACGCGCGTAGCGGCGCGCTTCCTGGCCCACCACCTTGGTCAGGCTGAGCTCCCAACGATCCACGGTCACCAACGCGTCGTGGTAGACCGCATCGAACAGGGGCAGGCGATCAGCGGGTTCGAACAGAGCGCGTGCTTCGTCAGCCGTGGGCGTGAAACGGCCGAAATAGATCGGAGGGCGCTCCGGTGGCCAATAGCCGCTGAAGCGCTTGTCGCTGAGCAGGGGCCAGAACGCCGCCACGTGGGCCTGCCCGGTGCCGTGCGAGTAATGCGTGACGTCGGCGCTCCAGGCGGTCACGTTCTCCGAGCCCAGCACCAGGCCGAACTTGCGCATGCCCAGTTTCAGGCGGGCCAGGACGTTGCGGCGGTCCTGCGCCTTGGTCATGCGGTGCTCGGGGCTGAAGTCGTCGTAGAAGTTGCCGAAGCCGTCCACGTCGATGAAGACCTGGCTCGCGCCGTCACGGATGTGCCCCTCGTAGCGCTGCGCCGGGACAAAGCCTGCCGGGTGCCGTGCGATGGCTTCGCTGGACATCTGGCAGCCTCTGCTGGCGAAGCCCGGCACGACGGCGCCCTGCTTGTCGCGCAGGCAGCCCGACGGATAGAGCTCAGGCCCCCAGATCGCGGCGGGCATGTCGGCCGTGTCGTCGGGTTGGCCATTGTCGAAGGCGTCGTAGGGCCCCGCCAGGTAGCCCAGGCCATGGGCCTTCTTCAGGTAGGCCGGCCGGACCAGGTGCTTGTGCGTCTTCGGGTCCTGGTCGTAGCTGATCACGAGCCTGGCAATACCCAGCGCCTTCAAGTCGTCCAGGAAAGCGAGATCGCGGCCATCGCCCCAGACGTACAGATGCGGGGCGCCAAACAGGCGGTCCAGTTCAGGCACCTGCTTGTCGGCAAAGGATCGCAACCGACCCTGCTGCCGCAGGTAGTCTCTGTAGAACAGCGCCGGTGCGAGCGGGTTGGGTGCACCGAGCTCGATCATCAGGTCCAGCGTGCTGGCACCGTCGGCGAAGTCATGCTTCAGGCTGGCCTGCAGCCCGTTCGAGTTCTGCAGGCAAAGCTCGGACTGAAAGCCGTCGTCCAGCGCGTAGGTGATGGCCCGCGTGCCTGTGAGGTGGGTCCACGCCGGGAAGGACAGCAGGGTGGTGCCGCCGAAGCACTGCGGGCGATTGAAGACAGAGCGCCAGTAGGCATCGTTGACGCCGAAGGCCATGCCCTGCCCGTCCGGCACGATCCACGTTCCTGACGAGACTTCCGGCATGGACACCTGCCAGCGCGTGCCGTGCTGCCCGGTGACCGACACCTTGAGCGCCCGGCCTTGCACACTGAGGCGCACCTGCTGGCCTTCGCCGGTTGTCCAGGCCCAGGCCCCCGGGCTTGTGGTGACCGGGCTGTCATGCGCTTGCACCTGGGGCTTGAGCAGGGGGATCGGTGCGGCATCGCCGTCGCGGGCTTCGATGCGCAAGTTGGCGCTGTCGACGAGGTAGGTGACCGAGCCGGCATGAACCTCGATCACGGCCGCCTGCGCGATGGTCGACAGAATGGCCAGCAGCAGACCGCCGAGGCCCAAGGCGCGGGACGTCATGGATTCAGATGGCGTTGTGCGGTGTGGGCGATTGTCGTGGCCACCGCCGCGTACGGAGCGGTTCGGACTTCCGATTGTCGATTTCTGCCGTCTCGGATCGTCGTGAGGTTGTGGCGGCAGAAACCGCAGCGACTCCCGGGCCGATGCCCCTGGCCATCAACGAAGGAATCCTTATGCGCAACGGTCTTGTTCCCGTGTCGCCGTGCCGGTGGGTCCATCTTCATGTCGCGATCGTCGTGTGTGCCGTGATCGCAGCGACGATCCAGTCAATCTGCGCCGTGGCGCCCATGGAAATGCAGGGTGCAACGGCTTCGACCCCTTCTAGAGACGCGCCGCAGCGCAGCGACACCTGAGTGTCGGCCGAACTGGGCACGGTGCGCAGGCAAGCCGTTGAATCATTCGGTCAGAGGACAGTTCCATGAGAAGGATCGTGTCGGTCGCTGACGGCATCGCCGGGCGCGGTGGGCGAGCGATAGCCCTGCAGGCCGAGCTCGGCGATATAGCGTCCATCCAGCGCCTGTTCGACGCAGCACAGCAGGCGTTCGGGGCGCCTGACATCGTGGTCGTCAACGCGGGCGTGGTGGTCATCAAGCCGGCGCGCCCAATCAACCCCCTTCGGCATCGAGATCAAGGAGGTCATTGACCGCCGCGTCCTGCGCATCGGCACTGCTCTTCAAGTCCAAGGCTGATTGACGCTTGTCGAGTAGCGAGACTGCGCCCGAAACGATCAGCGCCAGCATCGCAACTCCGAAGGAGAAACATCCACCGATGAAAAGCAGCACGGCGTGCGATTCAAGGTGGCGGAAATTCGCGCCGGCGTAGTACGCCGCATAGCCTGCGGCCAGTGCCATGCTGGCTAGACCGCTTCCGGTCATGACAATGGCCACGAGAAGCAGGAACCAGCAGACAAGCATTCCGGCGAGGGGAACCCGCCGCGCGCTGTGGATATCGACAACCTTCTCAGAGAACGTGATTGATGCGACGAGGATGGCGACCAGAATTGTCAAAAAACTCTTTGCCAAGTCCTTCGACTCCGCGTAGTCCTTTTCCAGAAACAACTTCGCGTTGCGCTCGATGCAGTCAGCGAACTTGGCATCCGTCGACTGCAAGACCTGGTTCGAGCCATCCACGCAGATGGTCAAGGAGCCGGGCGCCTGGAACCACGGGAGGGTCAATTGCCTGGCAGCGAAGATCGCTAAGGCAGCAATACCAACGACTAAGAACCAGCGAATTGATTTGGTCATGGCTCCGTGTACAGGCGCGGGGCATTGGATCGCCCTCAAGCAGTCGCACGTTCGCACGCAGGTCCAACCGAGCGAATCATCAGATGTGAGGAGGAAGATCGTTCGCATATCGGACTGTCACGCTTTTCCGTTCGACAGCTTGGCCCAAGGCGCGACGCCGAGCCGGCCGATGCATCGAAGCCGACGGCGAATTGCATCAGATGGCCGCCGGCATACTTAAAGAAGCGACGGGAAGGCGAGGATAAAAGCGACTCAATGGGTCGAGGTCAGCGCGCTTGCCGTGGCCCGCCGCTGCCAAAAGCGGACATGCTCCGTCTCTCGCGGTCCGGTCCGCGATGCCATTAGTCCCGTGCCACTCGGTCAACCGCCACCTGACACGAAAAAAGCGCCTAAGCCCTTGAGGAACTTAGGCGCCTGATCGGCAGTGAGTTCTCGTGAACTCTTGATTTGGCCTGCCCGGAGGGACTCGAACCCCCGACCTGCTGCTTAGAAGGCAGCTGCTCTATCCAGTTGAGCTACGGGCAGACAGAACAGGTGATTATCAGATCAGCACGCCGATGATCGCGTCGCCGATGCCCATCAGGGCGGCGCCTGAGATCAAGCCGGCGCAGATGGGCTCCATGCCTTCGACCCAGATGCGGTGGCCGCGGGAGTCGGCGGGGGCGTTCTTGTACTTCTTGGCCATGTACCAGAACATCAGCGCGCCGACGAACATCATGAAGGTGGCTTGCGGCGGCAGCGTGACGCCCAGGCCGATGGCCACGGCCGACAGGCCCGATTTGCCCTTGGTGACGATGCGAGCCACTTCGATGGCGACGGCCGCCAGGGCGGCAACGGCCATGGAGATCAGCGCCGAGGTGGGCAGGCTCTTCAATCCCTTGGCGATGATGTCGGCCACGCCCTTCCACTGCAGCGCGGCAGGGAAGCCGAACTGGTCGGACACCATGTTCGCCGCGCTGGCAGCGCCGTTGGCATCAGGCTTGATGAACAGCAGGAAGAACAGCGGCACGCAGACCAGCACGCCGGCCAGGTTGCCGATGATGTGACCGATGGCCTGGTGGCGCGGCTTGCCGCCGAGCATGTAGCCGGGCTTGATGTCGGACAGCAGGTTGGCCGCGTTGGAGGCGATCTCGGCCGTCATGCCCGCAGGCAGCAGGTTGGAGCCGGGGTTCGTACGGTCCAGCGCGCCCATCGTGAACTGCGTGATCTTGGACAGGGACCCGGTCGGCGTCCACGACGTCAGCGCCATGGAGTTGGTGCAGATCACGGTCAGCACGAAGATCAGCGGCAGCGACACGATGGCCAACCACAGCGGCACGCCGAAGAAGGCGTGCGTGGCGTAGCAGCCCATCAGGCTGACGACGGGCACGCCAATCCAGCTGATCCACAGCGGCACCTCGATGTCCTTGAGCAGGTCACTCTTGGGTTCCGCCTTGGCCGCGATCTGCGCCGGCGTCTTGCGCTTGAACGCACTCGTGAAGATCTCGGGCTTGGCCAGCAGCGACACCAGCGCGCCCACGACCATCATCGTCACGCCCCACCACAGCGACCATTGGTTGACGATCTCGACGCGGTTCAGCGGGATGAGCACGCCATTGGCGCCCAGGCGCGGTGCGATGTCGCCGGCCTGGATCATCAGCGGCGCCAGGATCACGAAGTTGACGATCACGCCGACAAAACAGCTCGCCGCCACCGCAAGGCCCATCAGGCCACCGGTGCCGATCAACGCGGCGTCCACCACCAGGCGCAAGCCCAGGGTGCGGAAGTCCGTTCCCAGGATGCTGGGAATGAAGCCATGCGCCTTGACGGCCCAGGCGTAGTAGTAGTCGTCGATGCGCTCGTGCAGATGCCAGGGCTCCGCCATGCCGGCCCACTTGTCCATGGCCAGCAGCTTGAACTGGATCAGCTTCATCCAGCCTTCGCCGCAGATGCCCTGCAGCAGCGCCGCGCCGCCCGCCACCCAGCCCAGCAGCTTGGCCTTGAACATGCCCTCGCTGCCCTTGCCGTGGTACAGCGAGTCGAGCACCACGCCGCAGGCACGGCCTTCCGGGAAGGGGGCCTGGTCTTCATTGATGAAGCGGCGCTTCAGCGGGAAGGCCAGCAGCACGCCCACCAGCGACACCAGGAACATCCAGATGGCGATCTGCCACCACAGCGGCACATGGCCCGTCACCAGCATGTAGGCCGGCAGGCTGGAGATCAGCGCCGTGGTGACATAGCCCGACGCCGTGGCGATGGACTGGGTGCAGTTGTTCTCAAGGATGGTGTAGTCCTGGGCCAGGCCGGCTGCGTGCAGCGCGCGGAACAGCGCAAAGGCCAGGATGACCGAAGTGAGGCCAACGCCGAGGGAAATGCCCGTCTTGGCACCGATGTACAGGCCGGTGGAGGAGAGCACACCGCCGAGCAGGAAACCGGTGATACCGGAGCGCAGCGAAAGCTGGGCCATGTCGCCGCGGAAGACGTTCTTGAACCACCACTCGTCCTTTTGGGCGCGTGACATGGTGGCGATCTGCTCGTCGGTCAGGTGTTGGAGTGCCATGAGATCRGGGCGGCGCTTGTGGCGCGGCCTGGTTAAAGCAAAGCTGGCGATTGTCYCGGCCGACCGCTCGGTCGGACTTTGGGATATGCCCTGGGTCGAAGCCCCTGGATGCGGGGGCTCAAAAAAATACCGCCACGGCAAGGCCAGCGGCGGCGCATCGGTCAGAAGCGGGCGCATTTTGCCAGCTTTCCCGAACCGGGCCGCGCCACAATGCGGCGGCTCCAGGCATTGGCATGACAGCTCCCATTTCTCCCCTGATCCACGCACTGCGCCTGCTCAAGGCCGAACTGGCGCAGGCGCGTCATTCGCCGTCGCAACGCCAGGCAACGGCCGGGGCCTCGGCTGGCTTGGTCAATCGGGCCGCGCCACCCGCGGCCGTGACGGCATTGCAGGGGCTGACCGCCAAGCTCAAGGCCGCCCGAGCTCAAGGCGGTGCCATCCCCCGTGCCAAGGCCTTGCGCCTGTTCGTCGAGGCTGCGTTGCTCGATGAACTCGGCGGCGAGCTGCAACTGGATCCGGCGCTGGAAGGCCTGGTGGAGCGCACCTGCCGGGCCATCGAGCAGGATGCCGGCAGCGCGGCCTTGTTGGACGAAGCCTTGCAGGAGCTTCAGGCCCTGGTTGACTGAGCCTCACCGGCTGGGCCGCAGGGCCTATTGCTATTCCTGGATGGCCTCGATGCCGAGTTCGCGCATCCGCTGCACATGCGCCAGCATGGTTTGCAGCTGCTCGGGGGAGTGACCCTGCCATTGCATGACTTCGCCCGTCACCCGCAGCCCCGCCTTGCAGCGGTAGGACTTGGTTGGATTGCCGGAGAACTTGCGGTCAGTCAGGTTGGGGTCGTCTTCGATGGGGCCGGTGGGCTCCACGATGTAGATGCGGCCGCGGCCGTCGCCCACGGCCAGCTCTGCGCCCCAGATCGCTGCTTCCAGCGTCGCGGACAGATAGACGTAGTTCGCCTTCTTGCGCTGGCCGTAGTTGGACACGTAGCCAGGCTGGATCAGGTCACCGGCCTGCAGGTCGGCCTTGGTGCCGTGGTAATACGGTGGAGGGCTTGGAGCGTCGGTGCTTGTCATCGGGCCGTTAGGGGCGAGGGCGCGACAGTGTCCATGACAGAGGCAATCTCGTGAAGCCCCGTCACGCCTGGGCCGGCACCGCCGCCGTCCTGCGGCTCAGGCCCAGCCCCACCAGGCCCGCCGACGCAATGCCCATCATCAACGCCGCCGCCGAGCCCGCGAACACGCCGCGCGGCATGCCCTGGTCCAGGATGGCCCCGAACACGGGTGCGGCAATCGCGAAGCCGATGTCGAGGCCCGAATACACCGTGCCATAGACCCGGCCGGTCGCTCCCGGTGGCGAGGCGCGCTTGATCAGCATGTCGCGCGACGGGCCGGCCAGGCCGGTGCCAAAACCCGCCAGCGCGGCCACGATGGCCGCCAGCCCGCCGGGCAGCCAGCCGGTCGCCGTCAGCAGCAGCAGTGCGGCGGCAAAGGCCATGGCAAACGCAATCGTGCGCTCCAGCCGCTCGGCCTTGGCGACCAGGAAGCCGCCGCAGACCATGCCCGCCGCGCCGGCCAGCATGTAGCCCGTGACGACATAGGCCGTCAGTGCCAGCGGCAGGCCGTAGATCTGGTGCAGGGCCGGGCTGGCAAAGCTCTGGATGGCCGACAGCGCCGCCGTGCTCCAGAAGAAGAAGGAAAAGCACAGCCACACCGACGGCAGCTTCAGGAAAGCCATGGGGTGCTCGGCCTTGACGCCGGCCGCCGGCTTCGCGTGTCCCCACGACCCTTGGCGGTCGTCGATTGCCGAGCGCTGCCAGAACAGCAGGGCCATCACCGAAAGCGCAACGAGGGCGGTGCCGACATAGGCGAAACGCCAGTTGCCCGTCGCCTCGGCAATGCCGATGGAAAACACCGGCGCGAAGGCCCAGCCGAGGTTGCCGCTGATGCCGTGCACCGAGAAGGCATGACCCAGGCGCGGCTGGGAGACGCGCTTGTTCAGGATGGTGAAGTCGGCCGGGTGGAAGGGGGCGTTGCCGACGCCGGCGAGTGCTGCCGCCAGCATCAGCCCGCCAAAGCCCTGGGCCAGGCCCGCAGCGATGGAGGCGAGAAAGAAGCTCGCCATCGCCGCGAACAGCACTGGCCGGGCACCGATGCGGTCGACGATGAAGCCCGACAGCGCCTGCCCGGCGCCCGAGATGACGAAAAAGGTCGTCACCAGCAAGCCCAGTTCCGAATAGCTCAGGCCAAAAGCCTGGATGAAGGCCGGGAACAGCGGCGGCAGCAGCATGTGGAAGAAGTGCGACGTGCCGTGGGCGACACCGATGGTCGAGATCGTCGTGACGTCACGCCGGCGCTGCAGGCCGGCGTCGAGGGAAGAGGCGAGGGCGGTATCCATGCCCTCAATGTAGGCAGGGCAGCGTCGGCGTTGTTACGATGGTTCGTCAACTTCTGTCGAAATTCAGCCATGGCCGGCCGCCGCAGCTTTCCTGCCTTTTCGCCCGAGCTCTTCGCGCCGACGCCCGAGCGGCCGCTGCGCGCCAAATCGCGGCTGCTGGAGCACCTGGCCGACATCCAGCCGCACCGGCACGACTGGGCCCAGCTCGTGTTCTCGATGACGGGCGCCGTGCGCGTGAACACCGAGGCGTCGACCTACATCGTGCCGCCGTCGCGGGCGGTGTGGATTCCGCCTGGCGTCGTCCACGCGGTCACGGCCATCGAGCAGTGCGACCTGCGCACCCTCTACCTCGGCCCCGAGCTGCTGGCGGGCGAGGCCTGGCAGGTGGGGCGGGTGCTGGAGGTGTCGCCGCTGCTGCGCGAGTTGGTGCTGGCCCTGCCCGCCATGCCCGATCCCGCACCCCCGGAGAGCCGCGACGACGCCGAGCGCCGCGGCGCCATGGAGCGGCTGGTGCTCAGTGAACTCCAGCGCGCCCGCCCGTTGGCGCTGGGCGTTGCCCTGCCTCAGGACGCGCGGCTGCGCAAGCTCTGCGAGGCCATGCTGCGCGAGCCCGGCCGCCATGCCGGCCTGGACGAATGGGCCGCCGAGGCGGGCGCCAGCCCGCGCACGCTGAGCCGGCTGTTCCGCGAGCAACTCGGCACCAGCTTCGCGCAATGGCGCTCGCAACTGCTGCTGGCCCACGCGCTGACCCTGGCGGCGCGCGGCCGGCCCATGAGCCATATCGCCAGCGAGCTCGGCTATGCCAGTGCCAGCGCCTTCACGGCCATGGTGACGCGCACGGTGGGCATGCCACCAAGCCGGTTCTTTGCAGAGGCGTGATCAGGCGTTCCGCCCGCACCCCACCCGTCGCAGCGCCGGCCGGAATGCATCTTTGAGTCGATAGAGTTGCGCCGGCCTGGAGGCACACAACAACAGGACACGCCCATGAAGACGCATCTGCTGCTGATCGACCCTCAGAACGATTTCTGCGACCTGCCGGTGGACTGGCTGCCGCGCTCGCCCGTGACGGGAGAACTCATCCAGCCCGCGCTGCCGGTGGCCGGTGCTCACGCCGACCTGCAGCGCGCCGCTGGCCTGGTGGAGCGCCTGCGCGGCCAGATCGACGCCATCACCGTGACGCTGGATTCGCATCACCGCATCGACATCGCCCACCCTGGCTTCTGGCTGGAAACAGCCAGCGGCCGCCACCCCGGGCCGTTCACGCCCATCACGGCCGCCCAGGTTCGCGCGAACGAATACCTGCCGCGCGACCCCGCCCGGCTCGACCGCGCGCTGGCCTATCTGGATGCGCTGGAGGCCGCCGGCCGCTACACGCTGATGGTCTGGCCGGTGCACTGCCAGATGGGCAACTGGGGCCATGGCGTGCACGCCGGCCTGCAGGCTGCGCTGGACGCCTGGACGGACAGGCAAGGGCGCTCGGTGGCCGTCGTCACCAAGGGCGAGAACCCCTGGACCGAGCACTACAGCGCGCTTCAGGCCGAGGTGCCCGACCCCTCCGACGAAAGCACCGCGCTGAACCAGGCCCTGCTGGCCGAGCTGGACCGCTTCGACCGCGTGCTGATCGCCGGCGAGGCCGGCAGCCACTGCGTGAGAGCCACCGTCGAACACCTGGCCGACCATCTGCCGTCGCGGCAGTTGGCCAAACTGGTGCTGCTGACCGATTGCATCAGCCCCGTGGCGGGCTTCGAGGCCCAGCAGGCCGGCTTCCTGGCCGCGATGCGGGCACGCAGTTTGCAGTTGTCCACCAGCACGGAGATCCAGGCATGAGCACCCCCGTCATCACCAGCCTGCTGGACACCGACCTCTACAAGTTCACGATGTGGCAGGCGCTGCTGCATCGCCACCCGCAGACGCAGGCGGAGTACCGCTTCGTCTGCCGCAACCAGCCCGGCTACCCGCTGGCCGAGCTGAAGGCCGACGTCGAGCGCGAGCTGCAGGCGCTGTGTGCCTTGACCTTTCGCGCCGATGAGCTGGCCTATGTGAAGGGCCTGCGCTTCATCAAGAGCGACTTTGTCGACTTCCTGCGCATCTTCCGGTTCCAGCGCGATTTCGTCGAGGTGACGACGGACGGCGCGCAGCTCAACATCGTCGCGCGCGGCCCGCAGGTGCATGTGATGGGCTTCGAGATTCCGATACTGGCCATCGTCAACGAGCTCTATTTCCGCCGGCTGGATACGCCCGAGGTCCGCGCCGAAGGACAGCGCCGGCTGAACGCCAAGATCGCCACGCTGCAGGCCTTTGCCGCGGAGCCCCTGCCGCAGCGCCACCCCTTCGACCTGTTCGACTTCGGCCTGCGCCGCCGTTTCTCCGGCGCCTGGCAGCGCGAGGTAGTGACCCGGCTGCGCGACGCCTTGCCCCAGCATTTCAAGGGCAGCTCCAACGTGCTGCTGGCCAAGGAGCTGGGCCTGGTGCCCATCGGCACCATGGCGCACGAATACCTGCAAACCTACCAGGCCCTGGGCACCGTGCGCTTGCGCGACCACCAGAAGGCGGCGCTGGAGGACTGGGTGCAGGAATACCGCGGCGACCTCGGCACGGCGCTGACCGACGTCGTCGGCATGGACGCCTTCCTGGCCGACTTCGATCTCTACTTCGCCAAGCTCTTCGACGGCCTGCGCCATGACAGCGGCGACCCGGTCGCCTGGGGCGAGAAGGCCCTGGCCCACTACGCCAGGCTGCGCATCGACCCGCACACCAAGCGCCTGGTGTTCAGCGACGGCCTGACCGTGACCAAGGCCATCGAGCTCTACCGCCACTTTGCTGACCGCGTGCAGCTGGGCTTTGGCATCGGCACCCACCTCAGCAACGACCTGGGGCCCACGCCGCTGAACATCGTCATGAAGCTGACTCACGCCAACGGCCAGCCCGTGGCCAAGCTCAGCGACAGCCCCGGCAAGACGCTCTGCGACGACGAGACCTTCCTCGCCTACCTGCGACAAGTGTTTGGCATCAAGCCATGATCAAGCTCACCCTCGTCCCGGTGCTGGACGAACTGCTCAAGCTGCTCATTGAACGCGTCACCCGCATGGTCCAGCGCCGCGGATACAAGCGCCGCCAGGCGCCACCGCTGATCCGGCTGCGCGCGGGCGCTTTCGGCCAGGGGCGGCAGATGCCCATTGCGGCGGTTTTCCCCGGAGTGCTGTCATGACCTCTGCCGCCGTCGTCATCGGCCGCTTCCAACCGGTCCACAACGGCCACGTCAGCTTGTTGCGCGCGGCGCTGGCCGAGGCGCCCCGCGTCATCGTGCTGCTCGGCTCGGCCCACCAGGCGCGTTCACCGCGCCATGCCTTCAGCTGGACCGAGCGCGCCGAGATGCTGCGCCTGGCCCTGACCGACGCCGAGCGTGAACGCGTGGAGGTCGTGCCGCTGCGCGACCTCTACGACGAGGCGCGCTGGGTGCAGGCCGTGCATGCGGCCGTGCAGGAGCGCGTGGGCGACGCCGACGTCACGCTGGTCGGCCACTTCAAGGATGCCACCAGCGACTACCTGCGCCGCTTCTCGCCCTGGCGCCTGCTGAGCCTGCCGCGCCAGCACCGCGTGGACGCCACCGACCTGCGCGCCGCGCTGTTCGAGGCCGGGCCCGAGGCCCTGGACGGCGTGCTGGCCAGCTGGGTCGATCAGGTGCCGCCGGGTACGCGCAGCTTCGTGCAGGCCTGGGCGCATCTGCCCTACCTGGCGGCGCTGCGGCGCGAATGGGCCATGCTGAAGGCCTACCGGCAGGCCTGGGCGGCGGCGCCGTATGCGCCGGTCTTCGTCACCGTGGACCTGGTGCTGCGCTGCGCCGACCATGTGCTGCTGATCCAGCGTGCCAAGGACCCCGGCCAGGGGCTTTGGGCCCTGCCGGGTGGCTTCGTCGAGCCGCGTGACACGCTCCACCAGTCCGCCGTGCGCGAACTCGAAGAGGAAACCGGCTTGCGACTGCTGCCCGAGACGCTGGCGGGCGCGCTGCAGGGCGTGGCCGTCTTCGACCACCCCGACCGCAGCCAGCGCGGTCGCACGATCTCGCACGCCCACCACTTCGATCTGGGGGATCGCGAGTTGCCCGAGGTGCTGGGCGCAGATGACGCGGCCCAGGCACGCTGGGTGCCGGTGGCTGAACTGGTGGCGATGGAAGAGCAGTTCTTCGACGACCACTTCCACATGCTGGACCGCTTCCTGAGCTTGCTGCCGGCATGACGATTGCCGGAGGCTGCTCACAGCCAAGGAACAGCCATGAACAACCCTTTGCGCCACGTGGGGCAGACGGCGCGCCCGGAGGATCCGCAGGCGCCTGCCGCTCAGCCCGGCGATGCCGCCGCCCAGTCGCTTCCGCAGCATCCGACGGAGAAATCGGACCCGGCTGATGCGCAGCTGCCGACGCCCGCCGGGAAGAAGGACATCCCCGACCTCAAGCCCGGCGAGCCGCCACCGGAATCCAGCGCGGGGTCGTAAGTCCTCAGGACAGCCGGGCCAGCATCATGGCTTCGGTGGCTTCGTCCCAGGCCAGCGGGTAGAGGCTGCGCGCCGAGGCCAGGGAGTCCGGGTGGCCGCCCCACAGCGAAATCTGCTCGCGGATGTCGGCGAAGGCAATGCTCATCAGCACGGCCGGCGCGTCAACACGCGGATTGTGGCGTTCCGCGGTGTAGGGCACGAGGCCCAGGCAACGCCGGTAGAAGCCCACGTGGCGCGGGTTGACCTCGATGACGAGGCGCGCGCAGCGGGCACGGCGGTGGGCGTGCAGATAGCCCAGGTGGAAGATCTGTGCCAGCACGCGCTTGGGGTCATGGGAATGCCTGTCAACGGCCAGGCCGCCGAACTCGCAGAGCTTGTCGCCCGCGGCGCGCCATTCGTCCAACTCTTGCTTGAACAACAGATCGGCGTGAAGGCCGCCGCTGCCGTCGAAGCGCACGGACAGGGTGCCGACGATCTGATCGCCGTCGCGCGCGGTGCAGACGATGTCGCCGTCCTGGTTGCGGCTGCTGTAGCGCTCGCGTGAGATGACCAGCCCGCGGTCGCCATAGCGGCGCTCGACAAGGCCCAGGGCCTCGCCATCGAGCGCGCCGAAGTCGCTGTTCAAAGCCAGTGCGGCAGCGCCCGAGAAACTGGGCGACGACGCACTGTGCCGCGTTTGCATGGCAGGGGTCATGGACTGCATCCTTCTTTCCGCGCCGAACGCGCGAGCGGCGCAGTCTAGGAAGGACACCCCCCAAATGGGGGGAGTCTCACAGACCGATACACCGGTCGCATTCAGGGCATGAGATTTCTCACGGGGTACCGGTTGCAAGCCGTGCCTTTTGTTAGCGCATGTTTCTCGCTGGTGCGGCGTCGTCCTACAGCGCGGCCTTCGCGCCGGGGCTAACGTTGCGTTCGTCTGCTTCTCCCTCCCTGAGCAGACCGCTGGCAGCCTCGCAGGCGTGCAAGTGATTGCCCCGGCCACTGGCCGGGGCATTTTTTTGGGTGCTACGTGTTTGGGTCCCTGTTGGCACCGGCCGCCTGACGGCCCTGCGTAGCGCTCGCCCGGTCGAACTGACCGAGGAAGGGCGCCCTTATGCGGCGCTAACGCCGCCCCGCACACAGTGAAGGCCTCTTCACCACTCGTGCTCCTCATGGACGCCCTGTTCACCCTGTTCGCCCACCCTCTGCTGACGGCCGCCGGCCTGCTTGGCATCATGGCGCTGGTCTTCTACAAGCGCACCCTGCGCCTGTTCGGCTTTGTCAGCGTGCCCGACGACTCCATCGGCACGGTGACCAAAAACTTCGTTCTGTTCGGCCGCCACCGCGAGCTGCCGCCCGGCCGCATCGTCGCCCTCTACGGTGAAGCCGGCCTGCAGGCCGACACGCTCGCCCCGGGCCTGCACCTGGGCCTGTGGCCCTGGCAGTACGAGATCGAGCTGGTCAAGTTCACCGTCATTCCCGATGACGCCGTCGGCATCGTCGAGGCCTGCGATGGCCTGCCCATGCCCGACGGCCGCGTGCTGGCCCGCCATGTCGACTGCGACCACTTCCAGGATGCCCGCACCTTCCTCGCCGCCGGCGAGCGCGGCCTGCAGATGACCGTCGTGCCCCCGGGCGCCTGGCGCATCAACACGCTGCTGTTCACCGTGCACCTGGAGCGCATGACCGTCATCGAGCCCGGCAAGATCGGCATCGTCGAGGCCCGCGACGGCAAGCCGCTGGCCGGCGGCCGCGTCATCGGCCGCACGGTGGCCTGCGACAGCTTCCAGGACGCCCGCGCCTTCATGGCCGGCGGCGGCGAGCGTGGCCCGCAGATGACCGTCATCCCGCAAGGCAAGTACCGCATCAACCCGCGCTTCTTCAAGGTCGTGCAGGTGCCCGTCACCGACGTGCCCGACAACAAGGTCGGCATCGTGACGACCCGCGAGGGCACGTCCCTGACCACCGGTGAGATCGCCGGACCGGAAGTGCCCGGCCACAACCTGTTCCAGGAGCCGCATGCCTTCGTCAACGCCGGTGGCACCAAGGGCCTGCAGGAGCAGGTGCTGCTGGCCGGCCGCTACTTCATCAACCCGATGTTCGCCACCGTCGAGATCATCGACATGACCGAGGTGCCCATTGCCTCGGTGGGCGTCGTCGTGGCCTTCGTCGGCAAGCCCGGCGTGGACGTGACGGGCGAGGGCTTCCGCCACGCCAACATGGTCCGCCGTGGCGAGAAGGGCGTGTGGGTGGATGTGCTCGACCCCGGCAAGTACGCCATCAACACCTACACCCACAAGGTGCGGGTCGTGCCCACGGCCAATGTGGTGCTGAACTGGGCCACCGGCAAGACCGAGGCCCACCGCCTGGACGCCAACCTGTCAACCATCACCGTGCGCTCCGCCGACGGCTTCACCTTCAACCTCGACGTCAGCCAGATCATCCACATCCCGCGCAACGACGCGCCCAAGGTCATCGCCCGCTTCGGCAGCATGGAGGCGCTGGTCACGCAGGTGCTGGAGCCCACCATCGGCAACTACTTCCGCAACGCCGCGCAGAACTCGGACGTCATCGACTTCCTGAAGAAGCGCAGCGAGCGCCAGGCCGAGGCCAAGGCCGCCATCGCCGTGGCGTTGAAGGCCTATGACGTCGGTGCGGTGGAGACGCTGATCGGCGACATCGTGCCGCCGGCCGAGCTGATGAAGACGCTGACCGACCGCAAGCTCGCCGAGCAGGAGAAGGTCACCTTCACGACGCAGATGGAAGCCCAGGGCGTGCGCCAGCAGCTCGAGCAGGCCACAGCCCTGGCCCGCACCCAGGCCCAGGTGGTGGATGCCGAGCGCAAGGTGGCCATCGCCGAGTTCAGCGCCCAGGCGGCGGTGAAGACGGCCGACGGTGCGGCGCGCTCGAAGAAAATCACGGCGGAAGCCGATGCCGAGGTCACGCGCGTGACCGGCCAGGCCGAGGCCGGCCGCACGCTGGCCATCGGTGAGGCCGAGGCCGAGGTCATCCGCCAGAAGATCGGCTCGATGGAATCGGGCAACTACGCCATCGTGCAGGTCGCCCAGGCCCTGGCCGGCGCCGGCGTGCAACTGGTGCCCGAGGTCGTGGTGGGTGGTGGTCAGGGCGCGGGACAGGGCGGCACCCTGGTGGACGTGCTGCTGGCTGGCCTGGTGAAAGATCGCCTCGACAAGCCGGTGCGGCCGCAGGTCGAGGTGGTGGAGGCCTCCTAAACTCCGCCGCCTCATGATCCCTCGTCCCGTTGTCCAATTCCTGCCCTGGATCGCCGTCGGCTCGCTGATGGGCCTGGCCTGGGCGGGCTGGCGGCTGCGCCTGGCCTGGCAGGGCCTGCAGGCTGCCCAGCGCGCCGCTCAGCTCGAGCGCGCGCTGCGCGAGTTCGGCGACTTGATGCGTGACGCTGACCTTCCCGAGGTCCATGTCCACGAACTGTTGCAGGCGCTGGCCGGCAACACCGGCCTGGCCACGGCGGCACTGCTGCGGCCGTCGCCCGGCGCGCAGGACATCGTCGTCGGCGAGCCGGATGCGAATGCGCTGGCCGGCCTGCAGCTGTGCGCCGATGGCGGCCGGGCGCTGGGCCCCGGCACCGACCATCACGCCGAGGAGCCTGACCTCTATCTGCCGCTGCGCGGCCGCGATACGGCCCTGGGCGCCGTCACGCTGCGCGGGCTGGGCACCGAGGCCTTGGCCGTGGACCAGCTTGCGCACGCCCAGGCCCTGTGCGACCAGATGGGCCTGGCCCTGCAGCGCCGCCGTGTGCAGGATGAGGCCCGGCAATCGGCCGAACTGGCCGAGACCCAGTCCACCCGCAACGCCATGCTGGCCGCGATCTCGCATGACTACCGCACGCCGCTGGCCACCATCATGGGCTCGGCCTCGGCCCTGCAGACCCAGGGCGAGCGGCTGACGACGGCCCAGCGCAGTGAGCTGGCCGGTCGCATCGTCGACGAGACCGCCCGCCTGGTGCGCCTGACCGACAACACGCTGCAGCTCGCCCGCCTGGGCGCGCCGGGCGTTGCGCTGCGCTGCGACTGGGAATCAGCCGAGGAGATCGTCGGCGCGGCCCTGCGCCGCGTGCGCCGTAGGCCCGACGGCGAGCGCGTGAAGGCGCGCATCGAGCCGGAGCTGCCGCTGCTGTGGTGTGATGCGGCCTTGATGTCGCAGCTGCTGGACAACCTCATCGACAACGCCCTGAAGTACAGCCCGGCCGAAGCCGCCGTCGAGCTCGTTGTGCGCCGTCTCGGCGGCGAAGCGATGTTCGCCGTCCGCGACCGCGGCCCCGGCATCGACCCGGCCTGGCGCGAGCGCGTCTTCGATGCCTTCCAGCGCGGCGACCTGGCTGCCTTTTCTCAGCGTCCGCCGGGCTCGGGTGTGGGCCTGGCCTTGTGCCGGGCGATCGCCGAGGCTCACGACGGGGCCCTGAGCCTGCGCCCACGTGGCCACGGCGGTTGCAGCTTCGAGCTGCGCCTGCCGTTGCGCACCGCACCCGAACTTCCGGAAGTGGCCGCATGAAACTGCTGCTCGTCGAAGACGACCGCGAACTGCGCGTGACGCTGCGCGAGGCCCTGGTCGTCGAGGGCTACGAGGTGCTGACCGCCGCCAGCCTGGCCGACGCGATGGCCCAGCTCGCCCACGCCGGTCATCTGGACGCCGTGCTGCTCGACCTCGGCCTGCCCGACGGCGATGGTGAGGAACTGCTGCAGGCCCTGCGCCGAGAGCGCTCGACGCCGCTGATCGTCATTTCGGCCCGCCAGGTCGAAGGCCAGAAGATCCGCCTGCTCGATGCCGGTGCCGACGACTACCTCGTCAAGCCCTTCGGCATCGGCGAGCTGCTGGCACGGCTGCGCGTGGCCCTGCGCCACCGCGGCACCGTGGCCCAGCCGGCCATCACGATGTACCGGCGCGCCGGCCTGGAAGTCGACCTGGCCGCCCACCGCGTACGTCGCGATGGCGCCGACGTGCGCCTGACGCCCACCGAGTTCAAGCTGCTCGCCCGCCTGGTGCGCCAGGCCGGCCAGGTCGTCACCCACCGCCGCCTGCTGGCCGACGTCTGGGGCGCGGACGCGACCGAGCAGACCCACTATCTGCGCCTGTACATGGGCCAGTTGCGCGCCAAGCTCGAGGTCGAGCCGGCCGAGCCCTGCGTGCTGCTGACCGAGCCGGGCGTGGGCTATCGCATCGCCGAACCGAACTGATCCCGCTCATGCAAGTCACCCACTGGATTCCCGTTGACGGCGCCGAGCTGGCCGTCGAATACCGCCCCCACGACGATGGCCGCGCGCCGCTCGTGTTCCTGCACGCCGGCGTCACCGACAGCCGGTTGTGGGACGGCGCCATGGCCGCGGCTGCCGGGCAGCGCTCAGCTCTGCGCATCGACCGCCGCGGCTTTGGTCAGACGCGCGTGGCCGCCGCTCGCCCGCATGCCTGGGTCAGCGACCTGCGCGCCGTGCTGGACGTGCTGCGGCTGGACCGCGTGGAGCTGGTGGGCTGCTCGTTGGGCGGCCGCATCGCCATCGATTTCGCGCTGGCCTCGCCCGAGCGCGTGGCCGGCCTGACGCTGGTGGCGCCTGCCGTCACCGGCGCCCCCGACCCCACGCCCGAGCTGGATGCCGCCAGCCGTGAGTTGAACGACGCCACGCAGGCCGCCCGCGCCGCGGGCCAGCTCGACGAGGTCAACCGCCTGCAGGCCCGCCTGTGGCTGGACGGCCCCGGCCAGCCCGAAGGCCGGGTCGGCGGCGCCGCGCGCGAGCTGTTCCTGGCGATGAACCGCATCGCGCTGCACGCGCCGGCCATCGGCGAGTTGCAGCCYGCGCCCGACGCCTGGCCGCGGCTGGAGCAACTGGCCATGCCCACGTGCGTGGTGTGCGGCGACCTGGACCTGCCTTACCTGGTGCAGCGCTGCCGGCAGATGGCCGCGCGCATGCCTGGCGCGCGCCACGTGGCGCTGCCGGGGATGGCCCACCTGCCGTCGCTGGAAGCGCCGGAGGCCTTCACCCGCGTGATGCAGGACGCCGGGCTGCTGGACCGCTGAGGGCTCAGCGCGGCGGCTTCACGCTGGCCAGGTGCATGCCGCTGTCCAGCATCAGCAGCTCACCGGTCACCGTGCGGGCGCCGTCCACCAGCCAGACGATGGCTTCCGCCACGTCCTCGGGGGAGCAGGCGCGCTGCAGCGGCACGCCGGCTTCATAGGCCTTCAGGCCAGCCTCGTAGCCCTGTTGCCCCACGCCCTGCACGAACCAGCGTGACGTGATGAGGCCAGGGCACACGGCGTTCACGCGCACGGCGGGTGCCAGGGACCGGGCCAGGTGCAGCGTCATCGCGTTGATGGCGCCCTTGGACGCGATGTAGGGCATGGACGAGCCCACGCCCAGAGCGCCGGCCACCGACGATACGTTGACGATGCAGCCCTGCGCGGCTTTCAGCGCGTCGACGCAAGCCCGCACCATCTGGAAGCTGCCCAGCGCATTGACGGCCAGGATGCGCTGGAATGTGTCGGCGTCCAGCGCGTCCCAGTCGGCCGCGGCGCCGAACACCGACACGCCGGCGTTGTTCACCAGTGCGTCGATGCGGCCCCAGCGGTCCAGCGCGGCCTGCGCCAGCGCGCGGCAGTCGCCGTCCTGCGCCACGTCGCCCTGCTTCACGAACACGTCGGACCCGGCCGCACGGCAGGCCGCGGCGCAGGCTGCGGCCTCGTCCGCGCTGCGCGAGTAGTTGATCAGCAGGTCGTAACCCCTGCCGGCCAGCATCAGCGCCGTGGCGGCGCCCACACCCGTGCCGCCGCCGGTGATCAGCGCGACCTTGCCTGCCGTAGCCATGCGTCTTCTCCAGTGGAATTGCGGCGGGTCAGTCCAGGACCCGCCGCCGCCTCAGGCCTTCTTCGCCGTCAGCTGGTCCTTCAACGGCAACTGCCGGATGCGCTTGCCCGTGGCAGCGAAGATCGCGTTCATCAGCGCCGGTGCGATGGGGCCGATGGCCGGCTCGCCGACGCCGCCCAGCGGTTGGTCGTAGCTCTTGGCCGGCATGATGTGCACGGCGATGGTCTTGGGCGCGACGTTGAGCCGCGCGATCTCGTAGTCGTGGTAGTTGCTCTGCTCGACGCGGCCGTCCTTGAACGTGATCTCGCTGTACAGCGCCTGGCTCAGGCCCATGATGCAGGCGCCCTCGATCTGGGAGCGGATGCGGTCCGGGTTGATGGCTGGGCCGCAGTCCACGGCCACATCGATGCGCGGGATGCTGAGCTCGCCCTTGGCGCTGACGCGCACCTCGACGACCACGGCCATATAGGTCACGAAGCTGTAGTTGGCTGCCAGGCCCAGCCCTTGGCCGCGCGGCAGTTTGCGGCCCCAGTGCGCCTCCTTCGTCACGCGCTCGATGACGCCGCGCAGCCGCCCGGTGTCGACCGGGTAGAGCTGGGGCGACTCGCCGTGGTTCCAACCGTCACTCAGCTGCGGCGGCGGGATCTGGGCCGCCGGGCCGAGCAGCTCGAACAGGAAGTCGCGGTGGTCGCGCTTGGCCGCGTGGGCCAGTTCGGCCACGAAGGACTGGGCCGCAAACTGGTGCTGGATGTTGTTGACGGAGCGCAGCCAGCCGATGCGGGCGTGCGCCGTCGCGGCCGGGTTCTCGATGCGGATGTTCGGGATCGCGTAGGGCAGGTTGATCAGGCCCAGGCCCAGCTCGAAGGGGGCCAGCTGCTTGGGGTCGGGCATGAAGATGGACAGGATGGTGGGCTCGGCCGCGCGCTGCAGCCAGGCGGTGACGCGGCCCCTGGCGTCCAGCCCGGCTTCCAGATGCTGGGCGGTGACGGTGTGCAGATAGTCGTGGTGCAGGTCGTCTTCGCGCGTCCAGGTCAGCTTGACCGGCGCGCCCTGCATCTGTTGTGAAGCCAGTGCCGCCTCGATGACGAAGTCGGGCTTGGACTTGCGGCCGAAGCCGCCGCCCAGCAGGGTCACGTTGACCGTCACCTTGTCCACGCCCAGCCCCAGCCGCGCAGCCACGCGCTCGCGCGCGGCCTGGGGCGACTGCACGCAGGCCCAGACCTCGCAGCGCCCGTCGACGATGCGCGCCGTCGCGGCCGGTGGCTCCATCGTGGCGTGGGCCAGGTGCGGTGCGTAGTAGTCGGCCGCCACGCGTTTGGCGGCCTTGCTCAGCGCGGCAGGCGCGTCGCCATCGTCGCGCACGACCTTGCCGCCCGGCTTGGCCACCGCCGCCTCCAACTCCTTGCGGAAGGCGACCGAGTCGTAGCTGGCGTGCGCGCCGTCGTCCCAGACGATCTTCAGCGCCTCGCGGCCCTTCATCGCGGCCCAGGTGTCCTTGGCGACGACGACGACCCCGCCCAGCGGTTGGAACTCCGCTGGCGCCGGCGTGCCCGCCAGCTCGAAGACCTTGACGACACCCGGCACCTTAAGCGCCGCGCTGCTGTCGACGGACTTGAGCTTGCCGCCAAACACCGGTGGCCGTGCGATGACGGCGTAGAGCATCCCTGGCAGCCGTGTGTCGATGCCGTACTGCGAGCGACCCGTGACGATGGCCTCGGCGTCCACGAGGTGGCTGTCCTGCTTGCCGATATAGCGGAAAGCCTCGGGGCTCTTGAGCTTGATCGCCTCGCGCTTGGGCACCTCCAGCTTGGCGGCGGCCTCGGCCAGGGCGCCATAGCCCAGGGATCGGCCGCTGGCCTTGTGCGCCACCACGTGGTTGCTGGCCTGCACCTCGGCCACCGGCACGCCCCATTGCAGCGCGGCGGCCTGCTCCAGCATCTGACGGGCCGCGGCACCGCAGCGGCGCATGGGCATGAACCAGTGGCGCATGCTGCGCGAGCCATCGGTGTCCTGGTTGCCGTACTTCTCTTCGTCGCCGGGCGCCTGCACGACCTTGACCTTGGCCCAGTCGGCCTCCAGCTCGTCCGCCAGCACCTTGGGCAGGCTGGTGCGCACACCCTGGCCCATCTCGGAGCGGTTGACGACGATGCTGACCGTGCCGTCGGGCGCAATGGCCACAAAGGTGCGCGGGCTGTCCTGGATGCCGTGGGGCATGGCGTCGCCGCCGTACTTCTTGGGCTCGTCGGCGCCGGCAATGCCGGGCAGGCCGACACCAAGAACAAGGCCGGTCAACGGCAAGGCACGCAGGAGGGTGCGGCGGTTGACGCCGGTGCCTCGCAGCAGACGCTGCGGAATGAATGCGTTCATGCGGCACCGCCTTCCAGGCCGGCGGCCGACTTGATGGCGCTGCGGATGCGCGTGTAGGTGCCGCAGCGGCAGAGGTTGCCGCTCATGGCCGCGTCGATGTCGGCGTCGGTGGGCTTGGGCTTTTGCTGCAGCAGGGCTGTCGCGCTCATGATTTGACCCGCCTGGCAGTAGCCGCACTGCGGCACGCCGAGCTTGACCCAGGCGTGCTGCACGGCCTGTCCGGTCTTGGTCGCGCCAACGCCTTCGATGGTCACGACGCGCTTGCCCGCCGCGGCGGACAGCGGCGTCTGGCAGGCGCGCACCGGCTGGCCATCGAGGTGCACCGTGCAGGCGCCGCACAAGGCGAGGCCGCAACCGAACTTGGTGCCCGTCATGCCGAGATGGTCGCGCAGCACCCACAGCAGCGGGGTCTCGTCGCTGGCCTCTACCGTCATCGATTGGCCATTGATCTGCAATGTCGTCATCGAAGTCTCCACGGGTCGGAAACGTGCGCGGAACCGGCGCATTCGGCTACAGCAGCCGCGAACGCTACACGTTTCCGGCCAAACGCGCTGGCGGCTCAGTGCGATTGCTCGTCCAGCATCTGCGCCAGCGCCTGCGCGAAGGCGTGGGCGTCGCCCGGCCAGCGCGCGCTGAGGTAGTGGCCGTCGCGGACCGTGAAACCGCGGCCGAGGTGCTGGGGCGTGTCGCGCAGCAGGGGTGGCGGGCCGGCGTCGAAGTCCCGCGGGCTGGCCAGCAATGACTGCACTTCGGTCTGCAGCGGTGTGGGATAGGTGCGGTAGTAGCTGCCCAGCCAGGCGGCCGTCATCAGCCAGGCCGTCATTTCCTGCTGCTTCGTCAGGCCGGTGGTTCGCCGGCCGTGCAGCACGGACTTGCCGTCGGCGCGCTTCGAGCGGGCCGCCAGCAGCACGCCGTGGCAGATGGCGGCGACCGGCTTGTCGGCCGCGAACTGCGCCGCCACCACCGCCTGCAGCCGAGGCGATTCGAGATAGACCTTCATGCCCGGCGCATGGCCACCGGGCAGCAGCAGGGCGTCGACGCTGCCGGCGTCGATGTCGTCATAGGGAACAGGTTGCCGGAACGCCTCGCTCTGCACCATCGCCGCATGCGCCTCGCGGGCCGTGGCATCGGCCCTGAGCACGGATTTCCAAGGTCCCAAGCCTTTGCCATCCAGCATGCGCGGATCGGCCTGGGCGGGGCGGCCGTCGGGCGTCGCGAAGCGGATGGTGTGGCCCCGTGCCGTCAGCAGCTTCCAAGGGATGCCTGCCTCGGAGGGGTCGTAGTCCTGGGCGGGCAGGGGGATGAGGATGCGGGCCATGTTGAGCATCCTAAAGACAGAAAGGTGCCGATGCTGCTAGGCTGCCCCGCGCCCGCCAGCGGTGGCGGAACGGGAGCGAGGCATGGCGGAATTGACGGTCAACGGCAAGCGGATGCAGTTCGAGGCGGAGGCCGACACGCCGCTGCTGTGGGTGCTGCGTGAGCAGCTCAGCCTCACGGGCACCAAGTACGGCTGTGGCGTCGCCCAGTGCGGCGCCTGCACCGTGCACATCGACGGCGCGCCGGTGCGAAGCTGCGTGATGCCGGCCTCGGCGCTGACGACGGCGCAGAAGATCACCACCATCGAGGGCCTGGCGCCCAACGCCTCGCACCCGCTGCAGAAGGCCTGGGACGCGCTGGACGTGCCGCAGTGCGGCTTCTGCCAGAGCGGCATGCTGATGGCCGCCGCGGCGCTGCTGAAGGCCAAGCCCAAGCCGACCGATGCCGACATTGACGCGGCCATGACCAACATCTGCCGCTGCGGCACCTACAACCGTGTGCGCGCCGCCATCCACCTGGCTGCCGGCCAGGTGCAGCGCAAGCAGATCCCCATCGTCATCGAAGGGGGCCAGGCATGAGCCCCGCACGGCCGCCCGAAGGGGCTCAACGCCCGCTTGGCGGGACAGCGCGCAGCGCGAAGGGTGCACCAATGAGCGCGGTTCTTTCCCGTCGAAGCTTTCTGCACACCATGAGCGCCGCCGCCGGCGGGCTGATGGTGGGCTTCCACGTGCCAGGCCTTGCCGAGGGTGAAGCCACGCCCGAGCTGAACGCCTGGGTGCAGATCCTGCCGGACGAGAGCGTCGTCATCCGCATCGCGCGCTCGGAGATGGGGCAGGGCACGCTGACCGGCCTGGCCCAGCTCGTGGCCGAGGAGCTGGAGTGCGACTGGGCCAAGGTGAAGACCGAATACCCGACGCCGGGCCAGAACCTCGCGCGCAACCGCGCCTGGGGCAGCATGAGCACGGGCGGCAGCCGTGGCGTGCGCGAGTCGCACGAGTACGTGCGCAAGGGCGGGGCGCTGGCGCGGGCGCTGTTGATCCAGGCGGCGGCCAACCAATGGCAGGTGTCGGTGGTGGAGTGCACGACCTCGGCGGGTTGGGTGGTGCATGCCGGCAAGCGCTTGAGTTACGGCCAGCTCGCCGCCGAGGCCGCCAAGCTGGCCGCGCCGGCCGACATCCAGCTCAAGCCGGCCAAGGAGTGGACGTTGGCGGGCAAGCCGATGAAGCGGCTGGATACCCGCCCCAAGCTCGACGGCTCGCAGGTCTACGGCATGGACCTGCAGCTGCCCGGCATGCTGAATGCGGCGATCAAGGACTGCCCGGTCTTCGGCGGCAAGCTCAAGAGCTTCGACGCGGCGGCCATCGAGGGCCGGCCGGGCGTGAAGAAGGTGGTGAAGGTGGGCGACTCGGCCGTGGCCGTCGTGGCCGACACCTGGTGGCGGGCCAAGACGGCGCTGGACGCGCTGCCCATCGTCTGGGACGAGGGCGCGAATGTCAGCCAGAGCAGTGCCGACACGGCCGCCACGCTGAAGGCCGGCCTGGACGCCGCCGAGGCCGCGGTGGGCAGCAGCCAGGGCGATGTGAAGGCCGCGCTGGCGGCTGCCGCGAAGAAGGTCGAGGCCGTCTACAGCTACCCGCACCAGAACCACGCGACGATGGAGGTCATGAACGCGACGGCCAAATGGACCCCCGAGCGTTGCGAGGTCTGGACCCCGACGCAGAACGGCGAGGCCGCGCTCGCCGCTGCGGCCGAATCGTCGGGCCTGCCGCCCTCGGCCTGCGAGGTCTACAAGCTGCATCTGGGCGGTGGCTTCGGCCGGCGCGGCGCCGTGCATGACTGGGTGCGCCAGGCCGTGGCCATTGCCAAGGAGCTGCCGGGCACGCCGGTCAAGCTGATCTGGAGCCGCGAGGAGGACATGACCCACGGCCGCTACCACCCCGTCACCCAGTGCAAGCTGACGGCGGGCCTGGACGCGGCGGGCAAGCTGACGGCCCTGCACATGCGCATCTCGGGCCAGAGCATCATCGCGGGCATCTTTCCGCAGAACATCAAGGACGGGAAGGACCCGGTCGTCTTCCAGGGGCTGAGCGCCGGCGGCGCGGAAGGCGCGCTCGGCTACGCGGTGCCGAACCTGCTCGTCGACCACGCGATGCGCAACCCGACGGTGCCGCCGGGGTTCTGGCGCGGCGTCAACCTGAACCAGAACGCGGTCTATCTGGAGTGCTTCATCGACGAGGTGGCCCACGCCGCCAAGCGCGATCCGCTGGAGCTGCGCCGCGAGCTGCTCGCCAACTCGCCCAAGCACCTGGCCGTATTGAATGCCGTGGCGGCGAAGGCCGGCTGGGGCAAGCCACGAGCGAAGGGAAGATATCTGGGCCTGGCACAGATCATGGGCTTTGGCAGCTATGTGGCGGCCTGCGCCGAGGTGTCGGTGAGCAAGAAGGGTGAGCTCAAGATCCACCGCATCGTCGCCGCCACCGACCCCGGCCATGCGGTCAACCCGCAGCAGATCGCGGCCCAGGTCGAGGGCAGCTTCGTCTATGGCCTGTCGGCGGCGCTCTTCGGCGAGATCACCGTCAAGGATGGGCGCGTCGAGCAGCAGAACTTCGACACCTACCCGGTGCTGAAGATGGAGCACATGCCGGCCGTCGAGACCATCGTCATGCCCTCGGGCGGCTTCTGGGGCGGCGTGGGTGAGCCCACCATCGCGGTGGCGGCCCCGGCCGTGCTGAATGCGATCTTCGCGGCGACCGGCAAGCGCATCAGGGACCTGCCGCTCAGCAAGAACAAGCTCGCGTGATGCGTGCGCTGCTGGCACTCGTGCTGACCGCCAGCGCGCATGCCGGCGACGTCGAGCGTGGCCGGGCGCTGGTGGCCGACCGCACGCAGAGCCTGTGCCTGCTGTGCCATGCGCTGACGGCCTCAGGAGATGCCAACCAGGGCAATCTCGCGCCGCCGCTGGATGCAGTGGCGACGCGTTTGAATGCGCAGGGCCTGCGCGATCGCATCGCCGACATGCGCCGCTTCAACCCCGCCACCGTCATGCCGCCCTTCCGCTCCACGGAGGGGCTGCGCGATGTGGCGCCCGCCTGGGCGGGCCGGGCGGCGCTGACCGAGCAGCAGCTCGACGACATCGTGGCCTATCTCGGCACGCTCGCGAAATGAAGCGGCGCGAGTTCACGCTGGCCGCCGCGGCGCTTGCGCTGCTGCCGGAGGCTCGCGCGTCCGACGAAGTCATGCGTGCAGCCATCCGTGCCTGGGCCGGTCGCGACCCCGAGCCCGGCGTGCTGAAGATCGAGATGGCCGAGCTGGTGGAGAACGGCAATGCGGTGCCGGTGCGTGTGGCCGCCAGCGAGGCTGTCGTGGGCCTGGCGCTGTTCACGCCGCTCAACCCCGAGCCCGAGGTCGTGCATGTCGCCTTTGGCGCCAACAGCGACAGGCCCGAGTTCAGCACCCGCATGCGCCTGGCGCGCAGCCAGCGCATCGTCGCCGTCGCCAAGGCAGCCGATGGGCGCTGCTGGCAGAGCGGAGTCGATGTCATCGTGACCTTGGCCGCCTGCGTGGAGCCCTGATGGCGACGCGCGCTGTCATCACCCTGCCTGCTGCCATCAAGGCCGGTGAGCCTTTCGAGGTGCGCGTGACCGTCGCCCATGCGATGGAGACCGGCTACCGCAGCAGCGACGAAGGCGCCCGCCTGCCGCGCGACCTGGTGAGGCGCTTCGAATGCCGCCTGGACGGCGAACTGGTGTTTGCCGCCGACCTGTTTGCGGCTGTTTCGGCCAACCCCTATCTCGCCTTCTGGCTGCGGGCTGAAAGACCTGGCGAGTTGAGCTTTGTCTGGCGCGGCGACAACGGCTTCGAGCACCGTGAGACGCGATCACTGAACGTCGGCCCATGAACACAGCCACAGAGGCACAGAGGCACAGAGGCCAGGCGCTTGCACGAGTTCTCTGTGTCTCTGTGCCTCTGTGGCTGTGTTGCTTGACAGCTCATTCCGACGAGCGCCGCTCCGGCCGCGACACCATGAGCCCGGCATTGCGAACTCTGCAGGCCGACGACGCTCAACACCCCGCCCAGCTCGGCCTGGCCTTCGGGAGAGATCTGTGGAGCCAGGGGGCCAAGTCCTGCGCCAGCTGCCATGGCGAGCCCGAGAAGCTGCGTGGCGCGGCGGCGCGCTACCCGGCGTGGGACCAAGGCCTGCTCGACCTTCCCGCCCGCATCCAGCGCTGCCGCGTGCGCCACCAGCAGCAGCCGGGCTGGGCGCCCGACGCCGAGCCGCTGCTCGCGCTGACCGCTCTCGTCGCCCAGCAGTCGCGCAGCATGCCGCTCAGCCCGCCGCGCGGCCCCGAGCTGGACGCAGCCGCCAAGCAAGGCCAGCGTCTTTACACGGCCCGCATCGGCGCGCTCAACCTGTCCTGCGCCCAATGCCACGACGAGCGTGCGGGCCTGCGCCTGGGCGGCAGCCTCATTCCCCAGGGCCATGTCGACGACTACCCCGTCTTTCGTCTGGAATGGCAGTCGCTGGGCAGCCTGCAGCGCCGCCTGCGTGGCTGCCTGAGCGGCGTGCGCGCGACAGTGTGGGACTGGGACAGCGCCGAACTGCTGGCGCTGGAGGTGTATCTGTCGCGCCGCTCGGCTGGCATGGCGATGCAGCCGCCGGGTGTGCGCCCCTAACAAGCAGGGTGACTGTTACACCGCGTCCTTCCTAGTATGGGGCCATGGCAGTCACGACAACAAGGCGCGAACCGACACTGGAGCGTCTGCGGCTGTCGGTGGGCGAAGCGCTGGTTTTCATCGACCTGGCCAGTGGCGACCTCATCACGACGGGTCTGCGCTGCAGCCTGGTGCAGCGTGGCGGTGGCCGGCTGCTCGGTCGTTCGGTCGTCACCCCGTCGGGGCTGCATGTGTGGCCGGACCTGCCCGAGCGCTGGCGCCAACCGCAGGAGGGCGTCTGTGCCGACGTGCTGGTGCGCGATGAACTGCAGCGTTTCCAGCCCCTGAACCTGCCCTGGCCGCTGCCGATCCGACCGGTGGGCCAGATCCTCAGTGACCGGGTGCTGGGAGGCATGCGCATGATGCGGGTGGGCTTGCTCAGCGCACCGACACGCAGGCCGCCGCCGGGTGTCTGCAGCGTCTACGGTCTGCTCACCTGGCAGGGCGACGGCGAGCCGGCGGCCTGGGCCCGCGTGTGCCTGATCGATGGCGAAGGCCGTGTGCACGAAGGCGCGAGCGATGCTGAGGGCAGGCTGGCCTTGCATCTGCCGCCGCCTCGCCCGGGCGGCGTCGGAGCGACAGCGCTTCAGGTCTTCGCCGATCCGGCGCTGGGCTTGGCTTCAATGGGCTTGGGCGCGCCCGATGTGATGGCCTTCGCCGACCAGCCGGCGGTGGTCGCACTGGCCGACGTCGAAGGGCAGGCGGCTTTTGTGCCGGGCGTCGTGGCGGCGCACGAGCCCCTCATCCTCGCCAGTCATGGCCTGCCGCCCGCGCATCGCGAGCTGCGCCTGGTGCCTGTCTGACGCCGCGCTTCAGCGCTGTTCCAGCTGGCGCTTGCCGAACAGCACCTCGCGCGCCTTGTCGTCGGTCAGCGGCTTGCGCGCACCGGCCAGCACCTCCACGCCACGCTGCACGGCCGGGCGCTTGGCGATCTCGTCGAACCAGCCTTTCAGATGCGGGTAGTCGCCCATCTCCACGCCCTGGTTCTTCCAGGAGCGCAGCCACGGGAAGAYGGCGATGTCGGCGATGCTGTAGTCCGGCCCACCGAGATAGGTGGCATGGGCCAGGCGCTTGTTGATGACGCTGTACAGGCGCTTGGCCTCGTTGGTGTAGCGATCGATGGCGTAGTCGATCTTCTCGGGCGCGTAGATGCGGAAGTGATGCGCCTGGCCCAGCATGGGGCCGACGCCGCCCATCTGGAACATCAGCCACTGCAGCACCTCGTATTTGCCACGCACGTCGGCGGGCAGGAACTTGCCCGTCTTGCCAGCCAGGTAGAGCAGGATGGCACCGCTCTCGAACAGCGAGATGGGCTGGCCGCCGGGGCCGTCGGGGTCGGTGATCGCGGGGATTTTGTTGTTGGGACTGATGGCGAGGAAGTCGGGTGCGAACTGCTCACCGGCGCCGATGTCCACGGGATGCACCCGGTAGGCGAGGCGGCACTCCTCCAGCATGATGTGCACCTTGTGGCCGTTGGGCGTGGGCCATGAATACACTTCAATCATTCGTCGCCTCCATGCGGTGTGCCTAGCAAGCAGGCCCCATTCTCAGACTTCCTCACGACTCATGGTGGTAAAGCAAGTCAAGCACTGGCTCGTGACGCGCGCCAACGCGTCGCGCTGGCGTCCGATCGAGGACTGGGCCGAGGCACGCGGGGCCGGATTCACGCAGACGCGGGACGGGTTGGGCTTCCTCGTCGAGCAGCCCAAGGCGTCGCCGGGGCCGCTGCGCATCGAATGGGGTGTGTCGCAGCGCAGCTATCTGCCCGGCTTTGAGCTGCGCATGCGCTGTGAGATGGGCCTGCACCATGACCTGCAGATGATGGTGCTGTGCCGGGCGCTGATGGAGAACCTTGAGCGTGCTGTCTTCGAGGCCTACACCGACACGCTCAAGACCCGCGTCGATACCGACACGCCGGAAGAGATGCGCTGGCTGGTGATGTTCCCCAAGTTCAACAACGCCGCCTCGCAGATGCTGCGCCAACGCTATGGGATCGTCGGCGTGACCAAGGATCTGACCGGCGCGTGGATCGAGGGCGAACTCAGCGAAGCCCTGGTTCAGGCCAGCCAGGACCTGCTGCCCGAAGGCCATCCCTTCGTGCTGATGGCGATGCGCGGCAACCTCTATCTGCGCACGGAAATGAGTGAGGCCGACCTGCCCAGGCTGCAGGCCCTGGTGAAGCTGCTGGAAGTCGCAGCGCGTGAGGCGCAGCGCGTGAACGGGCGGCTGTCAGACAGCGGGGCCTGGCCGACGACGACGTCGATCGCCTGGACGCCCTCGACGCGCCCGGGGGATGTGACCTGAGGCCGTCCAAGGTCTCAGGCCTTCTGCGCGAAGCTCCAAGCTAGATCCGCTAGCGGTCGGGCGCTTTTGGCCGTCTCCCTGGCCTGGGCGCTGGAGGCCGTGCCGTCCACCACGCGTTTGGCAATGCCCTGCACGATCGCCGCGATGCGGAACATGTTGTAGGCCATGTAGAAGTTCCAGTCGGCCATGACGGTGCCGGCGTCCCCACGGCCGGTGCGCTCACAGTAACGCTGCACATACTCGCGCTCGCTCGGAATGCCCAGTGCAACCAGATCCTTGCCGCCCAGGCCGCGCGCGGCGCCCGAGGTCTGGATGTGCCAGCTCATGCAGTGGTAGCTGAAGTCGGCCAGCGGATGGCCGAGCGTCGAAAGCTCCCAGTCCAGCACGGCGATGATGCGAGGCTCGCTGGGGTGGAAGACGACGTTGTCCATGCGGTAATCACCATGGACGATGGCCACCTCGCTCTCGTCGCGGGCCGAGGCCGGGATGTGGGCCGGCAGCCAGGCCAGCAGCGAATCCATCGCCGGGTTGGGCTCGGTGACGGAGGCCAGGTATTGCTTGCTCCAGCGGCCGATCTGACGCTCGAAGTAGTTCCCCGGCTTGCCGTAAGCCGCGAGGCCCACGGCCTTGAAGTCGACCTGGTGCAGGGCCGCGATGACCCGGTTCATCTCGTCGTAATGTGCGGCGCGCTCGGCATTGGTCATGCCGGGCAGGCTCTGGTCCCACAGCACGCGGCCGGGCATGAAGGACATGACGTAGAAGGCGCGGCCGATGACGGCCTCGTCCTCGCACAGCGCGTACATGGCCGGCACGGGCACGTCGGTGCCGGCAAGAGCGCCCATGACCTGGAATTCACGCTCGATGGCGTGCGCCGACGGCAGCAGCTTGGCCACCGGGGCGGGCTTGCTGCGCATCACGTACTGCGCGCCCGGCGTCTTCAGCAGATAGGTCGGGTTGGACTGGCCGCCCTTGAATTGCTCGATGGCCAGCGGCCCGACAAAGCCGTCGACATGCGCGGCCAGCCAGGCTTCGAGAGCCGTGGTGTCCAGGGCTTGGGCAAGGGGACGGGTGCCGGTGAATGCTTCCATGGATGTCTGGGTAGAGAACGCCAACTGTCCATTCTGCGAGTCGAGGCCCGGCTGCCGTGTCTCCTCGGCGCCAGCCTTATCGGGATGCGGCTGCTAGCAGCTTCTCGCGGCTGAGCACGACCAGGCGGGTCGGCTCGACGCGCACCGCGCCTTCGCGTTCGAAAGCCTTGAGCTCCTGGTTGACGCGCTGGCGCGAGGCGCCGAGCAACTGGGCGAGGTCTTCCTGGGCCAGTTGCAAACCGATGCGGATCTCGTCGCCCTCCTGCACGCCATAAGAGCGCGCCAGCAGCAGTACCTGCTTGGCCAGGCGGGCGGCCAGTGGGCGCGTGTTGAGGTCCTCGATCATGTCGAACATCAGCCGCAGCCGGCGGCAGTTCAGCCGCAGCAAGGCGTCATAGAGCTCGGAGTGGGCCTGCAACAGCGCGCGGAAATCGGACTTGCGCACGCACAGCAGCGTCGTCTCGCCGTGCGCATAGGCGTCGTGGGTGCGGGGCAGGCCGTCGAAGAGGGCGATGTCGCCGAACCAGGTGCCTGGCTCGACATAGGTCAGCGAGATCTGCTTGCCGGCCAGGGACACCGAGCTGACGCGCACGGCGCCCTTGGCCACGGCCGACCACTCCTCGGCAGGCTCGCCGCGGTGGGACAGCATGGTCTCGTCGGGCAGGCGGCGCACGAAGGCGCGCTGCAGGATGTCGTTGCGCAGCGCCTCGGAGAGCTTGGAGAACCAGGCGCCCTGATCGATCTGCTGGCGTTCGGCGGGGGTGAGGCTGAGTGCGTTCATGGTCTGGGGGCATTGTGCCGCCCGCGGTTCCCTGGGAATGGGGCCGTTGGCGAGGTGGCCCCATGCTAGAGTGATCCGCGCCGTCTTCACCCCCTCGTTCAACCGATAGCTAGCCGCCCGCAGTCAATGCCCTTCACGGCCTTGCGCCCGACCTTGCTGGGTGCTCTCACACCCACTTTGGCACTGCTGCTTGGCCTGGCGCCAGACGCCCAGGCTCTGGGCCTGGGACGGCCGCAAATTCATTCTGCCCTCGGCAAACCGCTGGACGCCAGCATCCCGCTGACGCTGGCGGATGGTGAACGACTGACCGATTCCTGCGTGCGCGCCGAGGTTTCCGCTGGCGACGCACGGGTGCCGGCGGGGCTGTTGCAAATGCGTGTCGAGGGTGAACCCGGCCAGCAACGCATTCGCCTGCAGAGCCTGGCGCGCATCGACGAGCCGGCCCTGCGCATCACGCTGGCCCTGGGCTGCCCGCTGCGGCTGACGCGCGAATTCAATGCTTTCGTCGACCCTGCGGCCGATGCCGCCACAGTGCCGGCACCGCCCGCGCCTGCGGCGCCGCCGGTGGTCGCCCCGCCGACGAGCGTGATGGCCGAGGCATCGCCCGCACCGGCGCCAGGCCCGGTGGTACGGCAAAAAACCCGCTCCAAGCCGCGCGCCAGTGGCCCACGCCTGGTGCTGGAACGGCCTGAGGTGCTGGTGGCCGAAGCGCCGCGGCCCGTCCAGCCTGCCGCCAGCGCGCCCGAGATGGAGCTCACGCCCGAGCTGGAAGCCCAGATCGCTCAGCTTGAGCAGACCGTGGCCCAGCTGCGCGCCGACCTGGAGGCACGGCTGCTGGCCGAAGCCGCCGCGGCCTCGGCGGTGGCCATACCGCCGGCCTCCGCACCGGCCGTGGCACCGCCGCCCGTGGCGGTGCGCAGCGCACATGCCTCGCCCTATCGCGACCCCATGACCTGGGTGCTGACGTTGGGGCTGAGCCTGCTGGCGGGCTCGGCGGCTTTCTATTTCAGCCGCTGGCGCGATCAACGGGCCCGCCGCGAGCTTGCCTATTGGCGTGCCCTGCATGCCGCCGAAGGGGCCGGCCTGCCGGCGGTGCTGCCACAACACTCGCCGGGCATGGCGCCGCCTGTCGTCGGCCAAGCCGCGGCGCTGCCGGACGAAGGCCAGCACCAGGTCACGCGGCCACAGCCTCGACCGATGGCGTGGCCGCCGGCGCCCATTGCATCACCGCCACCACCCGCTGTCGCACCGCCCGCGATGGACATGCAGGCGACCATGCGTCTGCCGGTCCAGGCCGCGGCCGCGCCGGTGCTGTCCAACGAGCTGACCGTGGCGGACGAGCTGCTGGACCTGCAGCAACAGGTCGATTTCCTGCAGCTGCTCGGCCAGCAAGAAGCGGCGGCCGACCTGCTGGCCACGCGGTTGGCGCGTGGCAATGCCGGCGCCATGCCCTATCTGATGCTGATGGAGCTCTGCCAGCAGCGCGGTGAGCCCGAGGTATTCGCTGAGCTAGTCAAGCAGTTCGAGCAGCGTTTCCGGGTGCTGGCGCCGCAGTGGTCGCAGAGCCTGGCGCGTGGCCGCAGCCTGGATGCCAGCCCCAGCGTCATCGCTCATCTGCAGGTCGTCTGGCCTGAACCGGGCACCGCTTTGCAGATGCTGCAGGACCTGCTCGCCCGCGGCGGCGGACCGGGCGTGCCGAGCTTCGAGCTGCCCGCCTACCGCGATCTGCTGACCCTCTACAGCGTGGCGCGCGATCTCTTCGAGGCCGGCCTGCGCGGTGAGGAGGTGGACCTGATGCTGCCGATCGACTCCAGCTTCGGCCGGGAGTCCTGAGAGGGCGTGCCCTTAGATCCCAAAGTCGGTCGAGTCGCCGTTCATGGCCTTCTCGATGAGCTTGCGTGACAGTCGTTCGGACAGCAGTTCGGCAAAGGCGTACACGTAGTTGCGCAGATAGGCGCCGCGCTTGAAGGCGATGCGCGTCACGTTGCTGCCCAGCAGCGTGCCCAGTGGCCGCGCGACCAGGTCGCTGTTGGCGGGCTCCTCACGCATGGCCATTTCGGCCACGATGCCCACGCCCATGCCCAGGCGCACATARGTCTTGATGACGTCGGAGTCGATGGCCTCCAGCACCACATTGGGCGTCAGATGACGCGAGGCGAAGGCCTTGTCGACGCGGGTGCGGCCCGTGAAGCTGGGGTGGTAGGACACCAGCGGCTCGCCAGCGAGCTGTTCCAGGCTGACGCGCTCGACGCTGGCCAGTGGATGGTCGCGCGGCACGACCATGACGTGCTGCCACTCATAGCAGGGCAGGGTGACAAGCTCCGGGTACTGGGCCAGGGACTCGGTGGCCAGTCCCAGGTCGGCGGTCTCGTCGAGCAGCATCTTGGCGACCTGGTCCGGGCTGCCCTGGTGCAGGCTGATGCGCAGCTGTGGCAGGTTCTTGCGCAGCTGGGCCACCGGCGCGGGCAGCACATAGCGGGCCTGGGTGTGGGTCGTCGCGATGGAGAAGGTGCCGCTGTCCTGGCGCGAATACTCCTCGCCGATGCGCTTCAGATTGCCGACTTCGCGCAGGATGATCTCGATGCAGGCCAGCACCTGCTGGCCCGGTTCGGTGATGCGGCGCAGCCGCTTGCCGTGGCGCGAGAAGATGTCCACGCCTAACTCCTCCTCGAGCTCGAGGATGGCCTTGGACACGCCCGGCTGGGAGGTGAACAGCGCCTTGGCTGTCTCGGTCAGGTTGAGGTTGCGGCGGGCCGCTTCCTGGACGAAGCGGAATTGATGCAGGTTCATTCGAGTATTGCCAGGCAGGCCAGGCTGATGGCGTTGAGCACGGCTTCCTGTTCACCCAGCGGCGCATGGAGCAGCCATTGAATGGCGTCGCCATGGCGCTCGCGCAGGCGGTCGAGCAGGGGCGGGATGTCACGGCGCACATGGCCACCGGTGCCGAGGAAGAGCGGCAGCACATGGACGCGTGTGCAGCCGGCCGCGGCCAGCTGCTCGGCCGCTTCCTCGATGCCGGGCGACATGAACTCAAGGTAAGCCATCGCCAACGGCGTGCCGGGACGCGCGGCGCGCAGCCGCTCGGCAATGGTCTCGAAGGGCCGCGCCCAGGCTGGGTCGCGGGCGCCATGGGCGAAGAGCAGCAGGCCTTCCATCAGCGTCCGCACGGCCGCCCGAAGGACGCTGACGCCCCCTCGGGGGGCTGAGCCCGCGCACGCAGCGTCCGGTGGACGCTGCGTGGCTGGCGAAGAGCCGGGCCACTGGCCTGGCGCGGCCTGCAAGGCAGGGCACGAAGTGACCGTGGGGGCTTCATCAGCGGTATCTGACGAGCCAGGTGAAGGCCGCCATCGACAACCCGAGGTAGAGCAGGCTGGGCGTTGCCGCGACGACCCAGGGTGTCCAGTTCTTCAGCAGGCCCAGATGGCCGGTCACGTTGTTCAGCAGCACGAAGCTGATACCCAGCATGATGCCGCCGAAGACCTTGATGCTGATGCCGCCCGAGCGCCCATGCAGGTAGGCAAAAGGCAGGGCCAGGGCCACCATGACGAAGCAGGCAAACGGATAGAAGGCCTTGCGCCAGAACTGGATGTTGTGCGCCTGGGCCGACTGCTCCTGGGCCGACAGATGCTTGGTGTAGCGGTAGAGCTCCAGCGTCGACATGGACATGGCCGGCAGCACGGCCGCGGCGATGACGCCGGCGTGCAGGGAACTCTGCCAGTCGAGCTTATCGAGCTGCTGCTCGCTGATGACGACGTCGCCGACGCTGCCGCTGGCCGTCGCCGTGCCGGGGTTCCAGACCGTGCGCTTGACCGCCTGCAGATGCCACATGCCCTGAGCGTCGACGTCGACCTTTTCCGCTTCGGTGCGCGACATCAGCCGGCCTTCGGCGTCGAACTCGAAGATGCGCACATCCTCCAGTTCGCCGCCGCCGCCAACGCGGCCAACCTTGACTGAATAGCTGCGCTCCCGACCATCGATATTCTGGTGGTCCTTCAGCCAGGCGCCGCGCTTGGCCGGGTTGCTGTCGTGCACGAAGCGGGCGCGCATCTCGTCCCCCTCGCGTTCGAAGCGCGGCGCCACGTAGTCGCCGACGAAGAAGGTGAGCGCCGCGAACGCGGCGGCCAGGCCGGCCAGCAGGGCCAGGGCCCGCGCGGGACCGAGGCCACCAGTGCGCAGGATGGTGAACTCGCTGCTCTGCGCCAGTCGGGCCAGGGCGACGATGGCGCCGATCAGCACGGCGATGGGGAATAGCTCGTAGAAGTGGCCAGGCAGCTCCATCGCTGCGAGCACGGCGGCCTTGCCCGCACCCGCGCCGACGCGGGTCATGCGCTCGATCTCGTCGACGAAGTCGATAAAGAAGAACAGCGACAGGAAGGCCAGCGCGACCATCAGCACCGAACCGGCGATGTCCTTGTAGAGCAGGGCGCGGACGGTCCTCATGCCATCGCCTCTTTGCTTACGCGGCGGCGCAGGCAGAAGCGGTTGGCGTTGTCGCGCAGCCAGATGACGGCCAGGGCCAGGAACAGGGCACTGCCATGCACGGTCAGCAGGCCGCGGGGCAGGCTGGTGCGACCGTTGCCTACCCAGGACTGCGACAGGTTGATGAGATTGAAGTAGATGACGAAGGCCAGTAGCGCAAACAGCAGATTCCAGTTGCTGGCGCGGCGCGGGTTGGATGCCGACAGGCCGACGCCGAGCAGGGCCATGTTGAAGCCGGCGAGGATCATGCCGAAGCGCCAGGCCAGCTCGCCCTGGTTCTTGGGCGTGGGCAGGCGCAGCAGGTCCAACGTCGCCATGGCCTTGGGCGGCAGCTGGTTGGCATTGGCCAGCACCTGCGGGTCGGTCATCACCTTGTACTGCTCGAAGCGTGCCAGGCTTTTCTCGCCGGTCTTGAGCTGGCTCTCGTTGCGCTGGCCGTGATCCAGCACGAGGAAGCGGTCATCGCCTTCCATCTCGAGATGGCCGCGGGCCGAGGTCGTCACCGACTCGCGTTCGTTCTGGTTGGCGAGGATGAAGACATTGCGGCCGGTGGCGGCGTTGTCGCCGTCGCGTTCGATGAAGAAGACCCGGCTGCCGTCGCGCGAGGTCTGGAACTGGCCCGGCGCCACGCGCGAGAGGTCGCCGCGCTTCTGATAACGGTCCCGCAATTCGGCGCTGTTCTGATTGCCCCAGGGCCAGACCAGCAGCTCGAGCACGATGACGCCGAGCAGCACCGGCCAGGCCATGCGCAGCACCGGGCGCACGAAGCGCGACAGCGGCACGCCGCTGGCAAACCAGATCGTCATTTCCGACTCGCGATAGGAGCGGCTGAGCGTGATGACGACGGCAACGAACAGCGACAGGATGAGCATGGTCGCGAGGTGGGCGATGGTCGCGTAGCCCATCAACAGCACGACGTCCTGAGGCGCCACATTGCCCCCCGCGGCCTGGCCCAGCGTGCGGATCAGCGTCGACGTCAACATGATGGTCAGGATGACCACCAGCGTGACGCCGAAGCTCTTGGCCAGCTCGGATCGCGTGGATGAATCGAATAACATCAAAAGTACTTCTACCTACTTCTGGTCATTATGGACTTCAAGATTCAAACCGCTGAGCTCGATGGGCTCGCGGGCGCCGGTGCCGACGCCCTGGTCGTCGTGCTCGGCGGTGAGGCGCTGCCCAAGGGCCTGGATGCAGTGGTTGCCCGTCATGCGCAGGCGGCCATCAAGCTCGGCGACTTCGCGCTGAAAGGTGGCCAGGCACTCACGCTGACCCACGCCGAAGGGGTCAAGGCGCCTCGCCTTGTCCTCGTCGCCAGCGGCAAGACGACGTTGGCTGCCGGGCGCGCCGCATTGGCTGCAGGCCTGGCGCAGATCAAATCCCGTGGCGTGGTCAGCGCGGCTGTCGCGTTTGTGGGTTTCGACGCCGGCAACGTCGAATCGCTGGCCGAACAGACCGCCCTCGCGGCCACGGATGCGGTCTATGTCTACCGCCACACCAAGCCCAGTGCGCCGGCAGCCCCCAAGCTGGCCAGGCTTGCCCTGCTGGTCGGCAAGGCTGACATCAAGACGGCCAAGGCCGGCCTGGCTCGTGGCGAAGCCATTGCCGCCGGCGTCGAACTGGCGCGCGAATGCGCCAACCGCCCGGCCAACTTCGCGACGCCGACCTATCTCGGTGAGGTCGTGCAGGGCCTGGGCAAGGCCCATGGCCTGAAGGTCGAGGTGCTGGACAAGAAGGCCGTCGAGAAACTCGGCATGGGCAGCTTCCTGTCCGTCGCCCAGGGTTCGGACGAGCCGCTGCGCTTCATCGTTGCCCGCTATGAAGGCGCGGCCAAGACGGTGGCGCCCGTCGTGCTGGTGGGCAAGGGCATCACCTTCGACACCGGCGGCATCTCGCTCAAGCCCGGTGCCGAGATGGACGAGATGAAGTTCGACATGGGCGGCGCGGCCAGCGTCATCGGCACGCTGCGCGCCATCGCCGAACTCAAGCCCAAGCTCAATCTGGTCATGATCGTCGCTGCCTGCGAGAACATGCCCAGCGGCCGCGCGATCAAGCCGGGCGACGTCGTCACGTCGATGTCCGGCCAGACCATCGAGATCCTGAACACCGACGCCGAAGGCCGCCTCATCCTGTGCGATGCGCTGACCTATGCGGAGCGTTTCAAGCCCGCGGTCGTCGTGGACGTGGCGACGCTGACCGGCGCCTGCGTCATCGCGCTGGGCGGCGTGCGCAGCGGCATGTACGCCAGCGACGACGAACTGGCCGCTTCGCTGACCGCAGCGGGCGACGCGGCCCTCGACCCTTGCTGGCGCATGCCGCTGGACGACGAGTACGCCGAAGGCCTGAAGAGCAACTTCGCCGACGTGCCCAATATCGCCGGCCGCGCGGGCGGCTCGATCACGGCGGCCAAGTTCCTGCAGCGTTTCACCAGCAAGTACCGCTGGGGCCATCTCGACATCGCCGGCACGGCATGGAAGGGCGGCGCTGCCAAGGGCTCGACCGGCCGGCCGGTGGGCCTGTTGACGCACTTCGTGTTGAGTCACGCGAAGTAAGTGACCCTGCAGGTCAGTTTCTACAGCGACGCGGCGGACCCGCTGCACTTTGCCTGCCGCTTGATCCGTCGCGCCCTCGCGTCGGGCAAGCCGGTGGGTGTCTGCGTGGGGGCGGCGCAGGCAACTCGTCTAGACGAGTTGCTGTGGAGCTTCGACGCGGCGGAGTTCATCCCGCATCGGCGTTGGGACGGCGCCACGGCGCCCGCGCCGGGCGAGGTCCTCTTGGTTGATGACGCGGCGCGTCTGCCACACCGCGGATTGCTGTTGAACCTGCGCGACGACGTGCCTTCGGATGCGCTTGCATTTGAACGCGTGCTGGAGGTCATCGGACAGGCCCCCGAGCGCGTTCAAGCTGGGCGTGCGCGCTATCGCGTCTACCAGCAGTCGGGAGCCAAGCTGGACCACTTTTCCGCGGCGGGTTGACAACGCTGCGTCCACGCTTTCCCGAATGAGAGCCCCCCGGATTTGGGGTATGTTCAATTGGTTGAAAAATCAACGGTTCTCTGTTTGTTCCTCTCTCTTTCAAACTGGAGTTGATCCATGCAAATCAAGTTGAATATCGTGGTGGGTGCAGTTGCAGCACTGCTCAGCGGCGCTGCCATGTCGCAGGACCTGGTCGTCAAGATCGGCCACGTCGCACCGACCAGTGGCGCGATTGCCCACCTGGGCAAGGACAACGAACTGGGTGCCCGCCTCGCCATCGAGGACCTGAACGCCAAGGGCGTCATGATCGGCGGCAAGAAGGCCAAGTTCGAGTTGCTGGCTGAAGACGACGCTGGCGATCCGAAGCAAGGCACCGCTGCTGCGCAAAAGCTGGTCGACTCCAAGGTCAACGGCGTCGTGGGTCACTTGAACTCGGGCACTTCCATCCCGGCCTCCAAGGTCTACAGCGACGCCGGCATTCCGCAGATCTCGCCGTCGGCCACCAACCCCAAGTTCACCCGCAACGGCTACAAGACGACCTTCCGCGTCGTGGCTGACGACGTGCACCTGGGTGGCACGCTGGGCCGCTACGCCGCCAAGGACCTGAAGGGAAAGTCCATTGCCGTCATCGATGACCGCACGGCCTATGGCCAGGGCGTTGCCGACGAGTTCGAAAAGGGTGTCAAGGGCGCGGGCGGGAAGATCGTCGGCCGCGAATTCACCAACGACAAGGCCACGGACTTCACCGCCATCCTGACCTCCCTGAAGGGCAAGAAGCCCGACGTCGTCTTCTTCGGCGGCATGGACGCCGTGGCCGGCCCGATGCTGCGCCAGATGAAGCAGCTTGGCATCGAAGCCAAGTTCATGGGCGGCGACGGCATCTGCTCGGGCGAACTGCCCAAGCTGGCCGCTGGCACGATGGCCGATGGCCAGGTCGTCTGCGCCGAAGCCGGTGGTGTCGAGGGCGAAGCCAAGAAGTCGATGGACGACTTCAAGGCCAAGTTCAAGGCCAAGTTCAACGTCGATGTGCAGATCTACGCGCCGTACGTCTATGACGCCGTCAATGTGATGGCGGCTGCCATGGTCAAGGCTGGTTCGGCTGACCCGGCCAAGTACCTGCCTGTGCTGGCCAAGACGGCCGGCTACAAGGGTGTGACGGGCACCATCGCCTTCGACGAGAAGGGCGACATCAAGAACGGCGCCCTGACGCTGTTCACCTACAAGGGCGGCGCCCGCGAGCAGATCGCGGTCGTGCGCTGATTCGGATTCGCGTCCAGAACGCCCGCCTCGGCGGGCGTTTTTCATGACGAACCCGCCCTTGGCGGGTTCGTCGCTTTGAGGAACTCCGAAATGGGATCGATCAGATTCAAGGACGACAAAGGAGTGCTCGTTGCGACAAGCCTTACGGCCGATCGTGAATACTGCCCAGAAAATAAGCAGGGCAATATTTGATTTGCTCGAAAACCGGACCTCGCCGCCGCAAGAGCGCATGAATCGGGTTTCGTCGGATTTCAATGTGACGCCTGTGCGTTTCGCACGTTTTGCAGCGGCTGGCGCCATCCCTGTCATGGTGTTGTCGCCCGCTTTCGGTTCTACTGCGGCCCGTTGTGAAAATGACCGCGGCGGAGACCTCGCGGGCTGCGGCACGACGCGGATTCAAGGGGCAAGCACCCTCTAAACGGGGGGCTTTCAAGCCAGGGGGCCAGAGGCATGATGCCGGCGCGATCAAGGGTTGGTCGGATATGTCCGTTGCGGCGTGTGGCCGAAACGGGCATTCAGAGCCGGCCGGGCGGTCTCCGAGGAGGTCTGCGCAGTCGAGGTTGTCATCGAGGTGGCGATACGGCAGGCGGTCTCCGCGCTAGGGTGAATGGAATATCGATATTGATTCGAATTCCATTGATCGGATTGCAGATGCGGGAACGCCAGTAGTAATGATCGGGGAATGCAAATGATTCGAATATTCAACCATTACCTGCATAAGCAGACCTTGCTTCAGGTCTTCTTCGATCTCGGCCTGATAGTTTTCGCCGTCATTGCGGTCGTGCTCAGCCAAGGTGAGTCGGCGCAGATGGTGCTGCCGTTCGCGGCGTCGCACGGCCTGTCACTGGCCGGTTGCATGTTCGTGATCAATTCGGCTACGGGCTTCTACCAGCATGTGCACAACCGCTCGATCACGGAGTCCTGCGCCCGGGCCCTGTTCGGGCTGCTGTTTGGCCTGCCGCTGGCCTATGCCATCTTCAGCCTGGTGCCTTCGAACACCAGCCACCGCGACATGCTGACCCTGGTTGCCATGAGCGCTGTCGCCGCAGTCATGGTGCATCGTGTCTATGCGGCCCATTCGGGTACTCAGGCACGCATGCGCAGCCGCATCCTGATCTTCGGCACCGGCATTGCGGCCCGCTCCGTCGGCAATACCTTGCGCGCCTCCGATCCGCATGCGCAGATCGTCGGTTTCTACGCCGGCCCCAACGAGGACCAGCCCGAAGTGCCGCGCGCCGAGATCATCAATGACGGCGCCAACCTGACCGAAGCTGCGCTCAAGCACAACGTCGACGAGATCGTCGTGGCCCTCAGCGAGCGCCGCGGCGGCAGCATGCCGTTGCGGCAACTGCTGGATTGCAAGCTGTCCGGCGTGCGCGTGGTGGATATCGCCACCCACTTCGAGAAGACACTGGCCCAGATCAACATCAAGCATGTCAATGCCGGTTGGCTGGTGTTTGGTGACGGCTTCAGCCAGGGCATGCTGCGCGCCGCGATCAAGCGCGTGTGCGACATCGTCTTCGCCGCGCTGATTCTGGCGGTGACCTGGCCCATCATGCTGATCACGGCCCTGGCCATCCGCTTCGAATCGCGTGGGCCGATGCTCTACCGTCAGGAGCGGGTGGGGCTGAATGGTGTGCCCTTCAACGTCATCAAGTTCCGCAGCATGCGCACCGATGCTGAAAAGGACGGCAAGCCGCGTTGGGCCACCAAGAACGACGACCGCGTGACGCGTATTGGTCGCTTCATCCGCAAGGTTCGCATCGACGAACTGCCCCAGCTCTTCAATGTGCTGTGGGGCGAGATGAGCATGGTCGGCCCGCGCCCGGAGCGCCAGTTCTTCGTCGACGAACTCATCAGCAAGATCCCCTATTACGCTGTGCGCCACAGCGTGAAGCCGGGCGTCACGGGTTGGGCCCAGGTGCGCTATGAGTACGGCTCGACCATCGAAGACTCGGTCGAGAAGCTGCAGTACGACCTGTACTACGTCAAGAACCACTCCCTCTTCCTTGATCTGCTGATCATGCTGGAGACGGTGGCCGTGGTGCTGACTGGCAAGGGCGCTCGCTGAGCGCGGCGGCGCTTCGGCGTAAGCGCCGATGCCCGAACGCCAGGGGCATGCTTGAATGATGCATGTCTCTTGTCGCCGATTTGGACTCTGCCCCGGGCGCCATGATTGAGGCGCTGGCTCCCTTCCTCTCCTTGAGCAGCCTTGGCGATCTGATCTGCTGTGCGGCCTACGGGCTGTTCGCGCTCTACTTCGCGCAGCGGCTGCTGCGGGGCAGCATGCCCGTCTCCGTGCTCGCCATGGTGTTCCTGGCGGCGCTGACAGCCAGTTCGATCTGGGCCGGCCTGGCGCTGATGGATGAACTGAGGCATTGGTCCGACCGCTTGCCGACCTGGGTCGTTCCGGGCCTTGACCTGCTGCGCATCAGCTTCTGGTTTGCCTTCATGCTGATGCTGCTCCCGCCACCGCGGCGGGGCGGTGGCCTGGGTTGGTTGCGTCCCCTCGCGATCGTCGCGGTGCTGGCGCGTCTGGTGTTGCTCCTGGTCGGCGAGAGCGTACCGGCGGAGAGCCTGGCTCGTCCCCAGGCCTTCGCCGCCTTGGGCTTGGCAGTGCTGGGCCTTGTGATGGTCGAGCAGATGCTGCGCAATGCGACCGGCGACGCGCGATGGAATGCCAAGCCGGTCTGCCTGGGGCTGGGTGCCATCTTTGTCTTCGACCTCTTCATCGGGTCGCAGGCCGCGCTGTTCCAGCGTTTTGACGGTGACGCGATCAGCGTTCGCTCGCTGGTCCATGCCGCGGCGGTGCCGCTGCTCTATGTGGCGTCCCGCCGCTATGCCGACTGGCTCGGCAGGCTGCATGTGTCGCGGGCGGCGGTCTTCCATTCGGCGACGCTGCTGCTCGTCGGCGTCTACCTGCTGATGGTGGCCGGCGTGGGCTACTACGTGCGCTACACCGGCGGCGAGTGGGGGCGGGCGCTGTCCGTGGCCCTGGTTTTCGTCGCGCTGGTGGCACTGACGCTGCTGATGGCCTCCGGGTCGATGCGTTCGCGCCTGCGTGTCTACATCAGCAAGAACTTCTTCAGCTATCGCTACGACTACCGCGAGGAGTGGCTGCGGTTCACCCAGCTCTTGTCCGGCAGCGCAGAACCCCAGCACACGGCCGAAACCGTGGTGCGCGCCCTCGCCAACCTGGTCGAAAGCCCGAGCGGCATGCTGTGGTTGCCGCGTGCCGCGGGTGGCGACTTCGTGCAGGCCGCCCGCTGGAACCTGCCCGCCGAACTGGGCAGCGAGGCGCACGATGGCCCGCTGGCGACGTTCTGGCGCGAGCGCGCCTGGATCGTCGACGTGGATGAGTGTCGTGAACGCCCTGAGGCCTACCCCGGCCTCGAATTGCCGGCCTGGCTGGCCGAGGAGCCACGTTGCTGGCTGCTGGTGCCCCTGCTGGTGCGCGAAGCCTTGATCGGCTTTGCGGTATTGGGGCGGCCGCGTGTGGTTGTCGAGGTGAACTGGGAGGTGCGCGACCTGCTGCGCACGGCCGCCAGCCAGGCGTCAGGCTATCTGGACCAGGCCCAGGCCACGGAGGCGTTGCTGGAGGCGCGCAAATTCGATGCCTTCAACCGCATGTCGGCCTTCGTCGTGCACGACCTGAAGAACATCGTCACCCAGCTCTCGCTGATGATGAAGAACGCCAAGCGCCTGCGCGACAACCCTGAATTCCAGCAGGACATGCTCGATACGGTGGAGAACTCGCTGGAGAAGATGCGCCAGTTGATGCTCCAGCTGCGCGAGGGCGACAAGCCGCATGGCGTGACCAGCGGTGTCGACCTGGAGCAGATCGCCAAGCGCCTTGCGGCTGCGGCTTCCAGCAAGGGCAGGGTACTGGAATTGACGCTGCAGGGCGGTGTCAGCACGCGTGGGCATGCGGAGCGCGTGGAGCGCGTGCTTGGCCATGTCGTGCAGAACGCCTTCGATGCCACGCCCGCGAGCGGCCGGGTCTGCCTGACCCTGGATGCCCAGGGCAGCCAGGCGCGCGTTCGCGTGGAGGACAGCGGCTGCGGCATGAGCGAGGATTTCATTCAGAATCGCCTCTTCAAGCCGTTCCAGACCACCAAGGCCAGCGGCATGGGCATAGGCGCCCACGAGAGCTATCAAAATACATACAGGAACTGGGAGGCAAGATCAGCGTGCAGAGTGAATTGAACCGGGGCACCACCGTGACCCTGCTACTCCCGCTGTTCCATGCGCAGGCGGACGCACCCTTGACGGCGTTGGACGTTCAATGAGCGCCGCGCCGGGCCGTCCCAAGCAAGCTCGCTCCCGCCTGGCGGGAGTGAGCCCGGACATGGGATGCCCTGTGGGCATCCCGTGCCTGGCGAACGCCTGGCCGCGCTGTCGGTCAGGCAAGGCCGCAGGCCGAAGGGTGCACCTATGAACACGCCTCGCCATGCGCCGCTGTTGATCGTCGAAGACGATCTGGCCCTGCAGAAGCAGCTCAAGTGGTCGCTGGACCGCTTCGAATCGGTCACGGCCGATGACGTCCCCAGCGCGGTGCTGCAGTTCCGCCGTCACAACCCGGCGGTGGTCACGATGGATCTCGGCCTGCCGCCCGATCGGGACTCGGTGTCCGAGGGCTTCAGATGCCTGGAGAAGCTGCTGGAGCTCGACCCCGGCGTGAAGGTCATCGTGCTGACCGGCCAGAACGACCAAGGCAACGCGCTGCGCGCCATCCGCATGGGTGCCTACGACTTCCTCGCCAAGCCCGTCGATCCCGACGTGCTCAGCCTGACCGTCGAGCGCGCCTACCGGCTCTATGAGCTGCAGCAGGAGAACCGCCGCCTGCAGACGCAGCAAAGCAGCGACGTCTTCTCGGGCCTCATCACGCGCGACCCCGGCATGCAGCGCGTCTGCCGCATGATCGAGAAGGTGGCCCCCAGCGACGCCACCGTGCTGCTGCTTGGCGAAAGCGGCACCGGCAAGGAAGTGCTCGCCCAGGGCCTGCATGACGCCTCCAAGCGCAAGGGCCGCTTCGTCGCCATCAACTGTGCGGCCATCCCCGAGACGCTGCTGGAGAGCGAACTCTTCGGCTACGAGAAGGGGGCCTTCACCGGTGCCAACAAGTCGACGCTGGGCAAGATCGAGACCGCCAACGGCGGCACGCTGATGCTCGACGAGATCGGCGACCTGCCCATGCCCTTGCAGGCCAAGCTGCTGCGCTTCCTGCAGGAGCGGGTCATCGAGCGTGTCGGCGGCCGCCAGGAGATTCCGATCGACGTGCGCGTCGTCGGCGCGACCCACCAGGATCTCAAGGCCCGGATCGTCGACGGTCGCTTTCGTGAAGACCTGTACTACCGCCTGGCAGAGATCGTCGTCGAGATACCGCCGCTGCGTGACCGTGTGGGCGACCCGGTGCTGCTTTCGCATGCCTTTGCGCGACGCTTCGCGACCGAAATGCGCCGCCCGGTACCCACACTGGCCGACGATGCCGTGCGAGCGCTGGAAGCGCATCGCTGGCCGGGCAATGTGCGCGAACTGCAGAACATGCTCAAGCGTGCCGTCATCATGGCCGAGGAGGACCGCATCGCGGCGGTGGACCTCGGTCTGCGGCCGGCGTCGGCACCGGCCGATGACAACGTGACGCTGGACCTGCGCACCGTGCGCGAAAACGCCGAACGCCAGGCCCTCATCACGGCGCTCGCCCGCACCGATGGCAACATCGTCCGTGCGTCCGAACTGTTAGGCATCAGCCGCCCAACCCTCTACGACATGATGAACCGGTTGCAGATCAAATGAACAACAAGATGCATTCCACACCCGCGCGGTTCGCCGGTGCCGTGCTCGTGGCCTCGGTGCTTCTGACCGGTTGCTGGGGTCCGTCGGCGCCGCAGATGGTCGAGTCGGGCAAGGCCCGCATGCAGAAGGCTGAATACAAGGCGGCCGTCATCGAGTTCAAGAACGCGTTGCAGAAGGATGCGTCGCTCGTCGATGCCCGCTTCTGGCTTGGCAAGGCCCTGCTGGAGACCGGCGATGCGAACGGCGCCTGGGTCGAGTTGTCGAAGGCGCGCGAAGGTGGCTACAGCAAGGACGAGCTCGTGCCTTTGATGGCCGCAGCGATGATCCTGCGCGGCGAGTCCACCAAGTTCATCGCCGAATATGCGGATGTCCAGCTCACCGACCCCAAGCGCCAGGCGGAGCTGAAGGCCGCGCTGGCCACGGCCTATGGCTCCAAGGGCAAGTATGTGCAGGCGCGCGCCGCGGCAGACGCCGCCCTGCAGGCTGATCCCAACAACATCGTCGCGCAACTCGCCGTTTCCCAGCTGATGTTCGTCGCCGGCGACCGGGTCGGTGCGATGGAGCAGGTGGAAAAGTCGCTCAAGGCCCATCCTGAATCGGCGCGGCCGTGGGTGTCCAAGGCCGAGCTACTGCAAAGCAACGGTGCCGACCCCGCCCAGGTGATGCTGGCCTATCGCGAAGCGCTCAAGCGCAACGGTGACGAGCTGCAGGCCCACGTCGGCGTGATGCGGCTGCTGATGGCGCAGCGTGACTTCGATGGCGTCGACAAGCAGTTGGCCGCACTGCGCAAGGTGCAGCCGAACAATCCCCTGGTGCTGTATTACTCGGCCACGCTGGCCTTCGAGAAGCGTGACCTGAAGAAGGCCGCCGAGTTGTCCCAGCAACTGCTGAAGATGGCGCCGCAGAACCCGTCCTTCCTGTACCTGGCTGGCACGATCGAATACGAGCGAGGCGGCTACCTCCAGGCCGTGGCCCACCTCGGCAAGGCGCTGCCGAATTCGCCGGCGCCAGGCCCCGTGCGCGTCCTGATGGCGCGTGCGCAGCTCCGCGCCGGCGATGCGCGAAAGGCGCTGGGGTTCGTGCTGCCGCTGCTCGATGACGAGAAGCTGGCCAGCTCCGAAGCCTATTCGGTGGCCGCCGATGCCCATCTGCAGATGGGGAACGGTGAGGCGGCCAAGCGCATGTACGCCCAGGCCGTCAAGCTCAATCCTGGCAACACGCGCGGCCGTACTGCCCTGGCCGTGGCTGAAATGACGGCGGGCCAGACCGAGCAGGCCATGGAAGAGCTCAAGTCCGTCGCCGCCAAGGATCCCGGTGTCGAGGCCGAAGTGGCGATGGCGATGTCGCTGTACCGCCGCAATCGCCTGGACGACGTCGCTGCGATCATCGATGCAGTGGAAAAGAAGCAGCCCGGCACGCCGGTGGCACCCTTGTTGCGCGGACGTACCGAGCAGTTGCGCGGCAATCGCGACAAGGCTCGCGCACATTACGAAGAGGCTTTGCGGCGCTTGCCGTCCTATATGGCTGCCGCCACCGTGCTGGCGGCCATGGACTACGAGGATGGCAAGCCGGCAGCCGCGGTCGGCCGCTTCGAAAAGGTCGTCGCGGCAGATCCGCAGTCAATTGACGGCACCGTCGCATTGATCTCGGCGAAGACCCGGGCTGGCGCACGCGCGGAGGACATCCGCAGCCAGCTGGACGCTGCCATCAGGCGCTTCCCGGACCATCAGTTGCCCCGCCTCGCGCTGGTTTCTTATTTGATGGAAATTGGAGAGAACAAGCTGGCGAGCCAGATCGCCAATGAGACCGCCAGCCGTTTCACCGACAGCCCCAAGGTGTACGAGGCGGTGGGCCTGGCCGAGATGGCAGTCGGCAACCTGAATCAGGCCGCCCAGGCGTTCAACAAGATGACGACGCTGCAGCCGAACTCGGTGCTGCCCATGATGCGTATGGTCGACCTGTACGACGCGCGCAAGGATGCGCCAGCGGCGATGAGCCAGCTGCGCAAGGTGCTGGCCATCAAGCCCGACCATCTGCAAGCGCAGATGCGGCTGATCACGCTGCTGGGGCGCGCCGGCAAGATGGATGAGGCCCTCGCCATCGCCAAGTCCGTGCAGGCCCAGGCGCCCAACGAGCCGCAGGGCTGGTCTTTTGAAGGCGATGTGCAGGCCGCGAAGCGCAACTGGCCGGCGGCGGTGGTGGCATTCCGTACCAGCCTGTCCAAGCGTCCGCTGGAAGAGACGGTCATCAAGCTTTATCTGACACAGGCCAGCGCGGGAGCGCAGGCGGAGGCCGACAAGCTGGCTGCCGACTGGCTGACCAAGTACCCGGATTCGCCGGCGCTCGACTACCTGCTGGGCGACCAGGCGCTGGCACGCGGTGAGTTCGACCGGGCAGAACGGCATTTCCGAAGGGTGATTGCCGTGCGGCCCAACAATGCGGTGGCGCTGAACAATCTGGCCTGGTTGCTGCATCGTGCTGGCCGGCCCGGCGCACTGGAAATGATCGAGAAGGCGCTCAGCCTGGCGCCGAATTCACCTTCCCTCACCGACACTGCGGCGGAAATCCAGGCGGGTGCGGGTCACGTGGACAAGGCCCTGGTGCTGCAAAGGCGTGCGGTTCAGCTGGATCCCGAGCAGCCCTTGCACCGCCTTCATCTCGCCGAATACCTGATCAAGAGCAACCAGAAGGCCGAAGCCAAGATCGAGTTGCAGAAGCTGAACGAACTGGGCAAGAGTTTTGCCAGGACTGCGGATGTGCAGAAGTTGCTGGCGGAGCTGTAATCTGTTGCTCAACTAACCCTCGGATCGACCGGGCAGCGTCATGAAGATCAAACAAGCCAGCTTCAGAAAACGCTTGCACCAGTTGATGCGGCGGGGCTTCGGCCGACTGCCGCGCGACACACGGCATGCCATCTATCGCGGCATGATCGACTGCGACCCGGCGCCGGATCCAAGGCTGGAGCTCAAGGTCGCCGAGACCCGCGAGGAGCTCGAGGACTGCTTCCGCATCCTGCATGATGCCTACGTGGCCAGCGGCTTCATGAAGCCGTCGCCCTCAGGCCTGCGCGTCACCATGTATCACGCGCTGCCGACGACAACCACGCTGTGCGCCAAGTACGACGGCCGCGTTGTCGGTACCATGTCCATGATCCGCGAGGGCGTGTTCGGCTTTCCGCTGCAGTCGGTCTTCGACCTCAGTGAGGTGCGCGCCAAGCAGGGCCAGATCGCCGAGATTTCAGCGTTGGCCGTGCATCCGGACTTCCGCCAGACGGGTGGCGCCATCCTGTTCCCGCTGATGAAGTTCATGTACGAGTACTGCACCAAGTACTTCGACACGCGCCACCTCGTCATCGCGGTCAATCCGGACAAGATCGAGCTCTACGAGTCGCTGCTGTTTTTTGAGCGGCTGCAGGAAAACGTCGTTGCCAACTACGACTTCGCCAATGGCGCACCCGCCGTCGGCGCCACGCTGGACCTGCCGGTAGCGAAAGAGATATTCCGGCGCGTGTACGGCAAGCGCAGGGAACGCAAGAACCTCTATAACTACTTCGTCCAGCTGAGCCTGCCCAACATCAAGCTGCCCAAGCGCCGCTATTTCACGACCAATGATCCGGTGCTGACGCCGGACATCCTCGACCACTTCTTCAATCAGCGCAGCCCGGTCTTCGCGGAACTGGACGACCGCCGCAAGGCGCTGTTGTGGTCCATCTACGACCAGCCCGAGTTCCGGGCCGTTCTGCCGATGATGAGTGGATCGGACACGGGCTTTCATCCGATGCGCCGGCATCAGCGCTTCTCGCTGCGCTGCCCGGCCGAGTTGCGTGTGCGGCTCGACGGCGATGAGCGCTCCATCGTGATGACCGTCATCGAAATTTCCCTGTCGGGCTTCCAGGCCCAGTCCAAGCTCGACATACCGATCGGGGCTGACGGCGCGGTCCGGGTGGAATTGGGCGTGCAGGACAAGGCGACGCTGGACGTGAAGGTGATGCGGCATCACCACACCGACACCGGCGAGTTCTATGGCTTTCGCGTGGATGAGCCCGACGATGTCTGGCGCCGCGCCGTCAGTGCGCTGGAAACCGAGTACGTTGCAGGCGAGCTGTGAACAGCCCCGGCCGACGTCGCCTGCTGGCCCTTGCGGCTGGACTGGCATGCATCGGCACCGCAGCCGGTGCGGAAACTCTGCCGGAACTGATTGCGCGGGCCAAGCGCTCGGTCGTTGTCGTGGGCAGCTGGGGGTTGATGGACAACCCCCGCTTCGGGTTCAAGGCGGCAGGCTTTGTTGTCGCGGACGGCCTGCACGTGCTGACCAATGCGCACGTGGTGCCGACGGAAACGCCCGATCGAGTCGATCGCAGCATCGCGGTCAAGATCTGGACGCCCGACGCGCAGTGGGTGATGCGAAGCGCCAAGCTCATCAGCCTGGATCGTGCGCATGACCTTGCATTGCTGCAGATGGACGGACCACCCGCGCCCGCGCTGCGCCTAGCCGCCAGGGAGGCGCCGGAGGGCACCTCCATCGCCCTGATCGGATTTCCGATCGGCAATGCGTTGGGCTATGACGTGCACGTGACGCACAGAGGCATCGTGTCGGCGCGCACGGCCATCGTGCCGCCCGCCGCCGCGCCCTCGGGCCTGACCGAACGCGCGGTGCGGCAACTGCGTGCCGGTGCCTTCGAGGTGTTGCAGCTGGATGTCCTGGCCTTCCCGGGCAACAGTGGCGGGCCGGTGCTGGACATCGAGACCGGCGAAGTGATCGGCGTCCTGCAGGGCGGGGCCATCAAGGGAACCCGGGAGGCCGCGCTCAGCGCCCCCACGGGCATCAGCTACGCCGTGCTGATCCGCGATGCAGCGCCCATGCTGAAGTACATCGACCGCTGACCTGCGTCGACGGGCGACTGTCCGTCCAGCGAGACAAACCGCGCGGCCAATAAAAAACCCCGCCGTAGCGGGGTTCTCTGAGTGCGGAGCAGCGACGACTGGCGTCGCTGTTCACATCACTTGGCTTGACGGCGGCGGCCGGCGAAGCCCAGGCCAGCGAGAGCCAGACCCACCAGACCCACCGTGGCGGGCTCAGGCAGCTTGGTGGCTTCGATGGTGGCAGACCAGTCGTTCTGATCCAGGGTGCCGCCACCCAGGATGATGGCAACCAGGGCTGCAGTCGAGGTGTTCGTGTACTGCGCCGAGAAGATGCCCGTCCACTTGGTTTCGTCTTCGCCGATGTCGCAGCTCTTGTTGCCGTTGGTGTCATCACACGCACGGCCCAGGATGCTCATCGTGACCGACGTATTGCCGGCGTTGTCGGTGAAGATGAAGGGCGAACCGAACTGGCCGGGAGCCAGGTAGGTTTCGCTGAACAGCCAGTTCGGCTTGGCATCGAAGTGCAGGAAGTTGGGGATCGGCGTGCCGTTCACGCCGATAGGCACATTGTTCGGACCCGCGCCTTGGGTCATGTCTTGCACCCAGCCAGCGGTCGGAGCGAAGATCGTGCCGAACGCCGGGTCATTGAAGGAACCGGTGCCGCCCAGTTGCTTGGTGGCGAACTGGCCGTAGGTCTTGCCAGCGGTCTGGTAAGCATCGGGAGCGGGATCCGGAACCCAGTTGACGGTGCCGAAGGACACGATCACTTGGCCCAGGCTGACACTCGTCTTGCCGACGATGGGGGTGGCGGATGCGGCAGTGGCCACTGCGAGGGCCGCTGCAGCAACCAGCGTCTTCAGGGTCTTGCTCATTTGAATCTCCTTGATTCACTTGCTAGAAGTTGGGGCGCGGCCCCGGACGCTGGGTAATAAGCAGGTCGCGTGCCAGCTTTGAAGGTGCCGCCTGCTTTCCCTTTTAAAACAACGAGTTGCCGTGCTCTTGGATGACGTATTGCCGGTGTTTTGAGGGCTGGTTGATGGTCGCTGTAAAGTCCTCCGACACCCGTCTCAGGCAGGCGGGCAGGGAGATGGTGTGGACGGACTGTCAGGCGAACATGGAGTGACGCGGCGGAACTCTGGCAATGTGACCGGCTGGGACCGCGGGGCGCTGGACTGCTGGCGGGCCACGACTGTCGATGAGGTGAAGGCTTGCGTGGACGAGGCGCGCCGCCGGGGGATTTCGCTCTACCCGCTATCGACCGGCTTGAACTGGGGGTATGGCTCGGCTGCGCCGCCCCAGGCAGACGCCGTGCTGCTGGATCTGAGCGGCATGAACCGCATACGCAATGCGGCAGAGATCTCGCAAGCGAATCCTGTCGCGGTCATCGAACCTGGGGTGACGCAGCGGCAGTTGCACGAATTCCTGAGCGAGTCCTGCCCGGGCCTGAGCTTCAACGTGACGGGTTCGTCGGTGGACACCAGCATCCTCGGCAATGCGCTGGACCGGGGCGTGGGATATCTGGGGCCGCGCCGCGAGGATGTTTTCGGGCTTGAGGTGGTGACCGGCCGAGGGGAGTTGCTGCGGACCGGGTTTCGCCGCCTGGGCGAGGATTCGCCGCTTGCGCATGCCCACCCTTATGGCCTCGGGCCGATGCTGGATGGCCTGTTCTTCCAGGGTAATTACGGCATCGTCACCAGCGCCTGCCTGAAACTGCTGCCGCGGCCGGCCCGCTCGGTTGCCGTGTCGCTGGCCCTGCGTGATGTCTCGAAGTTAGGGGACTTCCTGGATGGCCTGGCGCTGCTGAAGCGGCTGGGCGTCATGGCTGGCGTGACCCATGTCGGCAATCAGGCGCGCACGCGGGCCAGCATGATGTCGGGCATCAGTGAATACCTGCGTATTTCCTGCGGTGTTGCGGAGAGTGACCTGGCGGCCGAGGCGGATCGGGCGCTGGCGACGGTGGCGCCCTATGAATGGACCAGCCTGGGCGGCGTCGCCGGCAGCGCCGCCCAGGTGAAGGCCGCGATTGCCGAGGTCAGGCGGGTCCTGGGCGGCATGGCCAAGTTGACCGTGGTGGACGATGCCAAGCTGGCGGCCGGTTTTCGGCTGCTGAATCCCTTGCGAAACCTGTGGCCCTGGGCGCGCGCCAATGCGGCGGCTATTTCGGCCATCCGGCCCTTGCAGGGTTTGGCGGATGGCCGGCCGACCGATGCCGCCATCACCAACCTGTTATGGCGATATGGCCAGCCGCAGCTGCCGGCGCGGGAACTGGACGCTTCCGGTTGTGGCCTGATCTTCATCAACCCGGCGCTGCCCATGGCAGGCGGGGCGGTGGCGAAGGTCGTCGATGCCATGAAAGCGGTCGCCGCCGGATTCGGCCATGAGCTCTATGTGACGCTGAATATCGAGACGACCACCTCGCTGGTGGCGGTGGCCAATCTGTTGTTTGACCGCGGCGACGCGGCTGCGGTTGCAAACGCCCGAGCCTGCGCGCGGGCGCTGTGGGAATATTTACGCAGTTGCGGCCTGGAGGTGTACCGGGCGCGGGCGGACATGATGGAGGACGTGGTCGACCCCCAGGATTCGTTCTGGCGCACCGCCTGGGCGCTGAAATCCGTGTTCGACCCGGACAATCTGATTGCGCCGGGGCGCTACAACCTGGCTCGGGCGCCCGACGCCTGAGCGGATTTCGCGGTCGCCGCGCGCGTGTGAAAGTCCGCGTTGCCCGGGGGAAGCCCCCGATTTAGGTTGCCAGACATGGGGTGGGGCTATGGCATCATTCCAAGGCTTTGGCCCTGGGTGACGGCAGGTTTTGCCGTTCCCTCTCGACTGCAACGGTTTGCGGGGGCCTTCGATGAACAGACCCACAGAGGACTCGCCTTGAACGCTTCCAACAACCGTGATGCGCAAATGACGTCGGCAAGAGGCTCGCAGAGGGCGGCAAAGGCAGCCGGCGCGTGGTGGGGCCGGGCCCTGGCAATGCTTGCCATCGGCGTGCTGGCCGGCTGCGCCAGCACCAGCTTCCCGCCAGCGCCGGCGGCAGTGGCCAACGATGACTACAGCTACATCATCGGCGCGGGTGACAACCTCAATATCCAGGTCTGGCGCAATCCGGAGCTGTCGATGTCGGTGCCGGTTCGCCCGGACGGCAAGATCGCCGCCCCGCTGGTGGACGAGATGGTCGTGCAGGGCAAGACCTCGGTGCAGGTGGCTCGTGAAGTCGAGAAGCAGCTCGGCAAATACGTGCGCGACCCGGTCGTCACTGTCATCGTCACGAGCTTCATTGGCCCCTACAGCGAGCAGATCCGCGTCGTCGGCGAGGCGGCCAAGCCGCAATTCCTGCCCTACAAGCAGAAGATGACGGTGCTGGACGTGATGATCGCCGTCGGCGGCCTGACGGACTTTGCATCCGGCAACAGCGCCACCATCCTGCGCACGGCCGAGGGCAACAAGCAGTACTCGGTGCGCCTGAAGGACCTGATCAAGCGCGGTGACGTGTCGGCCAATGTCGAAATGCGGCCGGGCGACATCCTCATCATTCCGCAGAGCCTGTTCTGAATTGAAGGGAGAGGACCTGCGTTCGCTGCCGGCCTCTCCTAGCCATAGCTTTAACCGAGACTGTTCCCCATGGAATTGCTGATTGGTCAGCTTCTGATCATCGTCCGGCGGATGTGGAAATACCGCTGGGTCGGCCTGGTCGTGGCCTGGGTGGCCGGGCTGGTCGGCGCCGTGGTGGTGTTCGTGCTGCCTGACCGCTACGAGGCCAGCGCCCGCATCTACGTGGACACCCAGTCCATCCTGAAGCCACTGATGTCCGGCCTGGCCGTGCAGCCCAATGTCGAGCAGCAGGTGATGATGCTGAGCCGCACGCTGATCAGCCGGCCCAATGTCGAAAAGCTGGTCCGCATGGCCGACCTGGACTTGAAGAACCAGTCCAAGGCCCAGCAGGAATCCACCATCGAGACGGTGACGAGCAATCTGTCCATCCAGAGCAGCGGGCGGGACAACCTCTACATCCTCGGCTACCGCGACAGCGATCCGGAAACGGCCAAGCGTGTCGTGCAGGCGCTGGTGTCGATCTTTGTCGAATCCAGCCTGGGCCAGACGCGCGTGGGCACCTCGACGGCAACGACCTTCATCAACGAGCAGATCAAGTCCTATGAGGCCAAGCTGGAAGAGGCCGAAACACGGCTCAAGGAATTCCGGCTCAAGAACCTGTCCAATATGTCGGGTGACGGGAAGGACTCCGCGGCTCATATCGCGGAGTTGAGTGGCCAGCTGGAGCGCGCCCGCCTGGAGTTCCGCGAGGCTGTCAATGCGCGCGATGCCGCCAAGGCCCAGCTGGAGGCCGAGAAGGCCCGCGGCGGCGCCCAGACGACGGCCCAGAGCCTGATTCAGGAATCCAACGCCAACGTCAGCACGCCTGAACTCGACGCGCGCCTGGCGGAGCATCGCCGCAGCCTCGACGCCTTGCTGCAGCGCTACACCGACCAGCACCCCGACATCATCGCCACGCGCAAGCTCATCAAGGATCTCGAGGAGCAGAGAAAGCGCGAGCTCGCCGAGCTGCGCAAGGCCGCCATGAATGTCCCGACGGCTTCCGTGGGCCAGAACAGCGGCAGCCTGGCCACGCAGGAACTGGTGCGCGTCCTGGTGACGACCGAAGTCCAGGTCGCGGCCCTGCGCGCCCGCGTCGACGAATACTCGGGGCGCTACTCTCAGGCCCTGGTGGCGCTGAAGACGGCGCCTCAGGTTGAGGCCGAGGCTGCCCAGCTGAACCGCGACTACGCGATTCACAAGAAGAACTACGAGGATCTGGTGCAGCGCCGCGAACAGGCGTCGATCTCCGGCGAGCTTGATGTGGCGTCCGGCGTGGCGGACTTCCGCGTCATCGACCCGCCGCGCGCCAATCCCAAGCCGGTCGCGCCGAACCGCCTGCTGCTGCTCGCCGGTGCAATGGCGGCGGCCCTGGGCGTCGGCCTGTTCACGACCTTTGCCGCCAGCCAGCTGCGCCCCGTCTTCCATGACGCGAACGACCTGCGCACCCGCGTTGAATTGCCCATCCTGGGCGTCGTGACGCGGCTTGTGACGGATGCTGATCGTGCCCGCCAGCGCGTCGACCTGATTCGTTTCTCAGCGGGGGCCGGAGGGCTGCTGGCGATGTTCGCCGTCGCATTGACGGTCTTGGCTGTGCAACTGAGCCGGCAGGTGGTTTGACATGACGAGCCTGATTGAACAAGCCGCCAAGCGGCTCGAGCAACTGCGCCAGGCCGGCGTTGTGCTGCCCGGCGACGAGCAGGCGCAGCCAGCGGCGGCGCAGCCGCCGGTCGTCGCGCCCTTGGCCGCGCCCGCCGCCGCTTTGCCTGCGCAGCCGCAGGCAGAGCCTCGGCCCCATGTGGGCATCTCGGTCCTGGACGATGGGCTCCATCCGTCGTCCAAACGCGTGGAGCTGGACGTCGTGGCGCTGGCCGCGCAGGGCTTCCTGATGCCCCACACGCCGCGTTCGCAAACGGGCGACCAGTACCGGGTCATCAAGCGCCCCTTGATCAAGAACGCGATGGGCAAGGGCGCCGCGACGATCAACCACGCCAACCTGATGATGGTGACCAGTGCGTTGGCCGGTGAAGGCAAGAGCTTCACGTCCATCAACCTCGCGCTGAGCATCGCGGCCGAACTGGACAACACGGTCATGCTGGTCGACGCCGACGTGGCCCGCCCGTCGGTGTTGCGCATGCTGGGCCTGCCGCAAGGCCCCGGCCTGCTCGACGTGCTGGAAGAGCGTGTCGAGATGTCCGAGGTGCTGCTGCGCACCAATGTCGAGAAGCTGACCATCCTGCCCAGCGGCACGCCCCACCCGCGTGCGACCGAACTGCTGGCCAGCGACGCCATGCGCCATCTGCTGGACAACATGGCCAAGCGCTATCCCGACCGCATCATCATTTTCGATTCGCCGCCGCTGCTGCTGACGACGGAGTCACGCGTACTGGCTTCGCACATGGGCCAGATCGTCATCGTCGTCCATGCCGAGAAGACGGCGCAGAGCGCCGTCCAGCAGGCCCTCGCCGCCATCGAAACCTGCCCGGTCAAGATGATGCTGCTCAACCAGGCCAGCCCCAACGCTGCCGGTGGTTACGGCTACGGGTATGGCTACGGCTACGGATACGGCTACGGCTACGGATATGGCAGCAATGACTCGGCTCAGACCTGAGCCGCGCCATCTGCCTCTGGCCCTCGCCCTTTGTGCGATCGCGGCTCACGCCCAGCAGGGAGACGCTGCTGCTGGTGCCGGCGGTGGCGCCATCCAGCCTCGCATCGGCGTGTCACTGAGCTGGACCGACAACCTGCGCCTCGACGATCAAGAAAAGGACGCGGCGGTGATTGCGACGGTATCCCCCGGCGTCAGCATCGTGCGCAATACGGGTGCGCTGCGCGGCAGCCTGGACTACTCGCTGAACGGCATCACTTACCTGAAGACGACCTACAAGTCCCAGCTGCAGAACGCGCTGACGGCAACCGCCCAGGCCGAGATCATTCCTCGTACCTTCCTTGTCGATGCGCAGGCCAGCATCGGGCAGCAGAACGCGACGGCCTTCGGCTCACAGGCGGCACCCACGCTGGGCTCGCAAGGCTCGGTGTCCGCTTTGGACAACCCCAACCGGCGCGAGACGGGCACCTTGAACGTCTCACCGTTGCTGCACGGCCAGCTGGGTGGATTGGCCAGCGTGGATCTGCGTGGCAATCTTTCGGTCACCGAGGTGCGCGGTAGCGCCCTGGGCGACAGTCACGGCAGCGGTGGTTCCATGCGCATCGCACAGCTCAGCGCCGGCGTGCTGAGTTGGTTCCTTCAGGCGAACACACAGCAGATACGGCCCAAGGCTGCGTTCTCCAACCGCACCAGCTCGGCGACGGCGGGCCTGAACTACCACCCCAACCCCGACTGGCTCTTCAGCGTCAATGCGGGCCAGGAGCGCAATGATTACCTCAGCCGCAGCGGCGGCGAGCAGACCGGGCTCACGGGCGGCCTGACCGCCGATTGGACGCCCACGCCGCGTACGCGCGTCAATGGCAACTGGCAGCGTCACAGCTATGGCAACAGCCACGGCCTGAGCTTCGAACACCGCATGCGCAACTCGGTCTGGCGCTTCTCGGACTCCCGCAACGTCACGCTGGGCAACGCTGGCGCCACGGGCGGCGTGCGGACCAACTACGACCTGTACTTCCTGTTGTTCGCATCGCTGGAGCCGGACCCGATCAAGCGCGACACCCTGGTGCGTGCCTATCTGCTGTCACAGGGCTTGTCGCCCGATGCGCAGGCCGCGGTGGGCTTCCTGTCCACCGGGCCGAGCCAGCTGCGCAACCAGATGCTCAGCTTTGCCCTCCAGGGCGTGCGCAGCAACGTGACGGCCACGGTCAGCCGTTCCGTCACCAGCCGCCTGGGGGACAATCTGAACCAGGGCGATCTGGCCAACAACTCGCGCATCGACCAGCGCTCCTATTCGCTGTCGGGCAGCTACCAGCTCACGCCGGTGTCGGGGGTGTCGTTGACGGCTTCGCGCCAGGAGACTATCGGCGACTCCAGCAATCGCCGCACCCAGCTGACCAGCCTGGTGGCCAACTGGAACAGCCGCCTGGGTTCGCGCATCAGCATTCAGCTTGGTGCGCGCCACAGCCGCTTCGAAGGTGTCAGGCCCTATTCCGAGAATGCGGCCTACGCCAACCTGACGCAACAGTTCTGAAATGAAATTGGAGCCCCTCGTCCGGTCTCGCCCCGCTGAACGCGGGCGCGCCCAGCCGGTCCCCCGTGGGGACGGCGATGCTCGCGGCATCGAGCCGCGAGCACATCGCCAAACGGGCCGGCTCGGGAGCGGCCCAGCGCTCGGCCCCGCAGACGCCGGTTTCGTGCGCCGAGAATGCGTAATGGACAACTGACATGTACGAAGCCTTCTATGGCCTGAGCAGCAAGCCCTTCCAGCTCAGCCCGGACCCGAACTTCTACTACGGCAGCAAGCAGCATCGCCGGGCCAAGGCGTACCTGGACTATGGCGTGCTGCGCAATGACGGCTTCATCGTCATCACCGGCGAGATCGGTGCCGGCAAGACCACGCTGCTGCGCGGCCTGCTGGACAGCCTGAACCGCAGCAACGTCGTCATCGGCAATGTCGTGACCACCCAGCTCGACGCCGAGGACACACTGCGCATGGTGGGCGCGGCCTTCGGCGTGCGCGTCAAGGATGCGCCCAAGTCCGAGCTGCTGATGACGCTGGAAGCCTTCTTCGTCAACCAGGTCACCCAGGGCAAGCGCTGCCTGCTCATCGTCGACGAGGCGCAGAACCTGACGGCCCGCGCGGTCGAGGAGTTGCGCATGCTGTCCAACTTCCAGTTTGCCAACCAGTCGCTGCTGCAGACCTTTCTCGTCGGCCAGCCCGAGTTCCGCGGCATCCTGCAGAAGCCCGAGATGGAACAGTTCCGCCAGCGCGTCGCGGCGACCTGCCACATCGGCCCGCTGGACGAGGACGAGACCCAGCGCTACATGGAGCACCGCCTGAAGTGCGCGGGCTCCGCCGGCAAGCCGACCTTCGACCACGACGCCTTCCCGGCCATCCACAAGGCCAGCAACGGCATCCCGCGCCGCATCAACCGCCTGTGCGACCGCCTGCTGCTGCTGGGCTTCATGCAGGGCCGCAGCCATCTGACGCTGGCGGACGTGAAGGAAGTGCTGCGCGACATCGCCCAGGAGAGCGAGATCCCGCGCCACAGCGACGTCAGCCCGCTGGACAGCACGCCAGCCAAACTGCCCGACAGCCGCCCCGGTGCGCTGGACAGTGCACCTGGCGCGCTGGACGTGTCCAGGCTGAAGTTGAGCGTCGCCGAGGTCGATGGCCTGTCCAGCGAGATCGCGGCCCTCAGCGCCGATCACCACACCGACCGCCTGCAGCGCCTGGAGCGCAGCATGATGCGGCTGGAGCGCATCAATCTCCAGACGCTGGCGCTGCTGCAGAAGCTGGTGGACGCCGTGAAGCAGCACTGATGGAGTCCCGATCATGCTGATGCCCACCAAGACCCCGGCCCTGCGCAATGCGATGAGCATTGACGTGGAGGACTACTTCCAGGTCTCCGCCTTCGCGCCCTACATCAAGCGCGAGGACTGGAACGGCCTGGAATGCCGCGTCGAGCGCAACATCGAGCGCATCCTCGCGCTGCTGGCCGCCAAGCAGGTCAAGGCCACCTTCTTCACGCTGGGCTGGATCGCCGAGCGCTATCCGCAGGTGGTGAAGGCCATCGTGGCCGGCGGGCACGAACTGGCCAGCCATGGCTATGGCCACGAGCGTGCCAGCGACCTCAGCCCGACGGCCTTCCTGGACGACATCAGCCGCGCCAAGAAAATGCTCGAGGACCTGGGCGGCGTGCCCGTCATCGGCTACCGTGCGCCGAGCTTCTCCATCGGCAAGGCCAACCTCTGGGCCTTCGACGTGCTGCGCGATGCCGGCTACCGCTACTCCAGCAGCGTCTACCCCATCGCCCACGACCACTACGGCATGCCCGACTCGCCCCGCTTCGCCTACCCGGTGCGTGAGGGCCTGCTCGAGATCCCGGTGACCACCCTGCGCATGGGCTCGCGCAACCTGCCCAGCAGCGGCGGTGGCTATTTCCGGCTGCTGCCCTATGCGCTGTCACGCTGGATGATCCGCCGCGTCAACGAGATTGACGGCGAGCCAGCGGTCTTCTACTTCCATCCGTGGGAGATCGACAGCGAGCAGCCGCGCATCCCCGGCATCAACGCCAAGACGCGCTTCCGCCATTACGTCAACATCCCGCGCACCCACGACCGGATCGCGCGGCTGCTCGGCGACTTCCGCTGGGGCCGGATGGACGAGATCTTCCTCGGCCGTGAGGCCAGCCCGCGCGCTTCGGCGCCCTCGCTGAGCCCGGCCTGAATGAACTCCCCCCTTCGCATTGCGCGCCTGGCCGCGCAAGACAAAGCCTTGTCCGCGCGCTGGGACGCCTTCGTCTTCGCCCACCCGCAAGCGACCTTCTTCCACCGCAGCGGCTGGCTGCGCATCATCCAGTCGGTGTTTGGCCACAAGGGATTCTTCCTCTACGCCGAGCGAGACGGTGTCATCGAGGGCGTGCTGCCGCTGGCCGAGGTCAAGAGCCGGCTGTTCGGCCACTCGGTCACGAGCCTGCCCTTTGGCGTCTATGGCGGCGTGGCCGCGTTGAACGACGAGGCCACCGCAGCGCTGGAGGCCGAGGCCGAGAAGATCGCGCGAGGGCAGGGCGCCGAGCACCTCGAATACCGCAACCKCGGCCCCACGCGCCACGCCGACTGGCCGCGCCAGGATCTCTACGTGACCTTCCGCAAGGAGATCCTTGCGGAGGAGGAGGCCAACATGCTGGCCATCCCTCGCAAGCAACGAGCGATGGTGCGCAAGGGCATCAAGAACGAGCTCAAGGCCGAGATCGACGCGAATGTCGATCGCTTCTTCGACCTCTACGCCGACAACGTGCACCGCCACGGCACGCCGGCCATGCCCAAGAAGTACTTCCAGGCCTTGCTGGACGAATTTGGCGCGGATGCCGAGGTGCTGACCGTCACGAGCCCCAGCGGCAAGCCGCTGTCGACCGTGCTGACGTTCTATTTCCGCGACGAATGCCTGCCCTATTACGCCGGTGACGATGAAGCGGCACGCGACCTGGCGGCGAACGATTTCAAGTATTGGGAGCTGATGCGCCGGGCCTGCGCCCGGGGCCTCAAGGTCTTCGACTACGGCCGCAGCAAGCAGGGCACCGGCCCCTATGCGTTCAAGAAGAACTGGGGCTTCGAGCCGCAGCCGCTGAGCTACGAGTACCGGCTGTTCAAGCGCGACGCGATTCCCCAGAACAACCCGAACAATCCCAAGTACCAGCTGATGATCAAGGCCTGGCGCAAGCTGCCCATCGGCTTTGCGAACTGGCTCGGGCCCTTCATCGTGAAGAACCTCGGGTGAACGTCGGATCATGAAGATCCTCTACCTCGTCCACCGCCTGCCTTACCCGCCCAACAAGGGCGACAAGGTGCGCTCCTACCATCTGCTCAAGCACCTGGCGGCGCGGCACGAGGTCCATCTCGGCACTTTCCTCGACGACCCCGATGACGAGCAGCACCTGCCGCGCGTGCGCGCGCTGTGCAAGAACGTGCATGTGGCGCGCCTGAACCCGCGCTCGGCCAAGCTGCTGAGCCTGCGCGGCCTGCTCAGCGGCGAGGCGCTGAGCCTGCCGTACTACCGCGACGCCGGCCTGCAGGCCTGGGTGGACGACGCCGCGGCCCGTGTCGGCTTCGATGCCGTCGTCGTCTTCAGCGGCGTGATGGCGCAATACACGCACGGCCTGAAGGGCGTGAAGACGCTGGTGGACTTCGTCGACGTCGACTCCGCCAAGTGGCGCGATTACGCACCCGAGCATGCCTGGCCGATGTCCTGGCTCTACCGCCGCGAGTTCGCCAAGCTGCTTGGCTTCGAGCAGCGCGTGGCAGAAGGCGCCGCCTGCAGCTTCTTCGTCACCGACAACGAAGTCGCGCTGTTCCGCGCGTTGAGCCCCGGCCATAAGCTACGCCTCGCGGCCCTGGGCAACGGCGTCGATGCCGATTTCTTCACGCCGGACGCGGCGCGCACCAACCCGTTTGCGTCCGGCGAGCTGCCGCTGGTGTTCACTGGCGCCATGGACTATTGGCCCAACGTCGACGCGGTGACCTGGTTCGCCAGCGACATCCTGCCCGCGCTGCGCGAGCGCTTTCCGGCACTGCGCTTTCACATCGTCGGTCGCAGCCCGGCGCCCGCCGTGCAGGCGCTCGCTGGCGACACCATCAACGTGACCGGCACTGTGCCCGACGTGCGACCGTATCTGCAATACGCGGCCGCGGTTGTGGCGCCGCTGCGGCTGGCGCGTGGCATTCAGAACAAGGTGCTGGAGGCGATGGCCATGGCACGTCCGGTTGTCGCAGCCAGTACCTGCGTGCGTGCGATCGCGGCGGGTGTGCAGCCTGGGCTGCAGCCGGCCGATACCGAAGCGGACTACGCCGAACGCCTCGGCGCGCTGCTTTCCAATCACGAGGCTGCCAATGCGGCCGGCCGTACGGCGCGCGACTTCGTGCTCGGCGCCTACAGCTGGGACGCCCATCTGGCTGGCCTGGACCGCTACCTGGAGGTTGCTTGATCACCCTGCCCAAGCCCTGGCGACTGCCCCTGCTCGGCCTGGCCCTGGCCTGGGGGCTGCTCGCGATCCTGTATTTCGCGACCGGCGCCGCCATGGTCGAGATCTGGAACCGTTCCGAGACCTTTGCCCATGCCTGGGTGGTGCCGCCAATCTCGGCCTGGCTGGTCTGGCGTCGGCGCGCCGAGCTGGCGTCGATCACGCCGCGGCCAGCGCCCTGGTGGTTGCTGGCCTTGCTGCCCCTGGGCCTGCTGTGGCTGATCGGTGACCTTGCCGCCGCCAATGCCGCAACTCAATTCGCGTTGCTCGGCATGGCCGTGGCCCTGGTGCCTGCGCTGATCGGCACGCAGGCCGCCGGGCGCATTGCCTTCCCGTTGGGCTTCCTGTTCTTCGCCGTGCCTTTCGGCGACTTCCTGACGCCTTGGCTGATGGAGCGCACGGCCGACTTCACCATCGTTGCCCTGCGCGCCACCGGCATCCCGGTGTTCCGCGAGGCGCTGCAGTTCGTCATTCCGTCGGGCTCGTGGTCCGTGGTGCAAGCCTGCAGCGGCATCCGCTACCTGATGGCTTCGGTCATGGTGGGCACGCTGTTCGCCTACTTGAATTACCGCACGACCGGCAAGCGGTGGGCCTTTGTGGGCGTGGCCATTGTTACGCCGCTGGTGGCCAACTGGTTGCGCGCCTACATGATCGTCATGCTGGGCCATCTTTCGGGCAACAAGCTCGCCGTGGGCGTAGACCACATCATCTACGGCTGGGTCTTCTTCGGACTCATCATGCTGGCGATGTTCATGATCGGGGCGCGCTGGTCGGACCCCGACCCCGAGCCCGTGCTGGCCTCGCCGGATGCGGCCGGACTGGGGCTGTCGCCTACGCGCTTCGCGACGGTCCTGGTGGCGGCGCTGCTGCTGGCGGCCCTGCCTTCGGGCATGCGGGCCCAGGCCGCGCACTCGGGTGCCCATGGCGAGCCCAGCCTTGCAGCGCCTCAACTGGCGGGCTGGACCTGGTCGCCCGAAGCCCTGACCAACTGGAACCCCCATTTCAAGAACCCCAGAGCGGTCCTGCGTGGCCGGTTCGCGCCCGCCACCGGCGACGCGCCGGTGGGGGTCTATGTCGGCTATTACCGCGACCAGCGTTACGGTCGCCAGCTCRTCACCTCAGTCAACGACCTCGTCAATGACGAGGACGACAAGGAATGGTCGCGCACGGGCGCTGGCCAGGCGCAGCTGGACGGCCTGACCTGGCGCACCGGGGAGCTGCGCGGCCAGGCCCTGAACCAGGTCAGCGGCGGCGGCAACATGGCGCCGCGGCTGCGCGTCTGGCAGATCTACTGGATCAACGGCCGGCCCTTCACCAGCGACTGGCAGGCCAAGCTTTATGGCGCCTGGCAGAGTCTGCTGGGCCACGGCGACGATGCGGCGGTCATCCTGGTCTATGCCGACAAGACCGTCGCCGGCGCTGATGACGCCCTGCTGCGCGAATTCCTGCACGCGCACTGGGGCAGTCTGGACACCGCTTTGCGCGGGGTGCGCGACCGCGACGCCGCGCGCCAGCAGTGACAATCACGCGCCTTCAAAAATCACAGCAACGAGAAACGATCCATGAATACGCTCGCAGTCATCGGCCTGGGCTACGTGGGCCTGCCCCTGGTGGTGGAGTTCGGCAAGCAGGTGCGCACCATCGGCTTCGATATCGCCAAGAACAAGGTGGAAGCCTGCCAACGCGGCACCGACCCGAGCCGCGAGCTGACGGACGAGGAAGTCCAGGCGGCCAAGCACGCCGTCTACACCGACGATCCCAAGATGCTGGCCGAGGCCGACGTCATCATCGTCGCCGTGCCCACGCCGGTTGACGAGGCCCACATCCCCGATTTCCGCCCGCTGATCGGCTCCTCCACCAGCGTCGGCCGCCACATGAAGAAGGGCGCCATCGTCGTCTACGAGAGCACGGTCTACCCCGGCGCCACCGAGGAGGTCTGCATCCCCGTGCTGGAGCGCGAATCGGGCCTGAAATGGAAGCAGGACTTCTTCGTCGGCTACAGCCCCGAGCGCATCAACCCGGGCGACAAGGAGCACACGCTCACCAAGATCCTGAAGATCGTGTCCGGCGACACACCCGAGACCCTCGACACGGTCGCCAAGGTCTACGAGATGATCGTCGAGCCCGGCGTGCACCGCGCGTCCAGCATCAAGGCCGCCGAGGCCGCCAAGGTCATCGAGAACACGCAGCGCGACCTCAACATCGCGCTGATGAACGAGTTGTCCATCATCTTCGACAAGCTCGGCATCGACACCTCCGAGGTGTTGGAGGCTGCCGGCACGAAGTGGAACTTCCTGAAGTTCAAGCCGGGGCTGGTGGGCGGCCACTGCATCGGCGTCGATCCCTATTACCTGACGCACAAGGCCGACATGCTGGGCTACCACCCGCAGGTCATCCTGGCTGGCCGTCGCATCAACGACGGCATGGGCAAGTTCATCGCCGAGCAGACCATCAAGCAGATGATCGCCAGCGGCAGCCCGGTGAAAGGCGCGCGCATCAACGTGCTGGGCCTGACCTTCAAGGAGAACTGCGGCGACCTGCGCAACTCCAAGGTCATCGACATCATCAACGAGCTCAAGACCTACGGCGTCGAGATCTTCGTCACCGATGCGCAGGCGGAGGCCGATGAGGCCATGCACGAGTACGGTGTGCGCCTGATGCCCTTCGAGGACCTGCCGCAGGCCGATGCCATCGTGGCCGCCGTGTCGCACCGCGAGTACGCCGGCCTCAGCGCCGCGGACATTGGCAAGAAGCTCGTCAAGGGCGGCGCCTTCATCGACGTGAAGGCCGCCTTCGACGCCAAGGCGCTGGTGGACGCGGGCTTCCGCCTCTGGCGCCTGTGACCGCGACAAGCGGCGCGGATGCACGGCCACTGGTCGTGCATCTGCTGCACCGCTTCGACACCGGCGGGCTGGAGAACGGCGTCGTCAACGTCATCAACCACCTGCCGGCGTTCCGGCACGCGGTGGTGGCGGTGACCGAGATCACTGCGTTCAAGGAGCGGGTGAAAGCGCCCGGCACGCAGTTCATCGCCCTGCACAAGCCGCCTGGCCAGGGCTTCTGGCTCTATCCGCGCGTCTACCGGCTGCTGCGCGAGCTGCGCCCCGCCGTCGTGCACACGCGCAACCTCGGCGCGATGGAGTTTCAGATGCCGGCCTGGGCCGCCCGTGTGCCGCTGCGGGTTCACAGCGAGCACGGCTGGGACGTCAACGATCTCGGCGGCGTCAGCCGCACCAACCAGCGCCTGCGCCGTGTCTACGGTTCTGGCGTGCATCGCTTCGTGGCCTTGTCCAAGGCCATCGAAACCTATCTGACCGGCCCGGTCGGCTTTGCGGCCGAGCGCGTGCAGCGCATCTGCAACGGCGTGGACACGCAGCGGTTCATGCCCGCGGCCATCCCGCCCGAGGCCTGGCCCTATCGCCGCGGCGAGCATCTTGTCATCGGCGCGGTGGGACGGATGCAGGCCGTGAAGGACCCGCTCAACCTCGTCAACGCCTTCCTGAGCCTGCGCGAGCTTTGCCCGGCCGACTGGCCGCGCTTGCGCCTGGTGATGCTCGGCGGCGGCCCACTGTTCGACGCGGCGCGCACGCGGCTGGCCGAACGGAGCGCAGCCGATCAGGCCTGGCTGCCCGGCGACCGCAGCGATGTCGCGGCCCTGCTGCCGAACTTCGACATCTTTGCGCTGCCGTCGCAGGCCGAAGGCATCAGCAATACGCTGCTGGAGGCCATGGCCTGCGGCTGCGCGCCGGTCGCGACGGACGTGGGGGGCAACCCCGAACTGGTGGAGAACGACGCGAACGGCCTGCTCGTGCCGGTGCAGGACAGCGCTGCGCTCGCCGCGGCGCTGGCCCGGCTCGTCAACGATGCGGCGCTGCGCCAGCGTCTGGCCGAGGCGTCGCTGGCCCGCGCACGGGCGCAGTTCAGCCTGGACGGCATGATCGCCGCCTATGGGGCCTTGTACGCGTCGGCGGCGCGCGGCCGCAGTTCGTAGGCGGGGAAGCCGCCGGCATCAACCGGGCCGCTGATCGCATAGCGCGCCGCCAGGTGTTCGCGCAGCTTGGCGCGCGGCATGCCGGCCAGCGCCACCTGCATGACCGGGCCGCGCCAGTCCTGGTCGTCCAGCGCACGGAACACCAGCACGCGACCGCCGCGTGCCAGCGCGGCATCGACCTGCGCATCCAGGCGTGCCAGCAGCGCCGCCGTATCGGCCTTGGTGTCGTTCATCTGCACGAGGTCGATGTTGAAGCGCTCGACGCCCGGCGTGTCGAAGAGGCTGCTGTCCGGCTCACCCGGGTAGGCGGCAAAACCCACGTACAAGCCCTGCGGCCCCAGCGCCGCCTGCAGCGCCTGCTGGCGCTCAGCCAGCGCGAAGCGCGCCTTGGGGATGCCGTAGCCGATGAGGTTGACGACCAGCAGCGCCGGCATCGCGACGCCCAGCAGCCACACGTCAAGCCAACGCCGGCGCAACTGCAGCGCCAGCACCGCGACCGGCATCGTGAACTGGAACCAGTGCTCCGGGTCGTTGAGGTTGTAGTAGTACGAGAAGGCCGCCGCGCCCAGCACAAAGGCCCAGGGTGACAGCAGGCCGGGCTCGGCGCTGCGCAGCGCCTGGCGGGCACCCACGACGGCGATGGCTGCCAGCAGCAGCCCCACCAGCGCCGCCAGCAAAGCCTGGCCCAGCAACGATGGCAGCACCGCATGCACATCGGGCAGCCAGCCCCACATATAGGCCCGGCCCAGCGTACCGAGGGACGGCAGGAAGGCGAAGTTGTTGATGAGGCTGAAGGCGAAGCGCACCGGCATCTCCTTCCAGGAGACCAGCCAGTTCTGCAAGGCCTGCTTCTGCTTCAGGCCACCCAGCGTGAAGCCCAGCAGGTCCTGCGCCTGCGTCGTGCCGGTCTGGCGTGCCATCACATAGGCGGCCAGCAGCAGCGCAAAGCCCACGACGGCCAGCGTGATCGCATAAGGCAGGGTCTGGCGAAGTGCCACCATGAAGCCCCGGCGGCGTGCGCCGCGGATCAGCATGAAGAGGGCCAGCAGCAGGGCCTGGGGCAGTACGCTGACGAGCAGGTTCACGCCCACGCCCGACCAGGCCGCGCTTGCGATCATGTCGCGCGTGCCGGGCTGGCCGGCGGCCTCGGCGCGTTCCCAGCGCAGCGCATGGTGCAGGGCCAGCGCCAGCGGCGGGAACACCATCAGCTTGATGTGCGCCGTGGGGCCGAGGGTCAGGAGATTGAAGCTGACCGCGACAAAGACGACGGCGGCGACGCTCTTCAGCACCGGATGGCCGGCCTCCCGCAGCGTCGCGAAAAAGACCGCGCAGCCCCAGGCCACCGAGAGGACATTGATCGCCTCCAGGCTGTGGTTCACACCCAGCACGCCGCCGGTGGCGCGATACAGCAGCATCGCCAGCGGCTGCATCCACAGGTGGCCCAGGTCCCAGAAGAAGCTGTTGGCACCCAGTTCGTGCCAGTAGCGGTCGACGTCATCGACCTTCAGCGCCGAGCACAGCCAGGCGTAGGCCAGCGCGACCGCCAGGCCGACGCCCAGCAGCTGTAGCGGGCGGGCGCGTTGCGCCGTGCCGCTCACTTCTGGCCCCAGTGGCCCGAAATGGCCTCCACATGGAAGCGCGGGCGCTGCTTGCTGGCCTCGTAGACCTTGGCGAGGTACTCGCCGATGACGCCCAGGCTGAGCAACTGGATGCCGCCGAGCAGATACATCGGGATTACCGTGGACGCCCAGCCGGGCAGGGCGACCTCGGTGAACAGCCTGATGAACAACGCCCAAAGACCGAAGGCCACGCTGACGAGTGACACCATGGCGCCCAGGCCCGTGATGGCCCGCAGTGGTGCGGCGGAGAACGATGTGACGCCCCGCCAGGCCAGGCTGAGCATCTTGGATAACGGGTATTTGGATTCGCCGGCAAAGCGCTCGGCGCGGTCGAAACTGACGACGCTGCTGGGGTAGCCGAGTTGGGGAATCATGCCGCGCAGGAAGAGGTGGGTTTCCTCATAGTTGCGCAGCGCCTCCAGCGGGCGGCGACCCATCAGCCGGTAGTCGGCGTGGTTGAAGACGACCTCGACGCCCATCATGGCCAGGACCTTGTAGTAGCCCTCCGCCGTGAAACGCTTGAAGAAGGTGTCGGTGTCGCGGCGGCGGCGCACGGCGTAGACCAGTTCGTCGCCATTGCGGAAGGCGCGGATCATGTCCGGGATGATGGACAGGTCGTCCTGCAGGTCGGCGTCAAGGCTGATCAGTGCGTCGCCGCTCACCGTCATCAGCCCGCACAGCAGCGCGTTCTGGTGGCCGCGGTTGCGGCTGAGCTTGATGCCACAGGCGTCATCGCGCTCGCGGCCCAGCGTCTCGATGAGGGCCCAGGTGCCGTCGCGGCTGCCGTCGTCGATGTAGTAGGCCGAGCTGGCCGCGGCGATCAGGCCTTCGGCTTTGAGCTCGTTCAGCAAAAGCCCCAAGCGGCTGGCCGTCTCGCGCAACACGGCCTCTTCGTTGTAGCAGGGCAGCACGAAGTTGACGACCGGCGCTTGGGCGCCGGCCCAGCTGGCACGGTGGAATTGGGCGGGGTCGATCAGTTCCATGGCGGGATGGCAGTCAAGGTTTGCGGAACACCCAGAGGCGGCTGAGCGTGAAATTGCTGGCCAGCACGCCGGCGGTGGCGATGAGCTGGCTCAAGACGGGGTGCAGGCCCAGCGACACGGCGATGCGCAGCAGGCCGGCATTCAGCGCGCAGCCCAGGGCCACCATGGCGATGAAGCGCAACTGCTGGGGGCGATTGCGCGCAGCGCTGCCCTGGGCGGCGAAGGTCAGGCGTGCATTGGCCCAGTAATTGAACGTCGCGCTGACCAGGAAACCCACGGTGGATGCCGGCACCAGCGGCAGCCAGCCCGCCAGCACGAGGCCGGCCGTCAGCACGTACTGCAGGCCCGTGGCGAGCACGCCGACGGACAGGAAGGAGAACAGCTGGGCGATCAAGATGGCCGGCGCTTTGGGAGCAGGGCGGTGGAGGGCGCCGAAGTATCGGCGTTGCCGGCAGGCCGCAGCCCCCGTTGCCCGCGGGTCAAGCATCCCCCGGACAGGGGGATAACCCGTGCCTGACATCACACCAGGGACAGCGAACGCCCGGCGCGGTCACCAAGCTCGGTAAGAATCCGCCTTTCCCCGTGCCTTGCCGTTTCGGCAGGCGCGGCTTTACCCAATGATTGGCTGAACCAGGTCCAACCCATGTGCGGCATCACCGGTCTGTTCGATACCCGCGGCCAGCGCCTCCCCGAGCGCGAGCGTCTGCACCGGATGAACGAGTCCCAGCATCACCGCGGGCCGGATGAAGGCGACCTGCACATCGAGCCCGGCGTGGGCTTCGGCCACCGGCGCCTGTCGGTCATCGACATCGCGACCGGCCAGCAGCCCATCTTCAACGACGACAAGACGGTGGCCCTGGTCTTCAACGGCGAGGTCTACAACTACCTGGAGTTGATGGACGAGCTGCGCGGCCACGGCTATGTGTTCCGTACCAAGAGCGACTCCGAAGCCATCGTGCGCGCCTGGGAGCACTGGGGCGAGGACTGCGTGCACCACCTGCGCGGCATGTTCGCCTTCATGATCCACGACCGAAAGCGCGACTGCCTCTTCATGGCCCGCGACCGCCTGGGCGTGAAGCCGCTGCACTACGCAATGACCGAGGACGGCTGGCTGCTGTTCGGCTCCGAGCTGAAGAGCCTGATGGCCCACGGCGGCCTGCGCCAGGAGATCGACCCGCGCGCCGTCGAGGCCTATTTCGCGCTGGGCTATGTGCCCGACCCCTGGACCATCTACCGCCACGCGCAGAAGCTCGCCCCCGGCCACCGCCTGCTCGTCAAGCGCGGCCAGCCCATCGGCACGCCGCAGCGCTATTGGGACGTCAAGTTCACGCTCGACGCCAAGATCGGTGAGGAAGAGGCCGCCGAGGAGCTGCGCCGGCGCCTGTCCGAGTCGGTCAAGCTGCGCCTGAAGGCCGAGGTGCCGCTGGGCGCCTTCCTGTCCGGTGGCGTGGACTCCAGCGCCGTCGTCGCGGCCATGGCCCAGCTGGACGACCAACCCGTCAACACCTGCTCCATCGGCTTCGACGACCCCAAGTTCAACGAGACCGAGTTCGCCCAGCAGGTGGCAGACCGCTACCGCACCAACCACCGCGTCGAGGTCGTCAGCAGCGACGACTTCGGCCTCGTCGACCTGCTGGCCCACCTCTACGACGAGCCCTATGCTGACTCGTCGGCCATTCCCACCTACCGTGTCTGCGAGCTGGCGCGCAAGCATGTGACGGTGGCGCTGTCGGGCGACGGCGGCGACGAGAGCCTGGGCGGCTACCGTCGCTACAAGATGCACATGATGGAAGAGCGCATGCGCAGCGCCTTCCCGCTGGCCCTGCGCAAGGGCGTGTTCGGCCCGCTGGCCAAGCTCTACCCCAAGGCCGACTGGGCGCCGCGCGTCTTCCGCGCCAAGACCACCTTCCAGGCCATCGCCCGCAACTCGGTCGACGCCTACTTCAACACCATGGGCCTGGTGCGCGACCCGCTGCGCCAGGAGCTGTTCAGCGACGCCTTCAAGCGCGACCTGCAGGGCTGGCATGCCAGCGAGGTCTTCCACCATCACGCCCAGCGCGCCAACACCGACGACCCGCTGGCGCTGATCCAGTACCTGGACATCCACACCTATCTGCCGGGCGACATCAACACCAAGGTCGACCGCGCCAGCATGGCCCACAGCCTGGAGGTGCGCGAGCCCCTGATGGACCACCAACTGGTCGAATGGGTCGCCTCGCTGCCTTCTGACCTCAAGCTGCGCGGCCAGGAAGGCAAATACCTGTTCAAGAAGGCGCTGGAGCCCATGCTGCCGCATGACGTGCTGTACCGGCCCAAGATGGGCTTCGCAGTGCCGCTGGCGCGCTGGCTGCGCGGTCCGCTGCGCGAGCAGACTCGCCAGGCCCTGCAGCAGGGCGCGCTGGCCCAGACGGGCTGGTTCAGCCCAACCGTCATCGGCCGCCTGCTGGACCAGCATGAGCGCGGCGTGATGGACCACGCCCAGCCGCTGTGGGTGCTGCTGATGTTCGATGCCTTCCTGCGCAATGCAGGCCTGGGCGCCGCAACCGCGCGCGCCGCGGCCTGAACGATTTCAAGAGATAAAGGGACGACATGAAGGTTTCGGTTTTCGGTCTCGGCTACGTCGGCGCGGTCTCCTGCGCCTGCCTGCCCGAACTCGGCCACGAAGTGGTGGGCGTGGACATCAACCCGCTCAAGGTCGAGCTGATCGCTTCCGGGCAGTCGCCGGTCGTCGAGGAAGGCATCGAGGAGCTGATTGGCGCCGCCGTGAAGGCCGGCAAGTTGACGGCCACGCGCGATGTGGCCGCCGCGGTGCGCGACACCGAGATCTCGCTGATCTCGGTGGCCACGCCCTCACTGCCTAACTACATGCCCGACCTGACCGCGCTGGACGCCGTCGTCGGCCAGATCGGCGCCGAGATCGCCAAGAAGGACGGCCAGCACACACTGGTGATCCGCAGCACGGTCGCCCCGGGCACCACGCGCGCCCGCATCGCGCCGCTGCTGGAGAAGGCCGCCGGCCGCAAGATCGGTGATCGGCTGTCGCTGGTCTTCAACCCCGAGTTCCTGCGTGAGGGCTCGTCGGTCTCGGACTTCCACAACCCGCCGCAGACCATCGTCGGCAGCCTGGACGAGGCTGGTGTCGAGGTCATGAAGCGCCTGTATGCCGGCGTGCCGGGCAACTTCGTCGCGGCCGACGTGGGCGTGGCCGAGTCGGTCAAATACCTGTGCAACGTCTTCCACGCGCTGAAGATCGTCTTCGCCAACGAAGCCGGCGCCGTGCTGAAGGAAACCGGCCTGGACTCGCGCGACGTGCTCGAGCTCTTCTGCCGCGACACCCAGCTCAACATCTCCAAGGCCTATCTGCGCCCTGGCTTTGCCTTCGGCGGCTCCTGCCTGCCCAAGGAGGTCAAGGGCTTCCTGACCATCGCCCGCGAGCGCGGCGTGAACATCCCCGTGCTTGGCGCGCTGCTGGACAGCAACGACGCCCACATCGGCCGTGCCTATGAGTTGATCGCCGCCAACGGCCGCAAGCCCGTGGCCCTGTTCGGCCTGGCCTTCAAGCCCGGTACCGACGACCTGCGCGACTCGCCGCTGGTGGTGCTGGCCGAGAAGCTGCTGGGCAAGGGCTTCGATCTGACGATCTACGACAAGTTCGTCAAGATCGCGCGCCTGCTGGGCAAGAACAAGGAATACATCGACCGCGAGATTCCCCACCTCGACAAGCTGCTGCAGGAGACGCCCGACGCCGTGCTGGCGCGCGCCGAGATCATCGTCGTCGGCCATGCCGACGCCGAGACCCGCCAGCGCATCATCGCGCTGGGCAAGCGCGCGCGCGTTGTCGACCTGAACGGCTACGCCGACCTGCGCGACGCTGGATTCGCACAGTACGAGGGCATCTGCTGGTGAACCGACTTCGGGTCGCGTTCGTCTCGCCGGTCTTCCTGTTCCCGGCCGATGCCGGGGGCAAGATCCGCACGGGCAACATCCTGCGCGGGCTCAAGGAGAGCGGCCGGTTCGACGTCACGCTGCTGTCGCCGGCCACGCCTGAGCAGCAGCGCGAATGGCAGGGCGAACTCGACCGTCTGTGCGAAAGCTTCATCGGCTGGCAGCCCAGCGAGGCTCGCCCTCGTTGGCAACGTGCCCCTGATCTGCTGTCCTCGTTGCCCATCAACGTGGTCAACGACCGCACGCCGGCCGCGGTTGCTGCGGTCGAGAAGGCGCTGGCTGCCGAGCACTTCGACGTCGTTGTCTTCGACTTCGTCCACGCCGCCGTGCTGCGTCCCGACCACCTCAAGGGCGCGACGGTCTGCTTCACGCACAACGTCGAGGCCGAGATCTTCGAGCGCCATGCCAAGACGGCGGCGAGCGCGCCGCTGCGCTGGCTGTGGGCCTCGCAGGCGGCCAAGATGCGCCGCTTCGAACGCGAGGCACTGGCCCGCTTCACGCGCGTCGTCGCCGTGTCCGAGCGCGACGCAAAAATGTTCGAGAAGAACGACGGCCTGAAGACCGCCCGCGCCATTCCCACCGGCGTGGACCTGGACTTCTTCTCCTGGCAGGCACCGGCTAACGGCAGCCCAACCGTCGTCTTCACCGGTTCGATGGACTGGGAAGCCAATGTCGACGGCATCCGCTTCTACATCGAAGAGGTGTGGCCGCGTGTGCGCGCCCAGGTACCGAACGCACAGCTGCGCGTCGTCGGCAAGAATCCGCCGGCGTCGTTGGTGCAGCGCAATGTCCCCGGCGTCAGCTTCACGGGTTTCGTCGACGACGTGCGCGACCATGCCCGCGACGCCCAGGCCTTCGTCATCCCGCTACGTGTCGGCGGCGGCACCCGCATCAAGGCCTTCGAGGCCATGGCCATGGGCCTGCCGGTGGTGTCCACCAGCATCGGCATCGAGGGCCTGGACGTTGACGACGGCACTCACTTTCTGCGCGCCGACGGCGCCGAGGCGCTGGCCGAGGCGACGCTCAGGCTCATCCATGACGGCGCCCTGCGCCTGCAGCTGTCACAGGCGGCGCGTCGGTTGGTCGAGGCCCAATTCGGTCACCGCGTGGCCGCCGAAGTCTTCGGCCGCATCCTGATCGAAGCCGTGGAGGCCGTCGCGTGAGAAAGCTGAAGGTCCTCACCTTCTCGACACTGTTCCCGAGCAGTGTTCGGCCCAGCCACGGCATCTTCGTGGAGACGCGGCTGCGCGAGCTGATGAAGAGCGGCGAGGTCGAATCTCGCGTCGTGGCCCCCGTGCCCTGGTTTCCGTCTACCAGCCCTCGCTGGGGCGACTACGCCAGGTTCGCCGCCACGCCGGCGCGTGAGCAGCGCAACGGCCTGGATGTGCTGCACCCGCGCTATCTGTTGCTGCCCAAAGTGGGCATGACGTTGGCGCCGCTGACGCTGGCTTTGGGCGCGCGTGGCACGGTGCAGAAGCTGATCGACGAGGGCTTCGATTTCGACCTCATCGACGCCCATTACTACTATCCCGACGGCGTCGCTGCGGCTTTGCTGTCCAAGTGGTTCAACAAGCCGCTGACCATCACCGCGCGCGGCACCGACCTGAACCTCATTCCCCAGTACGCCCTGCCCAAACGCATGATCGAGTGGGCGGCCGAGCGCGCATCAGGCTCCATCGGCGTCTGCGCCGCCTTGATGGACGTGCTGCGCGGCTGGGGCCATGACCCGGCGAAGCTGAATACCTTGCGCAATGGCGTAGACCTGGAGCGCTTCCGCCCCCTGCCGCAGGCCGACATGCGTGCGGAGCTCGGTGTGTCCGGCGAGCCGCTGCTGCTGTCCGTGGGGCACCTGATCGAACGCAAGGGCCACCACATCGCTATCGAGGCGCTGGCAGAGCTGGCGAAGCAACGGCCCGGAGCCCGTCTCGTCGTCATCGGCGAGGGCGAGGAGAGGGCGGCACTGACGGCGCTGGCAGCGCGTCTGGGCGTCGCCGACAAGGTGCGCCTGACGGGCTCGCTGCCCAACACCGAGCTGCTGAAGTGGTACAGCGCCGCCGACGTGCTGCTGCTGTGTTCCAGCCGCGAGGGCTGGGCCAATGTGCTGCTTGAGTCCATGGCCTGTGGCACGCCGGTCGCCGCCACCGATATCTGGGGCACGCCCGAGGTTGTTGCCGCACCCGAGGCGGGTGGGCTGGTGAGCGAACGCACGGGCAGCGCGTTCGCCGCGGCTATCGGGGCGTTGCTGGCCAAGGGTATAGACCGCGCGGCCACGCGCCGCTATGCCGAAAGCTTCAGCTGGCAGGCCACGACGGACGGTCAGATCGCTTTGTTCAAGTCCATCGCCGGAGTGGCCGCGCATGCGTGATCTGACATTGTTGGTGATCCTGGGCTGGATCTTCTTGCAGGCGTTCAGGCGGCCTTGGATTGGCATCCTCGGCTGGACTTGGCTGAGCATCATGAATCCCCACCAGCTGTCCTGGGCGCTGAAGACAATGCCCTTCGCCGCCGCCATCGGCGGAGCGACGCTGATCGGCCTCTTCATCACGAAGGACAGACGTGACTATTCGTTGAACCGCGAGAACGTCACGCTGATGGTCTTCATGCTGTGGATGTGCATCACCTTGCCGTTCTCGATGATCTTTGATCAGAGCTTCGAGTTGTGGAGCCGGGTCATGAAGATCGATCTGATGATCCTGGTCACCATGGTGTTGCTGCACAGCAAGCGCCACATGATGCTGCTGACCTGGGTGCTGGTCGCCTCTATCGGTTTCTTCGGTGTCAAGGGGGGCGCCTTCACGGTCCTGACCGGCGGCAGCTACAAAGTCTGGGGGCCCGAGAACACCTATATCGAGGGCAACAACGAGATCGCGCTGGCCATCGTCATCGTCATCCCGCTGATGCGCTTCCTGCAGATGCAGATGAAGGCCAAATGGGCCAAGACGACGATGACCATCTGCATGGTGCTGATGGCGATGGCGGCCCTGGGCAGCCATTCGCGCGGCGCTTTGCTGGCCATTGCCGCGATGGCGCTGGTGCTGTGGTGGCGCGGCAAGAACAAGATGGTGGGTGCGGTCACGATGGTCGTCGTCGCGGTGGCCCTGCTGTCGCTGATGCCGGCTGAATGGTGGGAACGCATGAACACCATCAAGACCTACCAGCAGGACGAGTCGGCCATGGGCCGCATCAATGCCTGGGGCATGGCCTGGAATCTGGCGAAGTCCAACTTCTTCGGCGGCGGCTTCATGATCTGGACGGGGGTCATCTTTGCCGTCTATGGCCCGGACCCCAACGACGTGCATGCGGCCCACAGCATCTATTTCATGGTGCTGGGCGAACAGGGCTTCGTCGGCCTGTTCATCTTCCTGGCGCTGTTCACCATGGGCTGGTTCACGGCCGGCACCTTGCGCACGAAGGCGCGCGGCAAGCCCGAGACGCAATGGCTGTCGGACCTCGGCGGCATGCTGCAGGTGAGCCTGGCCGGCTATGCCGTGGGCGGCGCCTTCCTGAGCCTGAGCTACTGGGACCTGCCGTACAACGTGCTGGTGCTGGCCGTCGTCGGCCGGCGCTGGCTGGAGCGCAAGGAGTGGCTGCGGGAGAAGGAGGAGCCGGTCATCTACTGGCCCGAGTTCCTGAAGAAGCGCTTCGAGAAGAAGAAAAGCATCCCCCTGCCATGAAGCCCCTGTTCAGCCTGCTGTCCCCGGCCGGCGCGCGTGCGCGCCTGACCGTGTTGATCTTCCACCGCGTGCTGCGCGAGCTCGACCCGCTGTTTCCCGACGAGGTCGACGCGGCCCGCTTCGATGAACTGCTGGGCTGGGCCAAGTCCTGGTTCAACGTGCTGCCGCTGGACACGGCGATCCGGCAGCTTCACGATGGCAGCCTGCCGGCACGGGCTGCCGCGCTGAGCTTCGACGACGGCTATGCCGACAACCATGACGTCGCCCTGCCGCTGCTGCAGAAGCACGGCCTGCCCTGCAGCTTCTTTGTCGCCACCGGCTTTCTGGATGGCGGCCGCATGTGGAACGACACGCTGATCGAATCGGTGCGGCTCAGCGCCAAGTCCATGCTGGACCTGCGCGGCCTGCAGGACGGTCGCGGCGAGGACCTGGGCCAACTGGCACTGGGCGATACCGCTGGCCGCCGCGCGATGCTGGGCAAGCTCATCGAACGCGTGAAATACCTGCCTCCCGAGCCGCGGCTGGCCTGCGTCAATGCCATCGCGGCGCGCGCCGAGGTCAACCCGCCGGACGACCTGATGATGAGCAGCGAGCAGGTGCGCAGCCTTCGTCGTGCCGGCATGCAGATCGGTGCTCACACGGTCAGCCATCCCATCCTGGCCACGCTCGACGCCAGCCAGGCCGCCGACGAGATCGGCCGCAGCCGCGATGTGCTGCAGCAGCTGCTGGGCGAGAAGGTCGGCCTGTTCGCCTATCCCAACGGCAAGCCGGGGACGGATTACCTGCCCGAGGTGCATCCCGCCCTCGTGCGCGAACTCGGCTTCGATGCGGCCGTGTCCACGCGCTGGGCCGCGGCGCGGCGCGGCGACGACGTGTTCCAGATCCCGCGCTTCACGCCCTGGGATCGCGACCGGCTGAAGTTCGGCCTGCGGCTGGCGCGCAACCTGCTCAGCTGATGCGCCGCGTTCTCTTCATCGCCTATCTGTTCCCGCCGATCACCAACTCCGGCACGCGGCGCAGCCTCGCTTTCGCCAACCATCTGCCCGATCTGGGCTGGGAGCCGCTGGTGCTGAGCCTGGAGCCCGACCCGCGCTCCCACGTCGACTCGGAGCTGCTGAGTGAGGTCAGGCCTGGCACGCGGGTCGAGCGCGTGCCGCTGCAGAGCCGCGTGCTGGCCCGCCGCTGGGCGGGCTGGCTGCCCGGGCGCCTGCGTGAGCGCGCCGTCGCGGCGCTGGCCTGGCGGCTGCGTGCGCGGTCCGAAGTGCCCGACCAGGCCGCGGGCTGGCTCAAGCCCGCCGTCGAGCGGGCCCTGTCCCTGCGCGACAGCGTGGGTTTTGACGCCATCTACGCCAGCGGCTGGCCCTGGACCGGTTTCCTCATCGCCCGCGAGGTGTCGCGCCGCACCGGCAAACCCTATGTGCTCGACTATCGCGACCAGTGGACGCCCAGCGGCGACATGGCCTGGGAGCAGGTGTCGGCCGAGCAGGCTCGCGAGAACCCGGCGCTGGAGCGGCTGGCGGCGCGCGACGCGGCGGCCGTCGTCACCGTGACCCACGCACTGGTGGACAGCATCGGCCGCGACTGCGGCCGCGGCGACCTGCACCTGATCACCAACGGCTTCGAGCCGGCCGACTTCGCTGGCGAGGCCTCGCCCGTCGCTGATGGCCTGCTGCGCATCGCCTACACCGGCGTCTGGCGCCCTGGCTACGGTTTGCAGGACCTGTATGCGGCCATCGCCTTGCTTCAGGCCCAAGGCTGCCCGGAGCTTTCGCGGCTGCGCGTGCAGGCCGCTGGCTTCAAACCAGGCCCGGCGGCTGAGGCTGGAGTCACCGCATGGGTGACGGAGCTGGGCCCCGTGCCGCACGGCCAGGCCGTCACGCTGATGAAGCAGGCCGACCTGCTCTATCTGCCGGTGCCGACGGGCTACTACGCCACCGCGTCGCTGCCGGGCAAGCTGTTCGAATACCTGGGCTGCGGCCGCCCCATCCTGGCCGTCGTGCCCGAGGCCAGCGAGGTGGCTCAGGTGCTCAACGGCACCGGCGGCGGCGTGCGCGTCGAGCCGGGTGACGTGGCGGGTCTCGCCCAGACGCTGCAGCGCTGGCTGCGTGGCGAGGCCAGCGTGGACACGCCGCGCGATATCGAGCGCTACAGCCGCGCGGCGACAGCACGGCGTCTGGCCGGCGTGCTGGACGCGGCCGCCGACGGCCGGCGCCTGGAGCCACTGAGATGAGCGGCGTACGCAGTGCGCTGCTGTTCTCCTTCGCGGAGCGGTATGCGCTGATCGTCATCAACCTGGCGAGCAACCTGATCATTGCCCGGCTGCTGACGCCGGACCAGATTGGCGTCTACTCGGTGACGCTGGCTGTCATGAGCATCGCCCAGGTGCTGCGCGACTTTGGCGTCGCCAGCTACCTGATCCAGGAGAAGGACCTCACCGACGATCACATCCGCACGGCCCTGGGGGTCACGCTGATCATCGGCATCGGTCTGGGCTTCATCGTCTTTGCCGTGGCGCCCTGGGTGGCCGACTTCTACCGCGAGCCGCGCATGCGCGACCTGCTGTGGCTGGCCTCCATGAACTTTCTGCTGCTGCCGTTCTCGACGATCTCGCTGGCGCTGCTGCGCCGCCGCCTCGCCTTCAAGGCCCTGGCCGTCGCGAACCTGGTTGCGACGCTGGCCGGTGCCATCACCAGCGTCAGCCTGTCCTGGGCCGGCTGGGGCCCCATCGGCCTCGTGGCCGGCACGCTGGTCGTCAGTGCGACCACGGGCTTCGCCGCCTGGTGGGCCCAGGGCGAGCGGCGGTTGCTGCGGCCGGGGCTGTCGCAATGGCGCAGCCTGTTCAAGTTCGGCGCCCAGAGCTCGGTCGTGGGCGTCGTCACGTCGGTGTCCATGGACATCAACGACCTGGCCGTGGGCAAGCTGATGGGCTTCACGCCCGTCGCGCTGCTGAGCCGCGCCCAGGGCCTGATGAACCTCTTCCATCGCGACCTGATGGGCGCCGTGCGCAACGTGGCCTATCCCGCTTTTGCAAAGGCCGTGCGCGAGCAGCAGGCCATGGAGCCGCTCTACATCGCCAGCGTCACCTATGTCTGCGTGGTGGCCTGGCCCTTCTACGGCTTCGTCGCCCTCTACGGGCTGGAGACCTTGCGGCTGCTGTTCGGCCCGCAGTGGGACGCGGCGGCGCCGCTGGTGCCCATCTTCTGCCTGGCCGGCGCGCTGGCCGCGGCGATCAGCCTGATCGGCAACCTGATGGTGGCCATGGGCCGCATGGACCTGCTGACCCGCATGGAGGTGGTCTTCCAGCCGGCGCGCGCGGCGCTCATCGTCGCGGCGGCGGCGTATTGGCGCGAGCCCTGGGCCTGCGCCGCCGGGCTGGCGCTGGCCATGCTGCTGCAGCTGCCGCTGGTCTATGTCGTGAAGGGCAAGTTCCTGCCCAACGACTGGCGCGTGCTGCGTGGCCAGCTCGTGCGCAGCATGGCCGTGGCGCTGATCGCGCTGGCGCCGCCCGCGCTGCTGCTGGTGCTTCACCCGCGCGAGCCTGGCCAGACCATGCCTATCCTCTGGTTCGTGCTGGCCATCCTCAGCTGCTGCGTTTCGTGGCTGCTGGCGCTGGGCTGGTGCCGCCACCCGCTGGCCGCCGATCCGGCCTTTGCAAGACTGACGCGGTTCTGGCGGCGAGCTGCCGACAATGCCGCCTAGACCGACAAGACAGACCGAACCCTCACAGGTGAACCCTATGCAACAGTCCCGCCCTCCCGTCATCGGCCGCCTGGTCCGTTTCGCGCTGATCGGCTGCGGCCGCATCGCCCAGAACCATATGGAGGCGATCAAGAAGCACGCCGAGCGCGCCGAGCTCGTGGCGGTGTGCGACACCGACCCCGCGGCCTTGGCGGCCGCCGTCGCCAAGACGGGGGGCCGCGGCTTTGCGTCGTTGACCGAGCTGCTGGCTGCCAAGGCCGAACTCGGCATCGACTGCGTCGTGCTGACCACGCCCAGCGGCCTGCATCCCCGCCAGGCCATCGAGGTGGCCCGCGCCGGCATCGACGTGATGACGGAGAAGCCCATGGCCACGCGCTGGCAGGACGGCCTGGCCATGGTCAAGGCCTGCGACGACGCCGGCGTGCGCCTGTTCGTCGTCAAACAGAACCGCCGCAACCCCACGCTGCAACTGCTCAAGCGCGCGATGAGCGAGGGCCGCTTCGGGCGGCTCTACAACGTCGCCGTCAACGTCTTCTGGACCCGCCCCCAGGCCTATTACGACAGCGCCGAGTGGCGCGGCACGTGGGAGTTCGACGGCGGCGCGTTCATGAACCAGGCCAGCCATTACATCGACCTGCTCGACTGGGTCTGCGGCCCCGTGGAGAGTGTCATGGCCTACACCGGCACGCTGGCCCGCAACATCGAGGTTGAGGACAGCGGCGCGGCGGCGCTGAAGTGGCGCAGTGGCGCCATGGGCACCGTCAACGTCAGCATGCTGACCTATCCCAAGAACCTCGAAGGCTCCATCACCCTGCTGGGCGAGAAGGGCTCGGTGCGCGTCGGCGGCCTGGCGGTCAACGAGATCCAGCATTGGGAATTCGATGCCCCCCATGAGATGGACGCGCTGATCAAGGACGCGAGCTACCAGACCACCTCGGTCTACGGCTTCGGCCACCCGCTCTACTACGACAACGTCATCCAGACGCTGCGCGGCGAGGCCCACCCCGAGACCGACGGTCGCGAAGGCCTGAAGTCGCTGGAGCTGCTGATCGCGCTGTACATGAGCTCCCGCGACGGCAAGCGCATCAACCTGCCGCTGGCCTACTGAAATGGCCACCACCATCCACCCAAGCGCCATCGTCGACGAAGGCGCCCAGCTGGGCGCCGATTGCCGCGTCTGGCACTTCGTGCACATCAGCGCCGGCGCCCGCATCGGCAGCAAGTGCTCCTTCGGCCAGAATGTCTATGTCGGCAACGACGTGGCCATCGGCGACAACGTCAAGATCCAGAACAACGTCTCCGTCTACGACGCCGTGACGCTGGAGGACGACGTCTTCTGCGGCCCCAGCATGGTGTTCACCAACGTCTACAACCCGCGCTCGGCCGTCACGCGCAAGGACGAATACCGCCGCACCCTCGTGAAGCAGGGTGCGACGCTGGGCGCCAACAGCACGATCGTCTGCGGCACCACCATCGGTCGCTTCGCCTTCATCGGCGCCGGCGCCGTCATCAACCGTGACGTGCCCGATTTCGCGTTGATGGTGGGCGTGCCCGCCAAGCAGATCGGCTGGATGAGCCGCTTCGGCGAGCGCCTGGAATTGCCCGTCGCGAGCGAACAGCCCGTCGACGCCACCTGCCCCCACACCGGCGACCGCTACCGTCTGAGCGGCAACCGCCTGGAGATCATCTGATGGACTTCATCGACCTCAAGAGCCAGTACGCGGCCCTGCGCGACAACATCAACGCCCGCATCCAGAAGGTGCTGGACCACGGCCAGTACATCCTGGGCCCCGAGGTCAAGGAGATGGAGCAGGCCCTCGTCACCTACACCGGCGCCAAGCACTGCATTAGCGTCGCCAGCGGCACCGAGGCGCTGCTGATCTGCCTGATGGCCCTGGACCTGCAGCCCGGCGATGAAGTCATCACCAGCCCCTTCACCTTCGCGGCCACGGCCGAGATGATCGTGCTGGCGGGCGGCGTGCCCGTCTTTGTCGACATCGAGCCTGGCACTGCCAATATCGACGCCAAGCTCATTGAAGCCGCCATCACCGCCAAGACCAAGGCCATCATGCCGGTCAGCCTGTACGGCCAGGTGGCCGACATGGACGAGATCAACGCCATTGCCGGCAAGCATGGCCTGGCCGTCATCGAGGACGCCGCGCAGAGTTTCGGCGCGTCGTACAAGGGCAGCAAGAGCTGCAACACCTCCACCTTCGGCTGCACCAGCTTCTTCCCGAGCAAGCCGCTGGGCTGCTATGGCGACGGCGGCGCCATCTTCACCAACGACGACGCGCTGGCCCAGGCCTGCCGCGAGATCCGCATCCATGGCCAGAGCCAGCGCTATCTGCACACCCGCGTCGGCGTGGGTGGCCGCATGGACACGCTGCAATGCGCGGTCGTGCTGGGCAAGCTGGATCGTTTCGAGTGGGAGGTCCGCCGCCGGCTCGAACTCGGCGAGGCCTACCGCGCCAAGCTGCAGGCGGCGATCCCGAGCCTGCAATTGCTGGAAGTCCGGCCCGACCGCGATTGCGTCTGGGCGCAATACACCGTCTTCGTGGACGACCGCGAAGCCGTGCAGGCCAAGCTCAAGGCCGCCGGCGTGCCGACCGCCGTGCATTACCCGCGCCCGCTGCATCACCAGCCGGCTTATGCCAAGTACGGCCAGCCGGACGCCTGCCCGCACAGCATCGCCGCGGCGGCTCGCGTCATGAGCCTGCCCATGAGCGCCGACCTCACCGAGGAGCAGCAAGACCAGGTCGTCGGGGCTTTGGCCGCGGCACTGGCCTGACCATTCGCGGATGAAATTCCGGCCCGACATCGAGGGACTTCGGGCCCTGGCCATCGTGCCCGTCGTGGTCTTCCACGCCTGGCCCGCGGCCATGCCCGGCGGCTTTGTCGGGGTGGACATCTTCTTCGTGATCTCGGGCTATCTGATCACGACGCTGCTGCTGCAGCGCCTGGCCGCTGGCAGCTACAGCATCGCCTCCTTCTATGCGGCGCGCATCCGGCGCATCTTCCCGGCGCTGTTCGCGATGCTGGCCTTGGTCGCGCCGGCCTGCCTGCTGCTGCTGGAGCCGCAGGCGCTGCGCGAGTTTGCGCGACTGCTGGGGGCCACGGGGCTGTTCGTCTCCAACATCGAGCTGTACCGGACGACCGGGTATTTCGAAGGAGCCGCCGAGCTCAAGCCCCTGCTGCACACCTGGTCGCTGGCCGTCGAGGAGCAGTACTACATCGTCTTTCCGCCGCTGCTGGCCCTGTTGTGGCGCTTCGCGCGCCGGCATATCGGCATCATGCTGCTGGGCGTGGGCCTCGTGTCGCTGGCCTGGTGCCTGCGGTTGATGCCTTATGACGCCGAGCTGGCCTTCTACGCGGCACCAGCGCGCACCTTCGAGCTGATGATCGGCTCGGGCCTGGCCTGGTGGTCCAGCCGCAGTGATTCACCGCCCGCGCGCCCGGCCTGGGTGGACTCGGGGCTGGGCTGGACGGCGCTCGCGGCCCTCGTCGCCTCGCTGTTGCTGATGCGGGCCGATCACGCTTTCCCGGGGCCGATGGCGCTGTGGCCCTGCCTCGCGACGGCGGCGTTGATCTGGGTCGGTGCCACGCAACGGGCGGTCGCGACGCGCTGGCTGTCGACCGCGCCGCTGCGCTGGATCGGCGCGCATTCGTTTTCGCTCTACCTCTGGCACTGGCCGGTACTGGTGCTGACGCGGCATCTGGTGCTGGACCAGCCCTCGCCGGTGCAGGCCGCGCTGGCCGTGGCCTTGTCCGTCGCGCTGGCCTGGGCCTCGCTGCGCTGGGTGGAGGCACCGGTGCGGCGCTCCAAGGTGGCGCAGCCGGTCATGCTCGTGGCGGGGGCGTCCACCATCGTGGCCAGCCTGGCCGCGGCCTGGGCGCTGACGGCCGTGTCCGACCAGCGTGCCGCCCAGCCGGGCCGCGATGCGGTGCTGCGTGCCGGCGCGAGCGACTTCAGCCTCGACCGCAAGCGCTGCCACTCCAGCGGCAACCGCTGGTTGGACTACGACGCCCGCTGCCTGTTCGGGCCGGCCTCCGCCACGAAGACGCTGGCGGTCTGGGGTGACAGCCATGGCGTCGAGATCGCCCGTGCGTTGGGCGACCAGGCGACGGACCGGCGTGTGGCTCAGCTGACGGGCTCGACCTGCCCGCCGGCGTTGGGCTTCGAGCCCCCCGGCCGGCCACGCTGTGCGGCCGTCAACAGCGCGCTGCTGGAAAGGCTGGTGGCTGACACCAGTGTCGACAGCGTGCTGCTGGTGGCGCGCTACCAGTTCTATCTGGACGGCCCCGGCGCGACGGCCTTCGAGGCGGGCCTGGTGCAAAGCATCCAGCGCCTGCACGCTGCCGGCAAGCAGGTGTTGCTGCTGGACCCGGTGCCCACCTACCACTACCCGGTGCCGGCGGCTCTCGCCATGCGCTGGCGACGCGGAGACGAGCTGGCCGCGCAGGGCCAGATGGCAGCCGACTACCGCATCCGGCAGGCCGCGTCGCTGGCCCTGGTGCAGCGGCTGACCGCTGATGGGCAAGCCGAACGTGTCGGGCTGGACCAGCTGCTGTGCGGCGGCCCGCGTTGTAAGGTGTTGGAGGGGGATGCCAGCCTGTACTTCGACGACAACCACCTCAGCATGACTGGCGCCGCAATAGTCGCCCCCGCCGTGCTGCGGTTGCTGGAGGTCAAGACGACCGCAACTGCGGCTGGGCCTGGTCTTCTCTGATGACGGTGTGCAGGCCAAGGTCAGGCGGCGAGTGTGCCGACGGCGATGCGCAACACGTGCCTGCTGCACCCCCGAGCCGAGGGTTTGGGTTGCGGAATGTCGACGCCAGTGTCCATGTGTGATGTAAAAGTGGTCATTTGATGACGAGGCGAGTCCGCTATGCGCGCTCGCAAGGGAAGAGGGCTCCGTGGACCTCCGCTTCACGTTGAGGTATTGATGGATTCTTTACACATCTCGATTTCGGTTCCTATGCGCGTCCTTCTCAACCGGCTAGTCGCGGTCTTGCTCGGCGCTTGCATCTGTTCCTTGGGACTTGCGGCGAACGACGCGCGCGCTGCGGAATTTATTGCTACATGGCGTCAGATTTCCACGACCAATGCGCCCCCATGGCGCGAGTGGAGCGCCATGACGTGGGTGGACTCGCTCAATCAGGCGGTTTTTTGGGGAGGGGCCGGCGGCGGAGCCTATCTCAACGATGTTTGGGCTTTTGATCCTCTTGCCAAGTCATGGACGCTGCTCGATCCCAATAACAGCTGCGCGGGCAATACTTCGTTCAATAAACCCAATGGCTCAGACGAAAGCGGTGTGGTATTTGATCCCATAAATAACTATTTCTGGCTTTGGAATGGTGGCAGTGGCTACAGATGTGCCAGCCAGCAGGGTTTTACGCGGTCTGCTGGTGCCGGTACGACGGGCACGAAGTTGGTAGATCCGACGCTGCCAGCCACGACGAATGACTTCTACAAGGATTGGCTCGTGCAAAACGGCGGTAGCCCGACTGCCGTGGTCCTGTCCTATGATGCGGCGCTCAAGACGCTGACGTTGGACCGCGATATCGGGATCGGCGCCGGCGCGGCCTATTCCGTATACGCGGACTTCGGAAGCGGTGCTTGGGCATACTCCCTGAGTACTGGGCAATACATCAGGCTGATGGAGCGTCACTGGGGCTATACCGGATTGGCGCCCACAGAGCGTCATAGCCCAGGGTTCGCTGGAGATGGCACCAATGCCTATATGTTCGGAAGTGCCAGCAATGATAATTCATTGTATAAACTGAATTTTTCGACCAGAGAATTTACGCTTGCGATCCCTGCTGGCCAAGGGACTTCGCCTGAGCCTCGCGGCCAGATAGAGAACCAGTTTGTCTACGACTCCTTCAGTCGCCAATTCGTGCTGTTTGGAGGGGTATGCTTTGATCGACAGTCGGTGCGGTGCATCAACAATGCCTATTTAAACGACACGTGGCTGTACGACCCTGCAACCAACAGTTGGAGGGAAGTAACCGGAGCCGTTGGCCCGAGCGAACGCAGCTACGCGCAGATGTATTTCGACTCGAAAAATGGAGTTGTCGTTCTGTTTGGTGGCGTTTCGCCTTCCGGTTCGGCATTGGACGATCTGTGGACTTTCGACACGAGAACCCTCTTGTGGACCGAGGTGCACGTGCCGACAACAAACCCGGGGAACGTGTCTCTTGCGCTGACTACGTTTGCACCTTCCACGGGGTGTGGCTACTCGGTGTACGGCCACTCCAGGGGCTCGGCGCTGTTCGGCATCTGGGAGCTTTGCCTTCAGCCGAACACGCCCCCCGTGGCGGTCATTTCCGTGCCCTCGGTTAATTTGCAGGCCGGAATCTTCACTACCTTTTCCGGTTCTGCGAGTACAGATGCTGAAGCCAACATTGCAAGTTATGGGTGGGACTTCGGCGACGGCACGACCGCGGTTGGAGTTTCAGCTAGGAAGGTTTATGCAAACGCTGGAACCTACACCGTCCAGTTGACGGTTACCGACTCCGTGGGTGCGACATCTACTGCTACGCAGCAAGTTGTGGTTTCACAAGGGGCTTACCCGCCGCCAAGCGCGAATTTTGAAATACAGCCAGGTGTTGGAACTGCAGGGGCGGTTGCGCAGTTTTCCGCTGCGTTGAGCAGCGCCCCTGGTGGTTCCATTGCTTCTTATGTTTGGGATTTCGGCGATGGCACGACCGGAGTCGGAGTCGGCGTCGCCAAGACATACCAGTACATCGGCACGTATAAAGTCGCCTTGACGGTGGTGGATAATCATGGATTGAGTTCTGTGAAGACCGCTTTGTTTTCGGTTGGAGCGCCTCCAGGTATTGCCACGAATGTGGCGTTGGCTGCCAATGGCGGTATTGCATCTGCCTCCAGCGTGTATGACGGCCATTACCCGGTTAAATCGATCAATGACGGTGATAGAAAGGGTTTGAATTGGGGCGCCGGAGGGGGGTGGAACGATGCCACGTCGCGTGTCTATCCCGACTGGGTGCAGGTCGACTTCAACGGCATGCAGACGATCAGCGAAATTGACGTATTCACACTGCAGGATGATAAGGAATCGCCGTCGGCGCCTACGCTGGCGATGACCTTCGCAAAATATGGAATCACTCAATACGACGTCCAGTATTGGGATGGCGGAGGATGGGTGACTGTAGAAGGCGGCAATGTCACCGGAAATGACAAGGTGTGGCGGCAATTTGTATTTGCACCGGTTAGTACGACCAGTATTCGAGTCCTGATAGCAGGTGCGATGAACAACTTCTCGCGCATCGTCGAAGTGGAGGCCTGGACGCCGGGAGGCATGGCCAACCAGGCGCCGGTGGCCAACATCAGCGGCCCGACGAGTGGGCAGGTGGGCGCGAACCTGAGCTTCTCCGGTGCGGGGAGCACGGATGCGGAAGGCCCCATCGCCAACTACGCGTGGACGTTCGGGGACGGCACGAGCGCCAGCGGGGTGTCGGCCACGAAGAGCTACAGCGCGGCAGGCAGCTACACGGTGACGTTGACGGTGACCGACGCTGGAGGCCTGACCAACAGCAAGACGCAGGCGGTGGTGATCACGGCGCCGGCCAACCAGGCGCCGGTGGCCAACATCAGCGGTCCGACGAGTGGGCAGGTGGGCGCGAGCCTGAGCTTCTCCGGTGCGGGGAGCACGGATGCGGAAGGCCCCATCGCCAGCTACGCGTGGACGTTCGGCGACGGCACGAGTGCCAGCGGGGTGTCGGCCACGAAGAGCTACAGCGCGGCGGGCAGCTACACGGTGACGTTGACGGTGACCGACGCTGGAGGCCTGACCAACAGCAAGACGCAGGTGGTGGTGATCACGGCGGCAACGGGAGGACAGGCGGTCAATGTTGCTGC
>NZ_JBFUMK010000023.1:0-141704 GCF_054049415.1 Roseateles sp. P5_D6 | reverse complement strand
CGGCGACACCGTCAAGGTCGAGCAAAGCCTCATCACGGTCGAGAGCGACAAGGCATCGATGGAGATCCCGTCGTCGCACGCCGGCGTCGTCGAGGAACTGCTCGTCAAGGTCGGCGACAAGGTCAAGAAGGGCTCGCCGCTGGCACGCGTGGCCGCCACCGGTGGAGCGCCTGCGCCTGCGCCGGCCGCAGCAGCGCCCGTGGCCGCGTCGGCGCCTGCCGCAGCAGCCCCAGCTGCCGCACCGGCGGAGACCAAGACCGTACCGACGGCGGCGTTGCCGCCGCATGAGCCTGTTGCGCCGACCGGCAAGCTGCCCCACGCCTCGCCCAGCATCCGCAAGCTCGCCCGCGAGCTGGGTGTGCCGCTGGCCGAAGTGAAGGGCACGGGCGCCAAGGGCCGCATCGTCGAGAGCGACGTGCAGGGCTTCGTCAAGGCCGTCATGTCCGGTCAGCTCCAGACTGCCGCGCAGAAAGCCGCCGCGCCCGCCGGCGGTGGTGGCAGCGGTTCCGGCCTGAACGTGCTGGCCTGGCCCAAGGTCGACTTCGAGAAGTTCGGCCCCGTCGAGCGCAAGGAACTGTCCCGCATCAAGAAGATCTCGGGCGCCAACCTGCACCGCAACTGGGTGGTCATCCCCCACGTCACCAACCATGACGACGCGGACATCACCGACCTCGAAGCCTTCCGCGTCCAGCTGAACAAGGAGAACGAGAAGGCCGGCATCAAGGTCACGATGCTCGCCTTCATGATCAAGGCGGCCGTCGCGGCGCTGAAGAAGTTCCCCGAGTTCAACAGCTCGCTGGATGGCGACACGCTCGTCCTGAAGAACTACTTCCACATCGGCTTCGCGGCGGACACACCCAACGGCCTGGTCGTGCCCGTCATCAAGGACGCCGACAAGAAGGGCATCTTCCAGATCACCCAGGAAATGGGCGATCTGGCCAAGAAGGCCCGCGACGGCAAGCTGGGCCCGGCCGACATGAGCGGCGGCTGCTTCTCGATTTCGTCGCTCGGCGGCATCGGCGGCAAGTACTTCACGCCCATCATCAATGCGCCCGAGGTGTCCATCATGGGCGTCTGCAAGAGCTCGATCGAGCCCGTGTGGGACGGCAAGGCCTTCCAGCCGCGCCTGATCCTGCCGCTGTCGCTGAGCTGGGACCACCGCGTCATCGACGGCGCTGCGGCTGCTCGCTTCAACGTCTACTTTGCTTCGCTGCTCTCCGACTTCCGTCGGATCGCGCTCTAAGTCGGGAGCTGAACACATGGCAATCGTGGAAGTTCAAGTTCCTGACATCGGCGACTTTGACGAAGTCGGCGTCATCGAGGTGCTGGTGAAGGCCGGCGACACCGTCAAGGTCGAGCAAAGCCTCATCACCGTCGAGAGCGACAAGGCGTCGATGGAGATCCCGTCATCCGCCGCTGGCGTGGTGAAGGAACTGCGCGTCAAGATCGGCGACAAGGTCAAGAAGGGTTCGGTCGTGCTGACGCTGGACTCGGCTGAAGCCGCTGCGCCGGCATCGGCTGCGCCTGCCCCGGCACCCGTGGCCGCCGCACCCGCCCCGGTCGCCGCGACCTACTCGGGCAGCGCCGACCAAGCCTTCGACCTCGTCGTCCTCGGCGGCGGTCCCGGTGGCTACTCGGCCGCCTTCCGCGCCGCCGACCTGGGCCTCAAGGTCGCCCTCGTCGAGCGTTACGCGACGCTCGGCGGCGTCTGCCTGAACGTCGGCTGCATCCCGTCCAAGGCGCTGCTGCACGTCGCGGCGGTCATGGACGAGGTCAGCCACATGGCCGACCTCGGCGTGGCCTTCGGTGAGCCGGAAGTCGACATCGACAAGCTCCGCGCCCACAAGAACAAGGTGACAGGCAAGCTGACCGGCGGTCTCGCGGCGATGGCCAAGATGCGCAAGGTAACCGTGCTGCGCGGCGTCGGCTCGCTGATCGACGCGCAACATCTCAAGGTCGAAGCGACCGAAGGCGCCGTGGGCCAGGCCAAGACCGGCGCGGCCCAGACCGTGGCCTTCAAGCGCCTCATCATCGCGGCCGGCTCGCAGGCCGTGCGCCTGCCTTTCCTGCCGGACGACCCGCGCATCGTCGACTCGACCGGCGCGCTGGAGATGCAGGTCGAGGCCGAGAAGATGCTCATCGTCGGCGGCGGCATCATCGGCCTGGAAATGGGCACGGTGTACTCCACGCTGGGCTCGCGCCTGGACGTCGTCGAAATGCTGCCCACGCTGATGACCGGCGCCGACCGCGACCTCGTCAAGGTCTGGCAGAAGTTCAACGCTCACCGTTTCGACAACATCATGTTGAACACGAAGACGGTCGGCGCCGAAGCCAAGCCCGATGGCATCTGGGTCACCTTCGAAGGCGAGGGTGCCCCGAAAGAGCCGCAACGCTACGACCTGGTCCTGCAGGCCGTGGGCCGCACGCCCAACGGCAAGAAGATCGGCGCCGAGAACGCGGGCGTCATCGTCGGCGACCGCGGCTTCATCCCGGTCGACGTGCAGATGCGCACCAATGTGCCGAGCGTGTTCGCCATCGGCGACATCGTCGGCCAGCCCATGCTGGCCCACAAGGCGGTGCACGAGGGCCATGTCGCGGCGGAAGTCATCGCTGGTGAGTTGCTGGGCGACGAGAAGCTCAAGAAGAGCCAGTTCGACGCCCGCGTGATTCCGAGCGTGGCCTACACCGACCCCGAGGTGGCCTGGGTGGGCATCACCGAGGACGAGGCCAAGGCCAAGGGCATCAAGGTCACCAAGGGCCTGTTTCCGTGGACGGCCTCGGGCCGTGCGATCGCCAATGGCCGCGACGAAGGCTTCACCAAGCTGCTCTTCGACGAGGAAAGCCACCGCATCATCGGTGGCGGCATCGTCGGCACGCATGCCGGCGACATGATCGGCGAGATCGCGCTGGCCATCGAGATGGGCGCGGACGCGGTGGACATCGGCAAGACCATCCACCCGCACCCGACGCTGGGCGAGTCGCTGGGCATGGCCGCGGAAGTGGCGCACGGCTCCTGCACGGACGTGCCGCCGGTGCGCAAGAAGTAAGCAGCGATGCGTCGTCTGTTGCTGGGGGCGGCGTTGCTGGTGGCGCTCTCGGCACAGGCCGAAGAACGTTCACTGCGGGTCGCGCCGCAGGCCACCGATGCGCGGCTCAAGGCCGATGAGCCGCCGCATTGGGTGGTCTACGACCCGGCGGTGACCGAGCCCCTGCTTGTCTGGTTGCCGGGTACCAACGGTCATCCCGCCAGCGGGCCGAAGGGCCTTTTCCAGGCGGTGCGATCCGCCGGTTTCCGGTTGGTCGGCCTGTCCTATCTGGACGATGTGGCCGTATCGCAGGTCTGCAAGGGACCGCGGCTGCAGGCCCATCCGACCTGCGCCGCGGCCTTCCGCCAACAACGCGTCTGGGGCGACGCGACCGCGGCGCCCATTGACGACCGGCCCGAGGATGCCATCGTGCCGCGGCTCACCCGGCTGCTGCGCCATCTGGCCGAGCAGGATCCGGCTGGCCAATGGGTCGGCTACCTTGATGGCGATGAGCCACGCTGGAGCCGCATCGTGCTGGCTGGCCAGTCCCAAGGCGGCGGCATGGCCGCCTTCATCGCCAAAACGCGCGCGGTGGCCGGCGTGCTGGACTTCTCGGGCGGCTGGGACCGCGAGGCCAGCGGCGACCTGGCCCGCTGGTATCGCCGTGCCAGCGTCACGCCGCCCGAACGCTGGCATGCGACCTACCACGTGCAGGAGACGGCCGCCGACCTCCTGGCGCAAAGCTATCGCCTGTTGGGGATCCCGCCGGCCCAGGTTCATGCGTTGGACCTGCCGTTGCGCCCGGGCGGCCAGCCGCATGGCGAAGGCATTGCCAACGCGGCCTATGCGCCGCTGTGGCAGCAGATGCTGAGGACGGTGAGACCCGAGCCCTAGCGCGCGGCCTCCCGCACCAGCTCTTCATGCCGCCGCATCGCGGCGGCCAGTTGATGGCCGCCGTAGCGGGACAGGCCGGCGTAGGCGTCGGCCCGCGCGTCGGCCGGGTCGCCCTGGCCCAGCTTGAACTGGGCGCGGGTCTCCAGGATGCGGGCACTGAAGGGCACGATGTACTGCGCCAGTTGCTCCAGCCGCGGCCCCATCTCGGCCGGCCGCCAAGCATTGGGGTAGGGTGCTTCGACATGGGCGCTCAGCAGCTCCAGCGCACGCAGCAGCTGTTCCGGGCTGTCCTCGATGCTGACGTCCAGTTCGAACTGGACGAACTCGTAGTTCCAGGTCGGTGCGTAGCGGCGGTTGCCCATCCAGCTGCTGGCGATATAGCCCTGCGCACCGGTGAAGGTGGCCAGGGCGCGCGGTTGGCGCTGCAGCAGGGCGAACTGCGGGTTGCGACGCGACAGATGGCCGATCAGCCGTGCTTCGCCGCTGGCCGCATCGCGCTCCAGGATCAACGGCAGCGGCGTGGCCAGCATCCGGCCCTCGTCGGCGCTGACGAGGGTGGCCAGCGGGAAGTCGGCCACCACGCGGTCGATCTCGCCACGGTTGGCGGGCTGGAAGGGAAGCTGTTCGTACATCGACATGGCGTGGTTTCTTGTTGTGCTGGGAAGGCCTGCAGTCTAGGAACGCACTGAGCCTCCTGAGTATGCGAATTTGCAATTTGTCATTGCAAAATTGCTGGTCATGACAGCGCCCATCATCAACGACCTGAACTGGGACGACCTGCGCCTGCTGCAACTGATCGCCCAGCATGGCGGCCTGGCCAAGGCGGCCGGCGCGGGCGGCTTGAGCCATGCGACGCTGTTCCGGCGGCTGCGGGCGTTGGAGCAGAAGCTGGACCTGCGGCTGTTCGAGCGCCTGCGTGGTGGCTATGTGGCCACGCGCGCCGGCGCTGAGCTGGTCGAGCTGTCGCGCCGCATGGGGCGTGAGCTGCATGTCGTGACCGAGAGCCTGCGTGGGCGGCAGGCCTGGCCTGGCGGCCTGCTGAGGTTCAGCGCGGCCGATACCTGGATGCAGGCCCTGCTGCCGCCGCTGCTGGCCAGCTACCAGACCCGGCATCAGGTCCAGCTGCAGGTGCGCAGCGGCAACGCGCTGCTGGACGTGCAGCAGGGCGAAACCGATGTCGCGCTGCGCTCCGGCGGGCCACCGCCGGAGTCGCTGGTGGGGCGCCGCCTGGCGCGTGTCGAGGCGACGGTCTATGCGTCTCGCAAGCTGGGCGGCGTCAGCGCGGAGACCCTGGACCTGCAACCCTGGGTGGGTGTCGACGCGGAGCTGGCCCACCTGGCATCGGCCCGCTGGCTGGAGGGCCAGGGCCTGGGCCGCCAGGTGGCGGTGCGCACCAACAGCCTGACCCATGTTCGCCAACTGGTGCGCGCCGGCATGGGCCTGGGTGCCTTGCCCTGCTATCTCGGCGATGCCGACCCCGAGCTGAAGCGCGTGTTCGATCCGCCGCGCGACTGGCGCAGCGAGCTGTGGCTGCTGACCCGCGTGGAGCTGCGCCAGGTGCCCCGCGTCAAGAAGCTGTTCGAGCATCTGTACGAAGGTACGCGAGCGCTGCTGCCGCTGATCGAAGGGCGCAGCCCGCAGCCGGACACGCCTGAGCAGGAAGCGGAGATCCTGAAGCGCTGGAAGGCGGCCAAGGCCGGCTAGATGTTGGACGGATACATCGCCGGGCAGTTCGCCGTGCCGAAGCGGTCCACCGGGATCCGAAAGCGCATGCCCACGCGCAGCTGCTTCCAGCGCTCGGCGTCGACGCGGCAGACCCAGGCATGGTCCTCGCGGTCGCGCAGCTCGATCTCGAAATAGGCTTCGCGCTTGCTCAGGCGCTCGCTGCCGGGCTGGCCGGGCGGGGCCATGCGCAGCGGCGGGCGCGGCCAGTCGGGGCGCTCGCCGGGGCCGCCCTCGTTCTTGACGATCCAGCTGCGGCGCCAGGCCAGGACGTTGTAGCGGCAATGCTCGCCCGGCTCGGCGCGCTTGCCGGTGGGATCGGCGATGGTGCGGCGGCTGATGTCGAAAGCGCCCTCGGGAAGCTCGTCGCACCAGTCCGAGCCGGACTCGGAACGCAGCCGCTCGACGATGATCTCCATGCGCCAGCTGCGTTTGGTCAACTCGACGGCGACGCCGGACGGGCCGAACGCCCACCAGCCGACGATAGCCAGTGCCGCCACCACCATGGCGGCCAGCACGATGACACGCAGGCGCGGGAACCTAAGCCGCATCGAACTGCGCGCTGATGGCCTCTTCCCACTGGGCCAGCTCTTCCCAGTCGATGTGCAGCCAGGCCATCGCAGCCTGGTGGTGGCCGGCCCAGTCGGCGTCCTCGGGCAGGCCTTCGTGGCGGCGCATCAGATGCTCGGCGATCAGGCCGGCGGCGATCAGCGTGTGGATCTCAGGCTCAATGCCGTCGTGGCCGAGGGCCGCGAAGTCGTGGTGCAGGCGGATGGCCGACATCAGCGGCGCCGGCAGGTTCCAAACGCGCACGACCAGCGCGCCGACGACGGCATGGTCGGTCTTGTGGTTGGCGTTTTCCGTGGCGATATAGGGGCGGTCGATGCGAGCGCCGGCCTCCACCATGGTGGCTGCATAGCCGCGCACGCTCTGCATCAGCACCGGCATGCCAACGTGCAGGAAGAGACCAAAGCTGTGCGCCAGGTCAGGCGACAGGCCTGGCAGCTGCTGGGCAATGATGGCCATCGCGATGGCGCGCTTGGTGCTGCGCTCCCAGAAGCGCGCCAGCTGTGGCGCGTTGACGGGGATGGCGTGCTGGGCCAGGAAGCCCGTCATGACGGCCACGCTCTCGCGCAGGCCGATGCGCGTCATCGCCTGGCCGACGGTGGTGCAGGGCAGGCCGACGGGCTTGAACAGCGGCCCGTTGGCAATGCGCAGCAGCGTGGCGGCCATGGCCACGTCGCTGGAGGCGATGCGCGAGACCAGGTTGAGGTCGGGTTCCGGCTGGTTCATGGCCTGCTGCAACTGCGCCAGCAACTCGGGGCAGGGCGGGATCTGGATCTGCTGCAGGGGGCCACGGCGGCGCGACTGGTCGATGTCGTCGCGGATCTGCTGCGCACGAGTACGCAGGTCGTGGGAAGGTGCCGGGTTCTGCATCATCCAAAAATCTTATGGCGCTTCGGACATGTGCCAGCCGGGTACAGTGAATTCAACTGCAGCCCGCCGTCAATCTTGCCCACTTCCCCGCCTCGCGTCGCTTTCGCCCTTCGTCGGCATCGGTGGTGGTTGGCCGTCCTGGTGGCCGGGCCGGTGCTGGCGCTGGCGGCTTATGACGCGGCGCGTGTGCTGGAAGCTGCCGCCGCCCGCGGCCCCCGCGTCGTCGAGCAGGCCCAGGCCCTGGTGCAGCAGATCGAGCGCAGCGGCGTGAGCGAGGAGCTGCAGCGGCTCAAGGACATCAACGATTTCTTCAACCGCCGCCTGGCCTTCAAGGACGACGCCGTCACCTGGAACCTGCCGGACTACTGGGCCTCGCCGCTGGAAAGCCTGGAAAAGCGCGCTGGCGACTGCGAGGACTACGCCATCGCCAAATACTTCGGCCTGGCGGCCACGGGCGTGCCGACGGCCAAGTTGAGGATGGTCTATGTGCGGGCGCGGCTGCAGGGCCAGTCGCTCGCCCACATGGTGCTGGCCTACTATGCCCAGCCGGGCGCCGAGCCGCTGATCCTGGACAACCTGCGGCCCGAGGTGCTGCCCGCATCGCAACGCACCGACCTGACGCCGGTGTTCAGCTTCAACACCGAGGGCCTGTGGCAGGGCGTGGGCCAGGTGACGGCGGGTGACCCGCTGGCGCGCCTGTCGCTGTGGCGCGAGCTGGTGGCCAAAGTGAGAGCAGAGGGATTCTTGTGAACGGGAGTGAGACATGTCGTTGATGCGGCAGATCGCCTGGCTGGTGCTTGGCGTGGTGCTGGCCGCGCTGGTGGGCGCGGTCGGCCTGTCCATGGTCTCCGCGCGGCAGTTGATGCACACCCAGCTGGAGCTGAAGAACGCCGACAACGCCCAGGCCCTGGCTCTCGCCCTGTCGCAGCAGCAGGGCGACCGTGAGCTCATCAAGCTGCTGGTGTCGGCCCAGTTCGATACCGGCGCCTACGAATTCGTGCGTTGGCGTGGCGCCAATGGTGAGACCTTGTTCGAGCGTGCCGAGGCGCCGCGCCCGGGCCAGGCGCCGGCCTGGTTCCGCGCCATGCTGCCCATCGAAGCCGCGTCCGGTGTGGCCCAGCTGTCCAACGGTTGGAACGCCATCGGTGCGGTCGAACTGAAGAGTCATTCCAGCTACGCCCATGACGCGTTGTGGCTGACCTCGCGGCGCCTGCTGGCCTGGCTGCTCATCGTCGGCATCGTCGCGGCCGTGCTGGCCTGGGCGGGCCTGAGGCGCATCCGCCGCCCGCTGGACGCCGCCGTGGCCCAGGCCGAGGGTGTGCTGGCCGGCAGCTATGGCCAGGTCGTCGAGCCGCGCGTGCCGGAGCTGCAGCGCCTCACCCGCGCCATGAACGCGATGGTGCAGCGCGTGCGCGACCTCTTCGAGGCCCAGGCCGGCCAGCTGCTGGTGCTGCGCGAGCAGGTGCACCACGACCCGCTGACCGGCGTCTCCACCCGCAAGCATTTCCTGGCCGAGCTGGACGCGGCCCTGCGCCGCGACGACGGCCCGGCGGTGGCTGGCCTGGTACTGGTACGCCTGCGTGACCTGTCCGGCCTGAATGCCCGCCTGGGCCGGGGCGCTGTCGACGATGTATTGCTGACCGTCGTCTCAGCCCTGCAGGCTTATCCGGAGTCGGTGGCCGGTTGCCGCGTCGGCCGCCTGAATGGTGGCGACTTCGCACTCTGGCTACCGGCCGAGGGCGTGGCCGCCGAGACGGCCCATGCGCTGGCCGACGCGCTGCGCGCCAGCCTGCCGGCCTTCGGGCCCGGTGTGCAGGTGGCGCTCGGCGCCGTCGAGCTGCCACGCGAGCGGCCGAGCAACGTCTGGCTGGGCGAGGCCGATGCCGCGCTGGCCCGGGCCGAGCACCAGAGCGAGGCGCGTGGTGGCTTTGTCGTCGAGATCGTGGCCGACCCCGGCATTGGCCGCGAGCAGGGCGAGGGCCTGTGGCGTGCCCAGCTGCAGGAGGCCGTCAGCCAGCAGCGTGGCCGCCTGGTCGAGTTCCCGGTGCGTGACCGAGGTGGCCGTGTGTTGCATCTGGAATGCCCGCTGCAGTTGCAACTGGATGCCGATTTCCAGCCGGCCACGGCCTGGCTGCCTCTCGCGGTGCGTGCGCGCATGACGGCCCAGGTCGACCTGCTCGCCGTGGATCTGGCCCTGCGGGCCATCGCGGCCGACGGCAAGGCGCGCTGCATCAATGTGGCGCCGGTGTCGCTGGCCGACGCGGCCTTCCTGCCGCAACTGCGCGAGCTGCTGGCGCAATGGCCGCAGCCGGCGCGGGCCTTGCTGCTGGATCTGGCCGAGGCTGCGGCGACCGAGCATTTCGAGCGTCTGCTGGAGTTCGGCCGCCAGCTGCGGCCACTTGGGGTCAAGTTGGGCCTGGAGCATGCCGGCGCTGGGCTGGCGCAGGTCGAGAAGCTCTACCAAGCTGGGCTGGACTACGTGAAGCTCGATGCTTCTGTGCTGCTCGGCGTGGCTGGGGAGGCGGGCCGCGCGGCGTTTGTGCGGGGCATGGTGATCATGCTGCGCAGCTTGGCTTTGAAGGTGTACGGCGAAGGCGTGGTCGATGAGATGGATGCGCAAGCGCTGTGGGATTGCGAGCTCGACGGCCTCACGGGGCCTTGGGTGACGACCAGCCAGCGTGCCGGCTGACGATGTGCGCGCTCAGGCCAGGGCCTGCACCTGCGCGGCACCCAGCGCGCCGCCGTAGATGCGGGAATCCTGCAGCCAGCCGTTGAAGTGCGGGTCCTGGCCGTACTGCGTGCGGCCGAGCCATTTCTGTATCGCGCGGCCGCCAGCGTCACGTGGCCGACTCTCGGCAGGCAGGCAGCCGCCCAATGCCGTGCCGAGGTTCGCCAGGCGAAAACCTGCGAGCAGAGTGACAGGATCGCCAATGCGCAGCATCAACAGATCTCGTGCTTGATGGGGGGTGGCGTGGCGAGAAATGACTGATCCGTGGCATTGTTTGCACCTCATGGCTGCTAAATAAATCAGATATCAGGTCTCTCGGGTAACTTTCGGCATCGCCTTGGCCAGCCCGAAGAGCCACCATGAACTTCTCCTCTTTGACCGTCCGCRCAAGACTCATCCTCGCCTTCGGTGCCGTGGTGGCGCTGCTGCTGCTGATCGCGGGGCTCGCCTGGCGGGCTCTCCAAACCGAGGCGGAGGCCTTCGAGGGCTACGTCACAGGCATTGACGCGCGCATGCGCGTCGCCAACGCGGTACGGCTGGCCGTGGACGAGCGCGCCATCGCAGCGCGCAACCTTGTGCTGGTCACGCAGCCGCAGGATCTGGATGTCGAGAGGGCCCGGGTGGAAAAGGCGCACGCCACGGCCTCCGAGCAACTCGGCCGGCTCCAACACATGGCCGAGGCCGCCGACGTGTCGGCCAAGGCGAAGGCGCTGATCGCCGACATCGTCCGCGTCGAGCAGAAATACGCGCCGGTGGCCCTGGGCATCGTCAAGCTGGCGCTGGAGCAAAAGCGCGACGAGGCCGTGCTGCGCATGAACGAGCAGTGCCGTCCCCTGTTGGCCGAACTGGTGCAGGCGTCGAGCGCCTATTCGGATTACACCGCGCAGCGCGCCGAAGAGCTGATTGAACAGGCGCAAGCGCGGGTCAGCAGCCAGCGCAACGGCTTCCTGGCTGTCGTCACCTGCGCCCTGGTGCTTGCCGCCGTCAGTGGCGCCCTCATCGTGCGCAGCCTGTCACGGGCACTCGGGGCCGAGCCGGCCGAATTGAGCGCGGCCGCGACCAAGGTTGCCGACGGCGACCTGAGCCCCGTGGCCGGTAGCGAGCGCGCACCGGTCGGCAGCGTACTGGCATCGCTGGGGGCCATGCGCGACAGCCTGGCCGGCATCGTGCAGCAAGTGCGCGAGGCGTCGGAGTCCATCGCCACCGGCTCAACGCAGATCGCGTCGGGCAACGCCAACCTGAGCCAGCGTACAGAAGAGCAGGCCAGTGCCCTGCAGCAGACGGCGGCCACGATGGAGGAACTGGGTACCACCGTGCGCCATAACGCCGACCATGCCGAACAGGCCAGCGAACTGGCCAAGACGGCGACGGGCGTCGCGGCCCGGGGCGGCGCCGTGGTGAGCGACGTCATCGCCACCATGCGCGACATCGATGCCGGCTCCCGAAAGATGGCCGACATCATTGGCACCATCGATGGCATCGCCTTCCAGACCAACATCCTCGCGCTGAACGCGGCCGTGGAAGCCGCCCGCGCCGGGGAGCAGGGCCGGGGCTTTGCCGTGGTGGCCGGAGAAGTGCGCACGCTGGCGCAGCGCAGCGCGGTCGCGGCCAAGGAAATCAAGGGCCTCATCGACTCCAGCGTGACCCACGTCAGCAAGGGCTCGGCGCTGGTCGACCGGGCCGGGGAGACCATGCGCGACGTCGTCGAAGCCATCGGGCGGGTCAGTGGCATCGTGGCCGAAATCAGCGTGGCGAGCCGCGAGCAGAGCACCGGCGTCGGTCAGGTGGGTGACGCCGTTTCGCAGATGGACCAGGTCACCCAGCAGAACGCCGCGCTGGTGGAAGAGAGCGCCGCAGCGGCTGAGAGCCTGAAGGACCAGGCCGGGCGCCTGGTCACTGCCGTCAGCGCGTTCTCGCTCACGCGCTAGCCGTCTCGGCTCAGATCTTCATCTCCCAGCGCAGCTGCCACTGCACGTAGCTTGGCCCGCCGCTGCGCGACGTGATGACTTGATCGCCCGTGGCGATGACCGAGCCCGTGAAGTAGTCCATCGCCGACAGATTCGTCGCCGACAGGCGCAGCGACTGCTCGGTGTTGATGGCCCACAGCGCAAACGCATCGACGACGACCTTGCGGCTGGCGGTGGTCTCGGTGATCAGCGTCTGCTGGATGGTGGTCGACGGCGTCCAGTTCAGCGAGGCGCCCAGCGTCAGCGGGACTGAGCGCAGCCGGTAGTCGGCGCCGAGGTTGGCCGTGCCCTTGGGCTGGCCGTCGATGTGGTTGTTCGGCCCCGGGATGCCGTCGACCTTGGACGTGAAGACGCTGAAGTTGCTGCGCACATTGATGGGCAATGCACCCTCGAAATACTCATCGAGGCGAAAGCGCGCCTCCAACTCGACACCAGCGGTCGACGCCTTGCCGATGTTCTGCGGGCGAGCCACCCAGCGCTGCGTCGCGGCCCAGGGCACCGTCTCCAACGCCGTCACGGTGCGCATCAGGTTCGTGATGCGGCGCGCGAAGAAGTTGGCACTGAGCAGGCCGCCCTTGGTCAGGTAGTGCTCGTAGCCAATCTCGAAGCCGGTCGCCAGCTCGGGCTTGAGGTCGGGGTTGCCGGCGCGGTCGGGCGTGTTGGCCTGGTGAGGCACCTGGCTGTTGATGGTCGGCCGGGCGATCAGGTCCTGCAGCTGCGGGCTGCGGTAGCTGCGCGTCAGGCTGGCGCGGATCATGTCGCGGCCCTTGTCGTCGAGCTTGTAGCGGGCATGCGCCAGCGGCGTGAAGACGTTGGACTTGTTGCGCGCGTCGTAGGTTGCGGCGCTGGACTTGGTGGTGATGCCCTCCCAGCGCAGGCCGGCGTAGAAGTCCCATTGCTTGCCAACGTTCCACTCGTCCTGGGCATAGGCCGCCACGCGCACCGAGGACGCATCCAGGTCGTCGCCAAAGTCGTCCAGCCCCGGCTGGGGCGCGCCGTTGACCAGGGTCACGCGGTTGGTGTGCCGCGTCGTCCCTTCGCCCTCGATGCCGCTGACAAGAGCATGGTCGCCGCCCAGGTTGTGCGAGATCTTGGCCAGCGCACTCCAGTTGCTGTCGCGGCTGGTGTTGTTGTCGTCCTGCAGCCGCGTGGCCGCACCGGCCAGGCGTTCCTGGCGCACGCTGTGGCTCTCGCCACGGGCGCGGCCGATGCCGCCGCGGGCCTCGACCCGGGTGTCGCTGCTCAGCTTGCTCTGCCACTGCGCGTTCAGCCGCGCCATCGTGAAGCGGTTGTCGCCGTCGGTGTCGGCCTGGTCGAAGAAGCCGGGGGGCAGGGGATTCGGCTGAGGCGTCGTCGTCTGCAGCAGCTGGGTGTTGCTGCTGGACTTGGTCGAGACGATGAAGGGCTGGATGGCCAGGCTGTCCGTCGCGTTGAGCTTGAACTGCACGCGGCCGGTCAGGTTCAGCGCGCTGCGCTGGTCTTCGGTGCGGCCGCGCGAGGTCAGCAGGCTGTCACTGTTGCTCGCGACGGTATGGGTCAGCGTGTCATTGATGATGTCGTCGATACGCTCACCGCGCATCGCGTTGACGGTCAGGTTGTAGGCATGGCCCTCGCCGAAGTTGTCGTTGCGCGTCCAGCTGATGCCGGGGCTGATCTGGCCGCGCTCGGTCGCGAAGCCGGCGCGGAACTCGTTGAGCTTCTTCTTCAACGCCTCGCGCAGCACGATGTTGATGGTGCCGGCGACGGCACGCGTGCCGTACTCGGCCGTGGGTGCGCGCAGCACCTCGATACGCTCGACCTGCTCGGGCGGCAGCTGGTCCAGCGAGAAGCCGGGCGGCATGCGCTCCCCGTTGACGAGGATCTGCGTGTAGCCGCCGCCCATGCCGCGCATGCGGATGTCGCCGCCGCGGCCCGGGCGGCCGCCGGTGGTCACGCCGGGCAGGCGCTTGATCATCTCGCCCAGCGTCGAGTCGCCGAACTTCTCGATCTCTTCGCGCGTGATGACGATCTTGCTGGCCGTGGAGGCCTTGCGGATGGATTCGTCAGTGGCCGTGCCCGTGACCTCGACGCGCTTGAGCTGCTCGGACTTGGCGTCGGCGGGCTTGGGCGCCGGGCGAGCCGGCGCGGAGGCCGCCGCATCGGGTGCGGCGGGGAACTGCGCAAGGGCAGGCAAGCTGCCGCAGGCCGCCAGCAGGGCGGCCGCGGATACACGGGTGAGTTGCATGGCTGGCAGTGTGCCGCGCGGGCCCGGCCGCCTTGTGGCGCCGCGGTTAACGAAAGAATTCTTTACCGACGTTGCTGCGTTTCAGTCACCGTGGTGACGATTTCGCGGTGCATCGGCGCCAGCCTGGCCAGCATGCCGTTCTGCGCGCTGAAGGGAATGCCCTTGGCATCCATGGCCTGCTGCAGGATCTCCACCAGCGCATTGAAGTCACGCCGGGCGATGTCCAGGTCCTGGTGCACGAGCTTCATCGGCACGCCCTTGTAGACGCAGGGGCCGCCGGCCTCCTGGCAGAGCTGATCGGTCAGCTGGGTCGCCAGGTTTTCGCGGTTGGTGTTCTTGAAGAAGGGCGCCGTGCGTGGGTCGGTCAACAGGCGCGGCACGAATTCGTCCATGACGGCGCGGATGCCTGCCTTGCCGCCCCAGGCCTGGTAGACGCTGTCGTTGGCCGGTGGCGTCTGCGCGAGCGCGGCGGCGCCGGTGAGCAGCAGGCAGGCAAGAACGGCACGGGCCATGGGGAACTCCGGGTCAGAGCGCGAACTGCGCGGACAGATAGCCGCCGGTCTGGCGCTTGGGTTGCACAGCCGGCGCGATGCGGCCGAGGTCCACCCAGGCAGCGGTCAGCGAGACATGCTTGTTCGGCGCCCAGGCGATGAAGATGTCCTTCCAGTCGTCTTCCTTCAGCGCGCCCGCGCCCAGCACCGACTGGTTCAGGTTGTCCGGCTTGGCGCGGAACTCGACGCCGACGGCCAGGTTCTTGGCCAGCAGCTTGGCGAGCGAGAACTCGGGTTGCAGCCGGTAGCCCTTGCCCTGGGCCCCGCCGAAGCCCAGCAGCCCATTCTGGTTGGCCTTGGTGGCGCGCAGCGTCAGGTTGACGAGCACGCCGTCGGCCAGGAAGAGCTTGGTGGCGCTGGCGTAGAAGTCCGTGCCCGAATCCCTGGCGCCGAGTGGCCCGAACAGCGTCGGGCCGAGGTTGCCGGCGTGGGTCTTCTTGTGCTCCAGGCCGATGGCGATCTGGGGCATCAGCGTGTCGCTGTCCAGCACGGCGTCGCCAATGACGCGCAGCTTCACGCCCAGGATGTCCTGCTTCAGGTGCAGGCCGTCCAGGCCGAGGGGAGCGAGGTTGCTTTCGGTGTCGAAGTCCTGCCTGGCCAGCGAGACCTCGATGCGGTCGTGGAAGGCGATGGCCGCGCCATAGGTCAGCAGGCCGTAGTTGCCGGTCTTGGCGCGGGTGACGAAGGCGGTGGCGCCGACTTCGCCGGCCGTGGCATAGCTGCCGGTCACGGCCCAGGGCGTCAGCCCACCGCCGGCGGCGCCGTCGATGCTGGACACGCCGCCGGTCAACAGCAGCTTGCCGGACTGGGCAAGGGCCGAGGTTCCCAGCAGGGCGGCGGCAAGCAAGACAACAGGTCGGCGCATGAAATCTCCGGCGGCAATGCGGGGCCGCCTCACTCTACGCACAAAGCCCGCCGACTGGATGCAGACCGCTTGCGGGCTAGACTGTTCGCCCCGTTTGCCGTGAACTGTTCCCTGCCATGACCGCGATCTCCGATGTCCAGCTGCAACCCCTGCTGCAAGCCGTGGTGGACCCCGGCAGCGGCCGCCCGCTGGGTGAAGCCAAGGCGGTCAGGTCGATCAAGGTGGATGGCGCGGATGTCGCCGTCGACATCGAACTGGGTTACCCGGCTGCCAGCCAGCACGCGGCCCTGCGCGCGGCTGTCATCGCCGCGGCCAAGGGACTGGCGGGCGTCGGCAATGTCAGCGTCGCCATCACCACCCAGGTCGTCGCTCACGCGGTGCAGCGCGGCGTGCAGCTGCTGCCGGGCGTGAAGAACATCATCGCCGTCGCCTCCGGCAAGGGCGGCGTGGGCAAGAGCACGACGGCCGCCAACCTGGCCCTGGCCCTGCATGCCGAAGGCGCCCGCGTGGGTGTACTGGATGCCGACGTCTACGGCCCCAGCCAGCCGCTGATGCTGGGCGCCAGCGGCCGGCCGGAGTCCCTGGACGGCCAGAACATGGAGCCCCACATCGCCCACGGGCTGCAGGTCAACTCCATCGGCTTTCTCGTCGAGGACGACCAGGCCATGATCTGGCGCGGCCCCATGGCCACGCAGGCGCTGGAGCAACTGCTGCGCCAGACGCGCTGGCAGGAGCTGGACTACCTCGTCATCGACCTGCCGCCGGGCACCGGCGACATCCAGCTGACCCTGTCGCAGCGCGTGCCCGTGACCGGCGCCGTCATCGTCACGACGCCGCAGGACATCGCGCTGATCGACGCCAAGAAGGGCCTGAAGATGTTCGAGAAGGTGGGCATCCCCATCCTGGGCATCGTCGAGAACATGGCCGTGCATATCTGCTCCAACTGCGGCCATGCCGAACATATCTTCGGCGCCGACGGCGGCCAGAAGATGGCGGCCCAGTACGGCACCGAGCTGCTGGCCTCGCTGCCGCTGGCCATGAGCATCCGCGCCCAGGCCGACTCCGGCACGCCCACCGTCGCCGCCGAGCCGGACGGCGAGGTGGCCGGTCTTTACAAAGCACTGGCCCGCAAGGTCGCGGCCAAGATCGCCGCCCAAGGCAAGGACTACTCGGCCAAGTTCCCGAGCATCTCGATTTCCAAGTCGACCTGATACCCGACTGATCCAGTCCCCCAGGGTTGCCCTGCCTGGACAAGGGCCCTCCTTTGTGAAGAAATCACAGTGCGGTGGCCAACGATGGCTGCTGGCGTGATTCGTTCCTGCACAAGAGCGGGCCCTGCCCGCAGGAGACAGCCGAATGGACATGAACCGGAGGGCTTTCTTCCGGGTGAGCGGCGCGGGGCTGGCAGCGTCCAGCCTGGTGGCCCTGGGGTTCTCGCCAACGGCCGCCCTGGCCGAGGCGCGCAACTTCAAGCTTGCCCGGGCAACCGAGACCCGCAACACCTGCCCCTACTGCTCGGTGGGCTGCGGCGTCATCATGTACTCGTTGGGCGACAAGGCGAAGAACGTCACGTCGTCCGTCATCCACATCGAGGGCGACCCCGACCACCCGGTCAACCGTGGCACGCTGTGCCCCAAGGGCGCCGGCCTGCTGGACTTCGTGCACAGCCCCAACCGGCTCAAGCACCCCGAGATCCGCGAACCGGGCAGCAAGGAATGGAAGCGCGTTGGCTGGGATGAGGCCATGGACCGCCTTGTCAAGCTGATGAAGGCCGACCGCGACGCGAACTTCGTCGCCCAGAACGCCGACGGCAAGACGGTGAACCGCTGGCTGACCACCGGCATGCTCTGCGCCTCCGCATCCTCCAACGAAGCGGGCTACATCACCCACAAGGCGATGCGCTCGATGGGGATGCTCGCATTCGACAACCAGGCACGTGTTTGACACGGCCCGACGGTGGCCAGTCTGGCCCCGACGTTTGGCCGCGGCGCGATGACCAACCACTGGGTGGACATCAAGAACGCAGACCTGGTACTCATCATGGGCGGCAATGCCGCCGAGGCCCACCCGTGTGGTTTCAAGTGGGTCATCGAGGCCAAGCACCACAACAAGGCCAAGCTCATCGTCGTGGACCCGCGCTTCACGCGCTCGGCCGCCATGAGCGACTACTACGCGCCCATCCGCGCGGGCTCTGACATCGCCTTCCTGGGCGGGGTCATCAACTACCTGCTGACCAACAACAAGATCCAGACCGAGTACGTCAAGGCCTACACCAACGCCAGCTTCATCGTCGGTGAGGACTACAAGTTCGAAGCCGGCATCTTCAGCGGCTACGACGAAGCCAAGCGCCGCTACGACAACAAGAGCTGGGGCTACGAGCTCGACGACAAGGGCTTCGCCAAGGTCGACCCGACGCTGGAGCACCCGCGCTGCGTGCTCAACATCATGAAGGCGCACTACTCGCGCTACTCGCCCGAGCAGGTCAGCAAGATCACCGGCACGCCCAAGGACAAGTTCCTGAAGGTCTGCGAAATGATCGCGGAGACCTCCAGGCCCAACAAGGTCATGACCATCATGTACGCCCTGGGCTGGACACAGCACAGCCAGGGCTCGCAGATGATCCGCACCGGCGCCATCATGCAGCTGCTGCTGGGCAACATCGGCCTGCCCGGCGGCGGCATGAATGCGCTGCGCGGCCACTCCAACATCCAGGGGCTGACCGACCTGGGCCTGCTGTCCACGTCGCTGACGGGCTATATGAGCCTGGCCCGCGACAGCGAGCAGGACCTGGAGACCTACTACAAGACCCGCGCACTGAAGCCCCTGCGCCCCGGCCAGATGAGCTTCTGGCAGAACTACCCCAAGTTCTTCGTCAGCCAGCAAAAGGCCTGGTGGGGCAAGGCCGCCACGGCCGAGAACGACTGGGCCTTCCACTACCTGCCCAAGTGGGACAAGGGCTACGACGTGCTGCAGACCTTCGAGCTGATGGGCCAGGGCAAGCTCAACGGCTACATCTGCCAGGGCTTCAACCCGGTCGGCAGCTTCCCCAACAAGAAGAAGATCATCGGCGGCCTGTCCAAGCTGAAGTTCCTCGTCGTCATCGACCCGCTCAACACCGAGACCGCCGAGTTCTGGAAGAACCACGGCGAGCACAACGACGTGAAGAGCGAGGACATCCAGACGACGGTGTTCCGCTTCCCCAGCACCTGCTTCGCGGAGGAGGACGGGTCCCTCACCAATTCCGGCCGTTGGCTGCAATGGCACTGGAAGGGCGCCGAGCCCCCCGGTGAAGCCAAGGGGGACCCCGAGATCATTGCGCAGCTGTTCATGCGCATGAAGGCGGCCTATGTGAAGGAGGGCGGCGCCTTCCCCGACCCCATCGTCAACCTGAGCTGGCCCTATCTGCAGCCCACCAACCCCTCGGCCGAGGAGCTGGCCAAGGAGTACAACGGCAAGGCCCTGGCCGACGTGACCGACCCCAAGGACGCGACCAAGGTGCTGGCCAAGGCAGGCGAGCAGCTCAGCGGCTTTGGCTTGCTGCGCGACGACGGCAGCACCTCCAGCGGTTGCTGGATCTATGCCGGTGCCTGGACGCAGGCCGGCAACCAGATGGCCCGGCGCGACAACGCCGACCCCTATGGCATCGGCCAGACGCTGGCCTGGGCCTGGGCCTGGCCGGCCAACCGGCGCGTGCTCTACAACGCGGCGTCCTGCGACCCGACCGGCAAGCCCTGGAACCCCAAGCGCCGGCTGATGGCCTGGAACGGCGAACGCTGGGGCGGCTCCGACGTGCCCGACATCCGGCCCGACGCCAACCCGACCGATGCCGACGCGGTGCGGCCTTTCATCATGACTGCCGAGGGCGTGGCGCGGCTGTTTGCACCGACCGGCCTGGTCGACGGCCCGCTGCCCGAGCACTACGAGCCCTTCGAGACGCCGCTGGCCAACAACCCCATGCATCCGGGCAACGCCAAGGCCAAGTCCAACCCGGCCGCGCGCGTCTTCAAGGGCGACATGGAGGCCTTCGGCACGCCCAGGGACTTCCCGTACGTGGCCACCAGCTACCGGCTCACCGAGCACTTCCACTACTGGACCAAGAACGTGCTGACCTCGGCCGTGCTGCAGCCACAGCAGTTCGTCGAGATCGGCGAGGAGCTGGCCAAGGAGAAGGGCGTCGCCAACGGCGACTGGGTCAAGGTGAGCAGCAACCGCGGCTTCATCAAGGCCGTGGCCGTTGTCACCAAGCGCATCCCTTCGCTGGACGTGGACGGCAAGCGCATCCACACCGTGGGCCTGCCCAACCACTGGGGCTTTGTCGGCGTGGCCAAGCCCGGCTATCTGGTCAACACGCTGACCCCCTTCGTGGGCGACGCGAACACGCAGACACCGGAGTTCAAGAGCTTCACCGTGAACCTTGAGAAAGCCTGAGGGAACACGTCATGTCTTCACTTCAATCCCTCGACATTGCCAAGCGCTCGGCCACCACGACGCCATCGACCCAGGCCCGCAAGCATGTGGCCGAGGTCGCCAAGCTCATCGACGTGTCCTCCTGCATCGGCTGCAAGGCCTGTCAGGTGGCCTGCATGCAGTGGAACGACCTGCGTGACGACGTCGGCGACAACCACGGCACCTACGACAATCCACGCGACCTGACGCCGCAAAGCTGGACGGTCATGCGCTTCTCGGAAGTGGAGGTCGAGAAAGACAAGCTGGAATGGCTGATCCGCAAGGACGGCTGCATGCACTGCGAGGACCCGGGCTGCCTGAAGAGCTGCCCGGCGCCCGGCGCCATCGTCAAGTACACCAACGGCATCGTCGACTTCATCTCCGAGCACTGCATCGGCTGCGGCAACTGCGTGACGGGCTGCCCCTTCGACGTGCCGCGCATCAGCAAGGTCGACAGCAAGGCCTACAAGTGCAGCCTGTGTTCCGACCGCGTCGGCGTCGGCCTGGAGCCGGCCTGCGCCAAGGCCTGCCCGACCGGCGCCATCCGCTTCGGCACCAAGGAGGACATGCTGGACTACGGCGCCGAACGCGTCGTCGACCTGAAGGAGCGCGGCTACGCGAACGCGGGCGTGTACGACCCGCCGGGCGTGGGCGGCACCCACGTTGTCTATGTGCTGCAGCATGCCGACCAGCCCGAGCTCTACAGCGGCCTGCCCAAGGACCCGAAGATCAGCCCGCTGGTGTGGCTGTGGAAGGGGGCGGCCAAGCCGCTGGCTGTTGCGGCCATGATCGGCGCGGTCATCGCGGGCTTCTTCCACTACACGCGCGTGGGCCCCATCGAGGACCCGGACGACCCCGAAGCGGATCGCAACGTCGCTCGTGACGATGCCGACCACCCCACCGCCTGACAGGAGCGCACCATGGCAACCCGCCTTCTGCAGCGCTACAGCGCTGGCGACCGCACCAACCACTGGTTGATCGTGCTGTTCTTCCTCGGTGCCGGCCTCTCGGGCCTGGCCTTCTTCCACCCGGCCTTCTACTTCCTGACCGCGCTGTTCGGCGGCGGCACCTGGGCGCGCATCCTGCATCCCTTCATGGGCGTGGTGATGGCGCTGTGCTTCGTCGTCATGTTCATGAAGCTGTGGCGGCACAACCGCATGACTGAGGCGGATAAGGAATGGATGAGGCACAGCGGCGACATGCTGCGCGGCGACAAGAGCCACATGCCACGCGTGGGTCGCTACAACGGGGGGCAGAAGGTGGTGTTCTGGCTCATGGCTGCCAGCCTGCTCGTGCTGGTGCTGACCGGCTTCATCTTCTGGCAGCCCTGGTTCGCCGACAGCTTCCCCATCCTGGCGCGGCGCATCGCCGTCGTGCTGCATGCGCTGTCGGCCACGGTGCTGATCCTGACCGTCATCGTGCACGTCTACGCGGCCATCTGGGTCAGGGGCTCGCTGCGCGCCATGACGCGCGGCACGGTGACCGAGGGCTGGGCGCGCCAGAATCACGCGCTATGGCATCGCGAAATGACCAATGACCGTCGGTAACCCGCAGAAGATCCTCAGCCCGGAAGAGATCGCCGTTCGCGCCGGCGAGCAACTGAGCTTTCTGCACCTGCCCGAGCCCGGCGTGTTTGCCGATCGCGCGCTGCGCCTGCGCGCGCTGGCCGACGGGCATGCCATGGGCGACTTCCTGCGCTTCGTCGCCGAGCTGGCCGACGCCCAGCACCGCGCCTTGTCGGCCAACGTCGCCGTGCCGCTGCCCACACCGGACGACATCGACGCCGCCGCCCGTGCCGGCGCGCCGCTGCTGCCGGCCGAAACCTGGCCGCGCGAGCCCATTTGGCGCGACTCGCTGCGTGCCCTGCTGACCGACCTGGCCTGCCGCCTGCCCGACGGTCCCGCCAAGGCTGCCGCGCTGCAACTCGCCGCCGCCAGCGACGAGCAACTGGAGACCCAGGCCGGCCGCCTGCTGTCCGGCGTCATGCTGGGGCTGGACCTGGCCAGCGCACCGCTGATCGCCGCCGGCCTGCAATTGCATTTCACGCGCCTGGTGCGGCAGACCTATGCCGAATACGGCAACGCTCCTGTGCCGCCCTTCGGCCGTACCGACGACCCCACGCTGTGCCCCYGCTGCGGGTCGCACCCCGTCGCCTCTGTGGAACGCCTCGGCGCCGAGGGCGCGCGCTACCTCGCCTGCGGCCTGTGCGCCACGCAATGGCATTACGTGCGCATCAAGTGCACGCACTGCCAGAGCACCAAGGGCATCTCGCTGCAAAGCCTGGTCGCGGCCGATGGCGCCTCGACCACCACCGGCGCCGTCGTGCAGGCCGAGTGCTGCAGCGAGTGCGGCCACTACCTGAAGCTGATGCACCCGGCGCGCGACAACGGCGTCGAGCCCGTCGCCGACGACCTCGCCAGCCTGACGCTGGACCTGCTGGTCGGCGAAGCCGGCTTGCATCCGCATGGCGTCAACCTGTTGCTGCTGCTCGGCGAGCCGGACGAGGCACCGCCGCCAGGACGAGAGCACTGATGGCTGCGCCCGACGAATCCGTGGTCCACGGTTCCAAGGCAAGTCCAAAAGACCTCCCGGCCCTGGACAGATTGCTGCGCGAAGCCGCGCCGCTGGTGGCCGAGCATGGCCACACGCTGGTCGCCAAGGAGGCGAGGGCGCTGCTGGACGCGCTGCGCACCCAGGCCCTGGCCGGCGCGCTGACCCGTTCGGACCTGGACGGCCTGCCCGCGGCGCTCGCCGCCCGCGTGCAGGCCCGCATGCGGCCCGCCATGCGCGCCGTGCTCAACCTGACCGGCACCGTCATCCATACCAACCTCGGCCGCTCCCTGCTGGCCGACGCTGCGCTGCAGCAGGTGCTGGCGCTGATGGGTTCGCCCAACAACCTCGAGTTCGACCTTGCCGCGGGTGGCCGCGGCGACCGCGACGAACTGATCGAAGCCCTGCTGTGCGAGCTGACCGGCGCGGAGGCCGCCACCGTCGTCAACAACAACGCCGCCGCCGTGCTGCTGGGGATCGCGGCGCTGGCCGGTGGCAAGGAAGCCATCGTGTCGCGCGGCGAGCTGGTCGAGATCGGTGGCGCCTTCCGCCTGCCCGACGTGATGGCCGCGGCCGGCGCGACGCTGGTGGAAGTGGGCACCACCAACCGCACCCACCCGCGCGACTACGAGCAGGCCATCACGCCGCGCACCGGTCTCATCGTCAAGGTGCACACCAGCAACTACCAGGTGCAGGGCTTCACGGCGGCGGTGGACGAGGCGACGCTGGCGCCCATCGCGCATGCCGCCGGCCTGCCCCTGATGACCGACCTCGGCAGCGGCGCGCTGGTGGACCTGGCCGCCTACGGCCTGCCCGCCGAGCCGCTGCCCCAGGCCATGCTCGCGGCCGGCTGCGACGTCGTCACCTTCAGCGGTGACAAGCTGCTGGGCGGCCCGCAGGCCGGCCTCATCGTCGGCAGCAAGGCCGCGGTGGGCCGAATCCGCAAGTACCCGATGAAGCGCGCGCTGCGCCTGTCCAAGCTGCCCCTCGCGGCGCTGGAGGCCACGCTGCGGCTCTATCTGCGGCCCGAAAGGCTGGCGCGGGACCTGCCGACACTGCGCCTGTTGACGAGGCCTCAGGACCAGATCGCCGCGCTGGCCCAACGCCTGCTGCTCGAGATCGCCGCCGCTGTCGCGCCGCGCTTCACCGTCGAGGCGTTGGCGCTGCAAAGCCAGATCGGCTCTGGCTCACTCCCTGTCGAGCGGCTGCCGTCTGCCGGCCTGGCAATCAGCGCGGTCGACGGCCGCGGCCGCACGCTTGAAGCGCTGGCCACCGCGCTGCGCGAGCTGCCACGACCCGTCATCGGCCGCGTGCAGGACAACCGGCTGCTGCTGGACCTGCGCTGCCTCGAAGAGCCCGCGCTGCTGACCTCTCAGCTCGCCTTGTTGAAGGAGGCCCTGGCGTGATCGTGGGAACCGCCGGCCACATCGACCACGGCAAGACCACGCTCGTGCGTGCGCTGACGGGTGTGGACACCGACCGCCTGCCCGAAGAGAAGGCGCGTGGCATCAGCATCGAGCTGGGCTATGCCTATCTCGATGTCCCTGATACATGGGGCCCCCAGGCGGCGAGTACGCCGCCGCCCCCCGAGGGGGTGCCGCCGGCTAGGGGCGGCCCGTCGCCGGCTTGCGCCGAACGGATCGGCTTCATCGACGTGCCCGGCCACGAGAAACTGGTGCACACCATGCTGGCCGGTGCCAGCGGCATCGACTTCGCATTGCTGCTGGTCGCGGCCGACGACGGCGTCATGCCGCAGACGCGCGAACACCTGGCGGTGCTCAGCCTGCTGGGCCTGACGCACGGCGTCGTCGTGATCACCAAGGCTGATCGCGCCGAGCCCGGCCGCGTTGCCGCGCTGCAGGAGGAGGTGAGGGCGCTGCTCGCCGGGACGGGCCTGGATGCCGCGCCCATCCTGGCCGTGTCCGCGCCCACGGGCGATGGCCTGGGTGAACTGCGCGAACTGCTGTTCGCCGCCGCCCGCCAACTGCCGGCCCGCGCCTCGCCGCATCTCGCCGCCCGCCTTGCCGTGGACCGCGCCTTCAGCCTCGACGGCGTCGGCACCGTCGTCACCGGCACGCTGCATGCCGGCGAGATCGCCGTCGGCGATGAGCTCGTCATTCAAGGTCGCCGCGCCCGCGTGCGCAGCCTGCATGCGCAGAACCGAGCTGTCGAGCGAGCCCAGGCCGGCCAGCGCTGCGCCGTCGCGCTTGCCGGCCTGACCAGGGAGCAGGCGCCGCGCGGCCAGTGGCTGACCGCGCCGGCCGTGGCGCTAGCGACCGAACGGCTCGATGCGCGGCTCACGCTATGGCCCGGCGAGGCCAGGCCGCTGCGCTCGGGCACGCGTGTTCACCTGCACCTCGGCGCCCAAGCCGTCATGGCCAGTGTGGCGGTGCTGGACGGCGACGCCATCGAGCCGGGCGGCACGGCCCGCGTGCAGCTCGTCTGCCACGCGCCCGTCGGTGCCTGGCGCGACGACCGCCTCGTGCTGCGCGATGCCGGCGCCAGCCGCACCATCGCCGGCGGCATCGTGCTCGATCCCTTTGCGCCTGCGCGCTATCGCCGTGCCCCCGAGCGGCTTGCCGAACTCACGGCCTGCGAGCTGCCCACCGCCGAGCAACGTCGCGAGCGGCTGATGGCGCTGTCGTCGCTGGGGCTGGACCTGGCCCGCTTTGCGCAGGCCGAGGGCCTCGCCGAGGCGCTGGACGGCTGGTCCCTGGGCACCGAGGCCCGTGCGGCGCTGACGACCAAGCTGCTCACCACGCTGGCCGACTTTCATGCGAAGTCGCCTGACGAACTCGGCCCCGATGCCGCCCGGCTGCGCCGCCTCGTCGCGCCCCGCATCGCCGAGGGCTTGTGGCGCCAGCTGCTGGCTGAGCTGCGCGCCGCGGGTCACATCGCCCAGCGCGGCGGCTGCATGCACCTGCCCGAGCACGGCGTGCAGCTGTCGGCCGCCGAGCAGCGCATCGCCGAGAAGATCGCGCCCCGGCTGGCCGCTGCGGGTGCGGAAGGCGCCTGGGCCCGCGACCTCGCCAAGGACTGCGCCGAGCCCGAGCCGCTGATGCGCTCCACGCTGGCGCGGCTGGCCCGGCAAGGCGAGCTGCACCAGGTGGTGAAGGACCTCTACTGCGACACGGCGACGATGACACGGCTCGCCGGTATCGCGCGCCTCATCGGCGCCGAGCAGGGCACGGTCACCGCCGCGGCTTTCCGCGACGCGACCGGCCTGGGCCGCAAGCGGGCCATCCAGCATCTGGAACATTTCGACCGCGTCGGCCTGCTGCGCCGCGTGGGCGACGAACATCGGCTCCGGGCGGACAGCGCCCTGTTTGCGGAGCAGGCGGCATGAATCTGGAGGGGCAACGACACCGGTGTGTCGGCCGGGCTTCAAACCCGGTGGGTGGCGCCACGCGCCGCTGGGAGGGTTCGACTCCCTCGCCCCTCCGCCATCGGGCCCGTCCATGCTGATCGCCCGCACCGAAATGCCCGAGGCGCTCTGGTACTGGGTCGACGACCAGACCTGGGCCGAACCGCTGCCCGACGGCCATGTCCGCATCGGCATCACAGCCCTGGGCCTCAAGGCCTCGGGCGACATCTACATGTGCCGCCCCAAGCCGGTCGGCAGCGAGGTCGAGCAGGGCCGCTCCATCGGCGTTGTGGAGCTGGCCAAGTCCATCGTGTCGGTGAAGTCACCGCTGTCGGGCCGGGTCGTCAAGGTCAACGAGGCGCTGGAAGAACGGCCGGAGCTGGTGCATCAATCACCCTATGACGCCGGCTGGCTGGTCGAGCTCGAGCCGTCGAATCTCGACGCCGAGAAGGGCCGGCTCGCCATCGGCGGGGACGCGATCCGCCAGGCGATGCAGGAATGGGCATGGCTGAACCAGCTGAGCTGAAGTCTCGAACCGGCCTCGCCATCCTGCTCTGGGCGGCCGATCCCGACGACCCGGTGCGCCTTGCCACGCCGTTCGCGCATGCCGCCGCGGCAGCGGCTCTGGAGCTGCAGGTCGAGGTTTACTTTTCAGCGCGGGCCGTGCTGCTGCTCAAGCCCGGCGTGGCCGAACAGCTGCGCGCCTCAGATCGTTTCGACAAGACCATTGCCGACTGGATGACGGACGCGCTGGACCATGGCGCGCGCTTCTTCGCCTGCTCCGACGCCCTCGCGGCGCAGGGCCTGGCGCTGGCCGATCTGATCCCCGCCGGCCGTCATCACGGCGGTGCGGTCCAATACGCCCTTCGCGCGGCCGACCCCGCCTGGGCCACGCTCGTTTTCTGACCCCTTGCTTTCCACGACTGGAGAACCCTGATGACCGCCTTCCCCCGTTCCGTCGCCCGTGTGGCGCGTGGCCTGGTTGCCGTGCTGGCGCTCACCGGCGCCGCGGCGCAGGCCCAGCAGGTGCTGCGCGTGACCGCCATCCCCGACGAATCGCCCACCGAGCTGGCGCGCAAGTTCGCGCCGCTGGGGGCTTACCTGGAGAGCAAGCTCGGCATGAAGGTCGAGTGGACGCCGGTGACCGACTACGCCGCCGCCGTCGAGACGGTGGTCAACAAGAAGATCGACCTGGCCTGGTTTGGCGGCTTCACCTTTGTTCAGGCCAATGTGCGCTCGGGCGGCAAGATCGTCCCGCTGGTGCAGCGCGAGGAGGACGAGAAGTTCCGCTCCGTCTTCATCACCGACAAGGCCAGCGGCATCGCCAAGCTGGAAGACCTCAAGGGCAAGACGCTGAGCTTCGGCTCGCAGAGCAGCACCTCGGGCCACCTGATGCCGCGCAGCTTCCTGCTGGCCGCCAAGATCAACCCCGATGTGGACCTGAAGCGCGTGGCCTTCAGCGGCGCGCATGACGCGACCATCGCCGCCGTCGCCAGCGGCAAGGTGGACGCCGGTGCGCTGAACATCTCGGTCTGGGAGAAGTTCGTGGCCGACAAGAAGGTCGACCCGAACGAGGTCAAGGTCTTCTACACGACGCCGCCCTACTACGACTACAACTGGTCGGTCCACGCCGACATGCCGCAGGCCCTGCAGGACAAGATCAAGGCCGCCTTCCTGGCACTGGACCCGAACACGGCGCAGGGCAAGGAGATCCTCGGCCTGCAGCGTGCGACCAAGTTCATCGCCACCAAGCCTGAGAACTACGTCGGCATCAAGGCCGCTGCCGAGAACGCTGGTCTGTTGAAATGATTGAACTGAATGGCGTCGACGCCGCCGCGCTGGGCGGTGTGACGCCGGTGCTGCGCGGCATCACTCTCGGGCTGGCCGCCGGCGAGCAGGTGGCCGTCATCGGCGCCTCCGGCGCGGGCAAGACGACGCTGCTGAACCTGCTCGCGCTGATGCAATGCCCGCTGGCCGGCCGCTTCACGCTGCAGGGGCGTGAGCCCTGGTCGCTGGCGCGCGCCGAGCGCCGCCGGCTGCGTGCCGGCATTGCACTGGCGCCCCAGCATCCGCCGCTGCCACCGCGCCAGCGCGTGGCCGTGGCCGTGCTGGCTGCGCGGCTGCCGCGCATGTCTTTCGGCCGCGCACTGCGCACCTTGTGGAGCCCGCCGGACGCCGCCCTCGCGCAGGACGCGCTCGAAAAGCTCGGCCTGCCCGACAAGCTCTGGCTGCGTGTGGACCGCCTCTCCGGCGGCGAGCGTCAGCGTGTGGGCCTGGCGCGGCTGCTGGTGTCCGACACCCAACTGTGGCTGGCCGACGAGCCTCTCGCCGCGCTGGACCCGACGCGCGCCGGGCAATCCCTGGCGGCGCTGCAGGACGGCGCCCGCGCCGCTGGCGCCGCGCTGGTCTGCAGCCTGCACCAGGTGGACCTGGCGCTGGCGCGTTTTCCACGCGTGATCGCGCTGCGCGCCGGGCAGCTGGTGTTCGACGGTGCGCCGTCGGGCCTGGGCGGCGACCTGCTGGACGAGCTCTACCGCAGCCAGCTGGAGCCGCCGCCCGAGATCGCGCCGCTGCCGCAGCCCGTGCCTCTGCCGCAGGCGATGTGCCGGTGACGGACCCCGCCCTGCGCGACCCGGCGCTGAGCCGCCGTTGGCTGGCCTTGCTGATCGGCCTGGTGCTGCTGTGGCCGCTGCTGGTGCTGTCCGAGTTCAAGCCCTGGACGCTGCTGGACGAGCGCGGCCTGCGCGCCACCGGGCGCTATCTCGCGCAGTTCATCCACATGCGCAGCGACGCCGAGTTCCTGCAGATGCTGGCACAGGACACCTGGCGCACGGTGGCCATTGCGACCGCGGGCCTCACGCTGGCGCTGGTGCTGGCCGTGCCGCTGTCGCTGCTGGCCACGGCGCGCTTGTCCGCCAGCACGCTGGAGGGCCGGCCTGGCCCGGCACGTTGGCTGCGCCGCGCGGTGCGGGCGCTGCTGGTGGCGCTGCGGTCCATTCCCGAGCTGATCTGGGCGCTGGTGTTCGTGCGTGTCGTGGGCCTGGGCGCCACGGCCGGCGTGCTGGCCATCGCCATCGCCTACGGCGGCATGCTGGGCAAGGTCTACGCCGAGATCCTTGAAAGCGCCGATGCCGCGCCCACGCACGCCCTGCTGAGCGCCGGCGCCACGCGCTGGCAGGCGCTGTGCTTCGGCGCGCTGCCGAGCTGCCTGCCCGAGCTGCTGAGCTACACCGTCTACCGCTGGGAATGCGCGGTGCGATCGTCGGTCGTGCTGGGTTTTGTCGGTGCGGGCGGGCTGGGCCAGCAGCTGGACAACGCCTCCAAGATGTTCGCGGGCAACGAGGTCAGCGCCATCCTGCTGGTCTTCATCGGCCTGGTCATGCTGAGCGACGCCTTCAGCCGCTGGCTGCGCGGGCGCCTGGCATGAAGCGCGAACCCGTGCGAGCGTCGACCTGGGCTGTGCTCGCCGGCCTGGCGGCATTGGTCGTCGCCAGCTACTGGTCATTGAACCTGCAGTGGTCGGCTTTCCTCGGCGTGGATGCGCTGGCCAGCATGGGCCGTTTCGGGATGAGCTTCTTCCCACCGCAGCTCGCGCCGGCATTCCTGGCCAAGACCGGCTGGGCGCTGCTGGAGACCTTGGCCATGTCGGCTCTCGGTACAGCACTGGCGGTCGTTGGCGGCCTGCTGCTGGCGCTGCCGGCCTCCGGGCAGGGCGTGGGCCGGGCGGTGGCGCGCATGGTGCTGAACCTGCTGCGCAGCGTGCCCGAACTGGTCTGGGCCACGCAGCTGCTGATCCTCGCAGGCCTGGGCCCCTTGCCCGGCACGCTGGCGCTGGCGCTGCACACCAGTGGCGTGCTGGGGCGGCTGTTTGCCGAGAGCTTCGAGAACGCGCCGGCGGCCGGTGCACTGGCGCTGCGCCAGCGCGGCCTGGGCGAGGGCCGCGTGTGGCTGTTCGCCACGCTGCCGCAGACGCTGCCGCAGCTCGTCAGCTACACGCTGTACCGCTGGGAGAACAACATCCGCGCGGCCAGCGTGATGGGCGTCGTCGGCGCCGGCGGCCTGGGCCAGATGCTGAGCTACCACCTGGGTCTGTTCCAGATGGCCGAGACGTGCACGGTGCTGGCCGGCATGATCGCGCTGGTCGGCCTCGTGGACGCGCTGTCCTGGGTCGCCCGCAAAAGCCTCACGCGATGAATCCTGAACCCCTGCAAGCCCTGCTGACCCGCTATTCGGTCGGCCCCAAGCATCTTGTCGAGCCCGGCCCCAGCGACGAGCAGCTTGCGCTGATGGCCCAGGCTGCGCTGCGCGCACCCGACCACGCCGAGTTGGTGCCCTATCGGTTCAAGCTGGTGCGCGGCGCCGCAAAACAAGGCATGGCCGCCCTGTTTGCCGACGCGGCCCGTGCGGCCGGCAAGGACGAGGAGGGCGCGGCCCTGGATGCCGAGCGCGCGTTGAAGCCGCCGATGACGGTCGCCGTCGTCGCCCGCATCGACCTGGGCCACCCGCAGGTGCCGGCCCACGAGCAATGGGCGGCCGTGGGCGGCGCCATCGCCAACTTTCTGACGGCGGCGCACGCGCTGGGCTTCGGCGGCAAGATGCTCAGCGGCGCCAAGGTGCGCAACCCGGCCATCGCCGCGGCCTTCTGCGAGCCGGGCGAGACGCTGGTCGGATGGATTGCGCTGGGCACGCCCGCGCGCCGCCCCACCGGGCCGGCGCGCAAGCCAGCCGCGGATCAGGTGCTCGTGGAGTGGACCGGGGCCTGTTGACACTGCGGTAACGGGCCGCGTTGTGGCCAGAAAGGCCGCGAGCAAGGCGCAAACCGCAGCCGGGTTGGACACCCGGGGAGGATTTGCAACGCCGCGCGCGGCCTTTCTGGCCACAACCCTTCGGGAAGGGCGCCTTGATTGGCCCCTGGCGGCGGGCCTTCGCGACCCATTACCGTAGCGTCAACAGGCCCTAAACCAGACCGGTGAACTTCAGCACGTTCCAGAAGCTGATCTCGTTGCCGATCATCGGCACCCAGCCCGCCGGCGCGGCATGGCGGAAGGAGCGCGGGTCGGCGTCGACGATGCCGTTGAACACCTCCATCAGGATGCGCCCGCCCACCGGGCCGAGCTGGGAAATCGAGCACGGACCGGTGACGTAGTCTTCATCGTTCAGGTCGCGCTTTCCCGCCTCGCGCCAGTAGTCCAGCACCGGCTTCTGCGCCTCGGCCAGGATGTAGAACCACAGCGGCGTCTCGGTCAGGAAGCGCTTGTCGGCGCTCTCGATACTCTTGTAGGTGAAGCCGTTGAGCCCTTCCTCGCGCACCATCAGATCGTCCGGGCCCAGCGGCTTCTCGTGCAGCTTGGCGGCAAAGGCCTGGCCGGTGGCGATGGCGTAGCTGGGCAGGTTGCCGCGCTTGAGGTTGAGCCCAGCCAGCGACGCGCCATTGCCTACGCTGGGTGGCAGGGCGGCCAACGGGTCCACCAGCGACGGGTCGATCTTGTAGGCCCACTGCAGGCGCACGGCGGGGTTGTTCTCCACCGGCTCGGGGCCGTTCTTGACGGGAATGGCAAAGCTGGGCGTGAAGAAGCGGCCCCAGTCGTCGATGACATGCGCCTCGGGCAGCGGCTGGAAGCCGATCAGGCTGTCATCGTTGAGGTCGCCGCCGTCGAAGATGAGCTTTTTGGTCGCGCTGTTGAGCCGGTAGCCGCGCCTGACCATCGAGTGCCCGTAGCGGTAGGCCGCGCCGACGAATTCCTTGGGCAGTTGGGTGCGCAGCGTCGGCACGTAGAGGTCGTAGGCAGCATCGCCGAGGGCGGCGCGGCGCTGGGTGAAGAAGTCGTAGGTGTGGGTGTTGACGATGCGCAGCAGGTAGTCCTCCAGCACGACGCGCTGGTAGGTCCAGGTGACCTCCGCGCGGGCGCGCTCGAACAGGTTGCCGGTGTCACCACTGGCGGCGAGCTTGGCGACGACGGCGTTGTGGAACTTGATCATCGCCAGCTGGATCTGGCAGACGATGGAGTTCTCGTCGTTGCGCTTGTCGCCAATGATGGCGCGGCCATTGGCCGGCTGGCGCATCAGGTCCTTGCCGCTCGGGTCGATCAGCAGCGTGGCGCCGTCGGCGGCGTACATATAGGGCTGGTCCTGCGGGCCGGCGCCGTAGACGCAGTCCAGGTCCAAGGCCGGGTTGCGCAGGTTGGACGCGGCGTCCGTGGGTCGGGAGAAGGACGAGGTGATGTCCAGCGTCAGGTCATGGTCGATGAACTGGCCGAAGTAGGTGTAGCCAGCCGGCACCTTGAGGTTCTCCTCGGCGTCGGCGCCGTCGTTGAGTTCGTCGTCCGGCACGATCATCAGCGCGGCCAGCGCGTCGAGGCTGGCGTCGCTGAAGGGCTTGTGGTTCTCGGGCAGCAGGCGGGTGAACTTCTGTTCGCGGGTGCCGAGCAGGCCGTGGCCGTTGTTGGGGGTGGTCATGGCGGTCTCCTGAAAAAACGAGGGCAGAACGGCATGCTGAGCCGGTGGTGAGGACATTGAATCCTCAGCCCTGTGGAGAAAGCATCTCTGGCATGCTTCAAGCTAGGGGTTAGGTAGCCCCGATTGCCCTCAAGCTGTCGCGAAGCCAACATGGAGCTGCCTCCCCATGCTTGGCCACCAAGCTGACCAACAAGTGAAGAGAGATGGAACTCACTCCGAGAGAGAAAGACAAGCTGCTGCTCTTCACCGCAGCGCTGCTCGCCGAACGCCGCCGCGCGCGTGGGCTCAAGCTCAACTACCCTGAGGCCGTCGCCTTCATCAGTGCCGCCATCCTCGAAGGCGCGCGTGACGGCAAGACGGTCGCGCAGCTGATGAGCGAGGGCCGCGAGATCCTGACCCGGGCCGACGTCATGGACGGCATCGCCGAGATGATCCCGGAGATCCAGGTCGAGGCCACCTTTCCCGACGGCACCAAGCTCGTGACCGTTCATCAACCCATTGCCTGAGCCCTTCCTATGCGCAAAATGATTTTGCTGCTGCCGTTGATCGGCGCTTCCGCCCTGGCCCACGACGGCCACGGCGCACCGGGTGTTCATCTGCACGGTTGGGATGGCGTCGGCATGACGGCCCTCGTCGCCGCCGCCGGCTTCGCGATCTGGTGGTTCGCCAAGGGCCGCAAGTGATGGTGCCGGGCGAATTGATCACCGCTGAGGGCGAACACGAACTCAACCCGGGCCGCCGCACGCTGACGCTGAAGGTTGCCAACACCGGCGAGCGGCCCATCCAGGTTGGCTCCCACTACCACTTCGCCGAAACCAACGCGGCGCTGGGCTTTGACCGCGAGGCCGCGCGCGGCATGCGCCTGAACATCTGCAGCGGCACGGCCGTGCGTTTCGAGCCCGGCCAGACGCGCACCGTCGAGCTGGTCGACCTGGCCGGCGACCGCACGGTCTACGGCTTCCGTGGCCTCGTGCAGGGCAAGCTATGAAGATTTCCCGCAGGGCTTATGCCGAGATGCTCGGCCCCACCGTCGGCGACAAGCTGCGCCTGGCCGACACCGCCCTCATCATCGAGATCGAGCAGGACCTGACGCTGCGTGCCGGCGGCTACGGTGAAGAGGTCAAGTTCGGCGGCGGCAAGACCGTGCGCGACGGCATGGGCCAGTCGCAGCGCGTGAACGGGCCCGGCCCGGGTGACGCGGTCGACACCGTCATCACCAATGTGGTCATCCTCGACCACTGGGGCATCGTCAAGGCCGACATCGGCTTGCGCGGCTGCCGCATCGCGGCCATCGGCAAGGCCGGCAACCCCGACGTGCAGCCCGGCGTGGACATCGTCATCGGCCCCGGCACCGAAATCATCGCGGGCGAGGGCTTCATCGTCACACCCGGCGCCATCGACACCCACATCCACTTCATCTGCCCGCAGCAGATCGAAGAGGCGCTGATGAGCGGCGTGACCACCATGATCGGCGGCGGCACCGGCCCGGCCACCGGCACGCTGGCCACCACCTGCACGCCCGGGCCGCATCACATCGCCACGATGCTGAAGGCGGCCGAGGCCTTCCCGATGAACCTCGGGTTCATGGGCAAGGGCAACGCCAGCCGCCCCGAGGCGCTGATGCAGCAGATCGACGCCGGCGCCATCGGCCTGAAGCTGCACGAGGACTGGGGCACCACGCCCGCGGCCATCGACAACTGCCTGAACGTGGCCGAGCTGACCGACACGCAGGTTGCCATCCACACCGACACGCTCAACGAGAGCGGCTTTGTCGAGGACACGATTGCCGCCTTCAAGGGCCGCACCATCCACAGCTTCCACACCGAAGGCGCGGGCGGCGGCCACGCGCCGGACATCATGCGCGTGGTGGGCGAAGCCAACGTGCTGCCCAGCTCCACCAACCCGACGCGGCCGTTCACCGTCAACACGCTGGACGAGCACCTCGACATGTTGATGGTCTGCCATCACCTGGACGCGGGCATTGCCGAAGACCTGGCCTTTGCCGAGAGCCGCATCCGCCGCGAGACCATCGCCGCCGAAGACATCCTGCACGACCTCGGCGCCATCAGCATGTTCTCGTCCGACTCGCAGGCCATGGGCCGCGTGGGCGAGGTCTCCTTACGCTGCTGGCAGACGGCGCACAAGATGAAGGTGCAGCGCGGCGCCTTGCCAGGGGACGGCGCCGGCAACGACAACGCCCGCGTGAAGCGCTACCTCGCCAAGCTCGCCATCAACCCGGCGCTGGCCCACGGCATCAGCCACGAGGTGGGTTCGATTGAAGTTGGCAAGTGGGCCGACCTGGTTTTGTGGAAGCCCGCCTTCTTCGGCGTGAAGCCGTCACTGATCCTCAAAGGCGGCTTCATCGCCGCCGCCGCGATGGGCGATGCGAATGCCTCCATCCCCACGCCGCAGCCGGTGCACTACCGGCCGATGTTCGGCTCGTTCGGCGCAGCGCTTCAGCAGGGCTCGCTGACCTTCGTCAGTCAGGCCGGCCAGGGCAACGTCGAGAAGCTGGGCCTGGCCAAGACGCTGGTGCCGGTGAAGGGCTGCCGCTCGGTCAAGAAGGCCGACATGCTGCTCAACAACTATCTGCCCGTCATGGAAATCGACGCGCAGACCTACGAGGTGAGGGCGGACGGCGTGCTGCTGACCTGCGAGCCGGCGAAGGAGTTGCCGATGGCGCAGAGGTATTTCTTGTTTTGACAGTCGTGCTGGAACGTATGACTGAAATATTGGTCTGTTCCATCTCTCTTTAAGTGCGCGAAGCATCTCAACTGCTAGTTGCGCGTTAACCAAACATGGTCATGTCAACTCACCAGCTCGACGAAGTCTTCAACGAAGCTCAAATTCCGACTCTTACCTACGTGCCGCCGGCTGAAGCTAAGCAGTTGCGCGCTTCATTGAAAACGAAAGGTAAACATGTGACGTTGGTGGGGGCGTCTGGGTCAGGGAAATCGACAGTCGCGGAAAAAATACTCGCTGAAGTTTATTCAGACCCAAATCGCGTACATAAGTTCAGCGGTAGAACATACACAACAGAAAGTTCGATCGTATCGATCCTCGGTAAAGAGTTCCAAGAAGAACCCTCGGCGGCGGCGATTGAGCCGTGGCTGCAGGCTTTTGATTTGGTGGTAATCGATGATGTTCATCATCTTTCATTTGAGGCGCGACAAGAACTTGCCCGCATGCTGAAACTGTGGCATGAGAAGCGAATCAAATTTCTGCTCATTGGAATCGCAAAAACATCTGATCAAATATTGGGCAGTGACCCAGAACTCGCGATTCGGAACGATGTCCATACGCTTGCAGCCCAGGACGCTGCTTTCTTGAAGCAGGTTCTTCTAAAGGGTGAAATTGCTCTGAATGTGGAATTCGACGACACGTTTGAGGCGGCTGCGGTAGGTGCCGCCAAAGGTTTGCCGGCGATCTTTCAGGCCATGTGTCGAATCGCGTGCGTAGAGTGTGATGTGGAGCAAACCGAGCCTGACAAGAAGTTCGTTAAGACAGAGTTGGCAGCAATCGGAAAGTCGGTTGTGCGAATGTTCGATCCGAAATACTTTCTTCGGTTGGTGGGATTGGCTCAGGGACGAAGGCAGGCTCGTGCTGTGCACGACACTTTTTATGAGATTGTGGATGCGCTTGGGCGTAGTAGTAAAACGCAGATTAGCAAGCCAGAATTATACCGAAAGATTGTCGGATCGGTGCAAGACGCGGAACTCAAGAAGCGGAAGTCAACGAGTTTTTACAGGGCGATGGATTCGCTTCAAAAAACAATCGAAGAACGCAAGCTGGATGACATACTGATTTTTGAATCTGACACGCTTTCAATTGATGACCCGCTCTTTCGCTTTTATCTCGATCATGTTGACTTTGATCGAATTAAATCGCTGGTCAAGATTCGCAAGGACGAATATGAATATGACGTTGCGGTCAGCTTTGCAGGCGAAGATAGGGGGCAGGTCGCCACCCTTGTTTCAGCGCTCGAAGCGCGTGGCGTGGAAGTGTTTTACGATTTCAACGAAAGTGCCCGGCTTTGGGGCAAAGACCTTGAAGTGGAGTTGGCGCGCATTTACGCACAGGAGGCGCGCTTTATGGTCCTATGTCTGTCCGCGAGTTACCCGGTCAAAGATTGGACGCGATTCGAGTTGGACATTGGCGCAAGAGCGTCTAAAAAGCGCCCCTCCGAATACTTGCTTCCGCTGCGCCTTTCCGATGACCTGCAGCCAATAGTTGGTCTTCGGAACACTATTGGATATCAAACGATGGCGACTGCCGGAGATGTGGGCCGAATTGCTGAGTTGCTTCTCGCCAAAGTTTCTCGCTGGGAGGGGGATAGGAGCGACTCTGAGGCGGCTCCGCTCCTTACTTAAAACTCGTTGGGATTCACTTCGTTCACCCCAACCTGCCGACGTTTCTAGGTGCCTTTGGCCTTGTCGGCTTCTCATTGCCTTCGGAGCGAAGAAATGAAGTTTGTTGTGGCTGTTCCGTTTAGCTTGTATGTCCTCTTTGTAATAGTCGCAATATCAGTTGGTGGGATCGCGCTTTATTGCGCGCTCCTGGTCTTCAGTGTTCTGTTTCTGATTTTTCATCCAAGGCTGTTTATTAGTTTGGTGCTATGGGGGGTGGCTGTCCAGTTGGTTAGGGTTGGCTTTGTGTATTGGTACATTGCTGCTCCTGCCTTGGTATTGCTTGCAATGGCACTTAAAAAAGGGGTTGCTGAGGCTAAGCCGCTCAAGTTTGATTGGGGATCGGACAAATAACGCTACAAAGCCCGTCGGTTGGGTAGCCAGGTAGGGCGGGTCGTGATCCGCACGGATTTCCAACGGGTGTGCGCACCGAAATCGCGGGTTACGCCTTCGCTAACCCGCCCTACGAATTCCGCTCGCTCATATCACCCGCACCCCCGGCAACTTCGCCATCCGCCGGTCAAACGTTGCCGTGAACTCGCAGCCCAGCTGCTGGTGCTTGGCCGCAATCAGGCAGTCCGAGAACCCGCACGACGCTTTCGCGAACAGGTCCGCCGCCACCGCGACCGCATCGCTGTGCTCGAAGCAAAACGCAGGCTCATCCAACAGGCTGTGCACGACCGCAAGCTGGGCGACCTTGTTCTGCTCATAGGCCGACGCCAGAACCCACAGTGCCTCAGCTAACACCACGTCGGTCACGAGCAGTGAGCCTATCCCTTGACCGTGTTCACTCAGCAGGGCCTCGACGCGTGGCGCCTGTGCCGGGTCATCGTTCAGCCACAGGCGCAACAGCACCTTGGTGTTGAGCCCGATCACCGTTTGGCCTTCGTGTGCTTGCCTCGCAGCTGTGCGGCGATGCCGGCGTCCATGGCTTCCACCGACAGCGGCGCAGCGTGGGGCGACTTCAACAGCCCGCGCAGCCGCAGCGCATTGGGCTTGATGACCCGCACGGTGATGGTGTTGTCTGCCATCAGTTCAAAGTCCAGCGTCGAGCCGGCGTCCAGGCCCAGCCGGTCGCGGATTTCCTTGGGCAGAGTGACCTGGCCTTTGCTGGTGAGGGTGGCAAGCATGGCAACTCCCGCCATGTATTCCTTACATGGTGCCCAGGTGAGGATGATGCGGCAACCGGCGCTGCGGGGTGCTGAGCTCGTAGCCCACGGCAGGCCTTCGGTGAAACGCGACGGGAAGGCGCGGCGCTGCCGTGCGTGTGAGTTCGGATTTCTCCGCGCCCCTGAGTCGATCCCAGTGAAGTGCGGCCTACCAGCCGATGTCCTTCAGCAACGCGAAGGTCAGGTCCTGGGGCAGAGTGACTGCGTGCAGCAGATCGCCGTTGATTGCCGGCTCCATCAGCAGGTTCGGGAAGGCGATGGTGTCGAAGTGCGATACCGACGACCCGCCCTGGAACGGATTCGGCGCGAACAGGCGGGCTCGGCCGAAAATGTCAGCACCGGCGTACTGCGAGGCATTCACGCTCATCAGCGCGGTGACGCCCGAGGAAGTGCGCGTGCGCTTGGACAGCGCGGTCTTCAATAGATTCCCGTCGGCCAGGGACACGCTGATCACTGGAATCGTCACTGTCGGGTCGGCACCGCCCAGGGCGGGCGCGCTTCCTGCGACGTTGTTCACGACGATCGCACCGATGGCGCCCGCGTTCTGCACGTTCTTGGCCTTGATGGCGAAGGTGCAGGTGCCGCGGTCCACCAAGGCGATGCGGCCATTCACGGCCAGCGCGTTGGCGGCGCTCAATGGGTTGCAGGCCAGACCCGTCGAGGTGCCGGTATCAACCACCGGCATCAGCGTGCTGGTCACGGCGGACGACGACAGCGGCGCGCCGAAGGAGGCCGTGCTGATGTTGTACGGCCCCGCCGCGGAACCGGCCGCGGGCCCGCCAATCGTGAGCGAGGGCGTGCCCAGGCTCAGCACCGTGGGCAGGCTGGTCAGCACCCCGGCTCCGCTCCAGGTCAGCTTGCCGGTGTTCAACGCCGACTCCGCACGTTGCGAGTTGGTCATGTCCACCCACAGCAGCTTGGCCGTGTCGTCATAGATGTAGTGATCCCAGATCGACGGACGGTTGTCGAACTGCGCGCCGCTGCTGCCGCTGGTGAAGGTCTGGAAGCCCAGGCCATGAGCGAACTCGTGCAGCAGCACGGTGACGAGGTCGACGTTCGGACCGTGGTTGTTGTCGAGTCCGAGGTAGAAGGGCGAGCCTGGCAGGCAATCTGCGAACAAGCCGAGGCGCGAGTTGAAGCGCGCGCGGATGTCCTGGCCATCGACCGGGTCGCCAGCGCTCAGGTTCACGCCGGCAAGCTTGTTGGCGAGCGCCTGGGGATACCAGGTGTTGACCTTGGCCGCGCCCGCAAAGTCACGCCATATATTCCATGCGCCGGCGCTGCCCAGAACGGCGGAGGTTGCAGTGCAGGTCAGCGGCTCGAAGCTGGCACGGATGACGATGGTCTGCGAGCTGGTGAGCGTCGCACCCCAAATGTTGGCCGCGGTCTGGAAGGCAATCAAGCGCTGCTGGCCGAGTGTCGTGCCGGCGTTGCCACCCACGGGAGCTGCAGGCGTCGGGTCGTTGAACCCTTCGCCCGCGGCGTTCAAGTTCTGGATGACGATGGTGGCTGCGGCCTGCGCCTGCAGGACAGAGGCGGCCAGCAGGACGCCCGCCAGTGCGCCCAGGAACTCACTTTTCTTCATGGCTGTGCTTCCCGCGAGATTGATCAACGGTGGAGACGGCGGCCTTGGGGTCGCGGACCAGCTTCTCTGCGGTTTCCTTCCCGGTCACGCACTGCATGTCCAGCGAACCGTCCGCCTTGCGGGTGACCACCGAATATGACAAGAAGGCATCGTTGACGCGGTAGCGCACGCCGTTGGTCGTACGGATTTCCACCGGATCACGGGTGTCGGGATTGGTTCCCGGTGCGGCAGCGGCCGCATCAGCGCGGGCCTTGGCGGCGGCCTCGTCCATCGCCTTCGCTTCGTCGGCCGTGGGCGGGCGCAACTGGCCCGTCACCGGGTCGCGCACGATGCGCATTCCCACCGCATCGGCCGCAAATACCGGGGCCGACCCGACGAGCACCGACATGGCGGCAATCAGACCCGCAGCCTTGAACTTGATTTCAGCCATGGTGATCATCCTCTCGTGTCAGACCGACCTGCGGCGCGCCTGCACCAATGCAGCCAAGCCCAGTGCCACCAGCGCAATGGTCTGGGGTTCGGGCGCGGCATTTGATTCGGCCGCGGCCACCATCACAGTGTCGATACCGATGTAGTTGGATGTATCGGCGTCGCCGAAGTACTCAAAGGCGAAGCGGCCTATCGCGCCCGCGCCCAACCCGGGCAGCATCACTGTGTACGCGGTCCAGTCATCAACCATTGCCACCGTCGGCGACAGTCTCTCGGTGACGACTTCACTGCCACCCTGGGCGGTGGCGCCGGCCAGCACGGCAAAGGTGTCGGAGAAGCCCGCACCCGCGGAACCGTCGCCGCGGACATAGAACGTCAGGGTCACATCGGACTCCAGGGAGAAGTACGGTGTGATCAGGAAGTTGTCGATGAACCCGCCGGGAGGAGCGGCCAGGTAGTTGGAAGCGATGTAAGCGTTGGCAGCGCCCGCCTGCGCGGTAAACGCCGTGGTGTTGTCGCCCTGGAACCAGTCGGTGCCGGGGCTGGGTGAACTGACGTTGGCCAGGACCCAGCCCTTGCCGGCCAGGGTCGCGACGTCGTCGAAGCCCTCGCTCAGGAGGACACCCGCTTGCGAAAGCGTAGCCAATCCCGCCAATACGAAGGCTGCGCCAAGTCTTGTGATCTTCATGAACACTCCGAATTAACCGCATTTGGGTTGGAGGCGCAGGCCGTCTCGGAGCAACCACTCTTTCCGGCCGCAACCTCGCCGGCCTGGGCAGTTGGCGAGAAGTGCCTGTCCAGTAGCCCTCGCGACAAGATCAGTCAGTCACTGCATCCGTCCGATTGGCGAGGCTAGGTTCGTGGTTGCCTCGTGGCAAGCCCTCTTGTTGGGGGGAAGCTGGCAACGTACTAATGAAGCCGCTTGAACATGCGCATCAACCGACCGTGCCGGCGCTACCTACACCACCAAGCAGGCGGCATCCGCGCTGGCGTGGACATGCTGCTGCCGGCCCCGCCGCTGCCTTCACATCCTCTACCCAACTTCGCTCAGACCTTGTGCGCGTTCCCGGCGCCTGCACGCTTGCGCAGCAGGTGCAGCAGCGGCAGTCCACCCGCCAGCAGAGCCCAGGTGGTCGGCTCGGGCACAGCGCTGATGGTCAGGCTGGCTGCGGGGCCAGGCAGCCAGTTCCAGGCCGCTGGCGCATTCGCGTCGCCGCGGATGCCCAGGTGGGTGGTGATCAAACCGCCTTCGGGATCGCGGGCGTTGCCCAGCCCGAGTGCGCCGAGAAAGCCATTGGCCTCGTTGTTCTTCTCCGAACCCGCGTCGTAGCCGTACAGGTTGATCGTGACGGTGCCGGTGATGGTCGACAGGTCCAGGCCACTGACGCCGATGAAGCCGTCATTCGTCCAGCCCAGCATGCTGGCAAACGACAGCAGGTGGTGGGAGGCATTGGCATTCACCATGACCGTCACGGAGTCCTGTTGAGGCAAAGGCGCGGACAGCGGCGCAGCGACGCTAAGCACGCTCGTGCCGACCAGGGCGTTGACCTCGTCGAGCAGGAAGCTGCGATTGCCGCCTTCTGCAATGCGCCAGATCGTCTCCGGCGCGGCCTGGCCGACGGTGTAGGCCGTGTAGGCGTCGCTGTGCGTGATGAACACCGGTGGCGAAAGCCGCTGGCCGGTCTGTGCCGTCGCCGCCCCCGTGGCCGCGGCATTGCTCGTCAGGTTCTTGAACGTGATCTGGTAGGCCGGTGCTTGTGCGGCGGCCCCTTGAGGAAACAAGAGGGCAGCCGCAAGCGCCACTCCGAGGGCGCCCAGCCGATGGGGCGTGATGGCTGTGCGGTGGGGGGCAGGGGCGGCGTGATGTGCGTTGTTCATTCGAGAGATCTCCTGTTGGTTGGCACGCAGGGCAACACCCTGCGTGCTGCAGTCGCCGCCAGGCCGCAGGCATTACTCCCTAGGTTCATAGCGACCACCCGGATGGGGGTGCTGCTGTAAGGAGCAGGGCACAAGGCCGACCAAGGCGCCCGCGGAAAAGCCGAAAACCGGGGTCCCAGCCCGTTCGTTGGCAAGACACCGCAAACACCAACATTTCGGCGGCCCCCGAACACGACACCTTCGGTGTACAGACGTATTTCCAGCACGCCAGGGATCAGCCGGATTTAGGGACTGACGGCGCCTGGGTAGACGCATAGCCTCCGGCCACTACACAAGGAGCCCGACATGCGCCTCTGCCTCAAAGTGCTGCCCCTCGCGCTGGCAAGCTTGCCTACCTTCGCGGCCGAACTGAGCCAACAGAATCTCGGCGCCACGGGCGCTCTCGTATCGAGTTGCGCCGGCCTGGCCACCGGCGCCTTCCCGACTGAAGGCAACTTGTTCGACTGGCAGCCGGGCCTGTCCAACTGCAACGCCGCCTCGACCACCACGCCGGGACAGCAGCTGGCGACCAGCGGCACCTACAACCAGGCAACGCCTTCCATTCAGGCGGACTCGCATGGCAGCGCTACCTACGGCTCGGTCGGGATGTACGCACATTTCCGCGCCAATGCCAGCGCCGGCTTCGCAGCGGCCGAAAGCACGGCAGGATGGACCGACACGTGGACGCTGATGCCGGCCAACCCGGCCCAGGTCGGCCAGAACGCCGTGGTGAGCTTCAGCGTCCATCTCGACGGCGTGCTCGATGGCCTGCCCATCGGCAACAGCTACACCCGGATCGGCAGCCAGGTCTGGCTCAACAACGCGCCGGTTGGCGGGCAGAGCTTTCGCGCCCAAGGCCAGGGGCAGGGCGGCTTTCCGTTTCACCAGGTGATCGACCAGGACGTCAACTTCAGCGTCACGGTCAAGCTGGGCACGCCGTTCGAGTTGGGTGTCTTCTCGCGAGCGTCTGCTGGCACGGCCGGTGCCGGGCCGAACTGGTTCAGCGAGGCCAGCAGCGACTTCGCCAGCACGCTGACCTGGCAAGGCGTCAGCGGCGTCACGGTGGCCGGCAGTGCCATCGGCTACACGCTGAGCAGCCAGAGCGGCATCGACTGGAACGTGCCCTATGCGCCGGTTCCCGAGCCCTCGGTGGCGCTGCTGCTGGGTGGCGGCCTGCTGGCGCTGGTGCTTCGTCGGCGCCGCTGAACCGGCTTGTGCGAATGGCCATTTCGGTCGTCCTGGGATCGGGAAACCCGACGCAGTCCTGAGATCCGTTGGGCATCTATGCGTTGGCCGACATCGCAGCCGACCCTCTGCCGCGCGAGAACCGTGTTGCAGCAAGTGCAACTGCCCGGACTGCTTGAGGTCCGCGAGCCGTGTGCCCGGCAAGGCCGGTAGACCGGACACCGTACGCGGTCGCAGCGGCGGGATCGACGGCAGCCCATCCACGCAAGCTCAGACAAGGGCGGGTCGTACGGCGGAGAGCTGCCACCCCGGCTAAACACGCCCCCGGGAACGCGCGGATGACCAGCCCATGGCGTGCTCCTATATTCGCGGCCGTGCTCGCGGTACCTTCGTACCGGTTTGGCACCGTTCACAAATCAACAGGGAGTTGACTTGACCTTTGCCCGCCTGACCCGTTCCTTGATGCTGGCCACCCTGACCGGGCTGAGCCTGGCCGCCCACGCTGACGTGACCTTGACCGTTGAGCGCCTGAGCGACACACGCGTGCGCGTGGATGCCAGCGGCACCCTCACCAGCGCCGATGCGTCGCTGGGCAATTCCCACATGCTGTTGGTCACCAGCATCTTCGGCACGCCGCCCGGCACCATGGTCAACGCGCCCGTGTTCGTGTCCAGCACGCTGACCGTCGGCGGCGTACCCATCGACTTCGCCTACGACGTGGGTGACCTTGGCATCCCCAGCATGCTGAACACGATTTACTTCGGCAACCACAACTTCACGTCCTTCACCTCTGGCGCCACGGTGGCGGGTGGCATGGTCTGGCAGCTCAACGACGGCGCCGTCTTCGCGTCCGTGGGTAGCGGTGGCGACGTGTACTGGGGCAACAACCAGATGGCTGGTGTGGGCGTCGTCACGGGCAGCTGGAGCATGGTGGCTGCTCCCGTGCCCGAGCCGGCGTCGTTTGCCCTGCTGGGCGGAGGCTTGGCCCTGCTTGCGCTGCGCCGCAGGCGCGGGCACGCCTGACGGGCGGCACTCCAGCATTCATCGCTACATTTCGCCTGCGGCGGTAGTGGCGGGTCGCTGGCGGACTGACCCCGTCGATCTGGCAGTCGAGCAGGACGGGGCCCTGACCCGCGAGTTGAGCGAAGCCGTACGGCACAGAATCCGGGCATGCAAGTTCGCCAGTCAAGACTTCTCGCCCTTACGCGCCGCCACCCGTCGGCCATTCTGCTGATCGTGCAGCTGGTCGGCCTGCTGCTCTACCCGATCCTCGAATCGACGCGTGCCGGTCCCATCGCCTTGAGCGCCTTCGGCATCACGGTGCTGATCTTCACGACCGGCATGGTGCGCCGCACGCCGGGCCTGACGTGGCTGAGCGTCTGCCTGGCCTTGCCGGCCATCGCCATGCTGGTGCTGCAGGCCGTGTGGGAGATGCACTGGCTGCAGCCTTGGTCCGCCGCGCTGGAAGCATTGTTCTACTTCTACGCCGCTGGCAGCCTCGTCGCCTACATGATGGGCGACATGCACGCGACGACCGACGAGCTGTATGCGGCCGGTGCCACCTTCACGCTGCTGGCCTGGGGCTTTGCCTACAGCTTCGTGGTGCTGCAGGCGGCGCAGCCAGGCAGCTTCTCGGCCGCCGTCAACGCTGAACAGCCCCGCACCTGGTCCGAGCTGATGTTCCTGAGCTTCGCGCTGCTGTCCAGCACGGGCATCGGCGACGTCATCCCGGTGCGGCCGCTGGCTCGGGCTGCGACCAGCCTGGAGATGTTCGTTGGCGTGGGCTACCTGGCGGCCGTGGTGTCGCGGCTGATCGGGCTGACGCTGCTGCGCCGGGGGTCTGCGTGACCGCAGGGCCCGGAACTGCGCAGAAGACAACTCGAGGGCCTTCCATGTCCAGACGCCTGTGTTTGCTTCTGAGCTTTGCCTGCCTGCTGTCCGCCTGCGGCGGTGGCGGGTCGAGCAGCGACGCGACGCCGGCCGTCACGCCGCCGCCGGTGGTGATCACGCCCAACTACGTCTACGTGGGCACGCTGGAGCGCGACAAGTCCATCACGTCCAGGATCACCGGCATCAACTACCCGTATCACGTCTACCTGCCGGAGAACTACGCGACCTCGGGCAAGAGTTATGCGGTGATGTACGCGACCGACGGGCAGTGGAGCTTCAATGCGTTCTCGCAGCTGCTGGACAAACGCCGTAAGCCGATGATCCTGGTGAACATCGAGCAGGGCCCGGGTGACCGCCGGGCCATCGACTACACCGTCAACGGCGCGCCGGCCTATGCCCGTTTCCTGAAGGAGGAACTGGCGCCGCTGATCGAGGCCAACTACCGCACGACGGGCGTGCGCAGCTTCTCGGGCACGTCCTACGGCGGGCTGCTGGGCTCCATCCTGCTGAGCACCGAAGCCGCGGGCACGCCCTTCTTCAGGAACTACCTGCTGTTCGACGGCGCCTTCTGGGCGCTGACGGCCAAGAACATCCAGGACGAACAGGCGCGCTTCATGGCCAGCAGCCGTTTGCCGGTGCACCTGATCCTGACCAGTGCGAATGCGCCGGGCAACGTGAACGACGTGATCGCCTACGAAGCGCGCTACAAGGGCCGCGCCTATGTGGACCTGCTGATCCAGCGCAAGGACTTCAACATCGCGCACAACGACGTGGGCGACCCGTCGTTCGATTGGGCGATTGACCAGATCGACTAGGGTCCGGACATGTCAGACATCGAGTCCCTGGCCGACCTCGGGCCCAAGTCGGCCGCGATGCTGGCTAGCGTCGGCGTCACGACGCTTGAAGAGCTGCGCGCGCTGGGCGCCGTCGCCACCTACGTCCGGGCCAAGCGGGCCGGGCATAACAATGTGTCGCTGAACCTGCTTTGGGCCCTGGAGGGCGCCCGCGCGGCAGTGACTGGCCGTTAGGATGAAAGCTCGGATCTGCAACCACGCACCGAGCCACACTTCCAGAAGGAACAGCCAATGCGCAAGGGACCCTGGGCAAACACACTCGCCGCCGCCTTCTGTCTGCTGTCGGCCTGCGCCGCCGGCGCCCAGCAAACCCGCCCGGCAAACCTGGAGCGCGTGGAGGTGGCCGGCAAGAAGGACGACCTCTCCGCGTGGCTGCGGGCCGAAAGCCAGCGCTTCGTTGTGTACTCCGACGCCAACCAGGAAGACGTCACCCAGCTGCTGGACAACCTGGAAAAGCTCGACCATCTGCTGCGCCTGTACACCCGGCCTAATCATCAAACCAAGGGCAAGGCCGACCAGCAGGAACCGAAGCTGACGCTGTACTACCACAGCCGGGTCTCGGCCCTGCGTGAGGTCGACGCCAGCGTGCCGGCCGATGCCGTGGGCCTGTACAGCAGTTGCGCTTCCGGCGTCCAGGGATTCGGCGTGCATCTGGAACGCGTCCCCAGCCTCGCCGACGAGCAACTCGACCGTTCACCGCTGGACGACACCCTGTCCTATGTCTTCGAGGCGTATGCGCGGCACTTCCTTTATCGCCACACGGACATCCGCGTCCCGACGTCGTTCGTCGACGGCTTTGCGCAGTACTTCTCCGCCGCGCGATTCTCGGAAAAGCAGATGGTGGTGGGCCGGGTGCCGAAGGAGATCGGTGGCTACCTGCGACTTGTCAGAGACAACCGGGTATCCAGCCTGGAATATGGCGACGTCCTGGAGGAGAAGCTCGCCAACGCCCACAACTATGCCGGACCGGGCGGGGCGCGCCTGGAGTTCGAGGCGAAGTCCTGGCTGTTGACGCACTACATGCTGTCCTCGGAAGAAAGGCGCCAGCGCCTGAACCGCTATCTCGGGCTCGTCGACCGCGGCGCCTCCCCGACGACGGCCTTCGAGCGGGCCTACGGCCTGAAGGCATCCGAGATCGGGCAGGTGATGTGGCGGTACAGCCTTCGGGGCACGGATGCCCTGCGTGTGGCACTCCCATCGCTGCCCGCCAGCCGGGTGAGGTTTCATGCGCTGCCCCGTGCGGCGGGCGAATTCGTGCTGGCGGATGCCGCCTTGAAGGCGTGCCCGAGCCGGCCAGCCGGGGAGGCGCTGTTGAAGAAGGTCGCAGGGCTGGCGGCGCAGTTCCCGAACGACGACCTGGCCCGCCTCACCTTGAGCCGGGCGCAGATCGACTGGGGCAACCCGCAAGAGGCCCTGCCTGCGCTGAATGCCGTGCTGCAAGGGGAGGACGCCAATTTCGAGGCCCGCTATCTGCTGGGCATGGCGAACCTGCGCCTGGCCGAGCGCAACGAGGGCGATGCCAAGCGCGCCTATCTCCAGGCTGCTCAGGGCCACCTGCAGCGCGCCCGCGGCTTGAACCCGCAATCGCAGGAAGCTGCCTTGGCCGTCTTCAAGACCGAGGTGGCCGCCACGGATGCCCCGGACAGCGCAGCGCTGGAGGGTGTCATCTCGGCCTGGCAGACCGCACGCGAAGTCGACGCGCTCGCGCGCTCCGCTGCGCTGGCCTACGCCTATGCCGGCAATGCGGATGAGGCCCACCATACGCTCGTTTCGCTGGCGCAAAACGTGCGCGACGAGCCTTCGGCCCAATGGGCCAAGCAGTGGCAGGGCCGCCTCGAAGCGGGCGTGACCCGCGGCGACATCCTTGCGGAGATGCGTCGCAACCCAGCGCCCGACGCGCCGTTCAAGGAGTGGACCATCGACAAGAAGGACACGCTGCAAAGCGTGGAGTTCATCTCCAACGCGGAAGCCTCGGCAGCCTTCCTCGAGACCATGGCGCTTAGCGCTGGGAAGCCCGCGCAGCAGAGCCAACTGATTGCTGCCGCGCAGGGGCTGCGCATGGAAGCCATGAGGCGGCGCAAGCTCGCGCCGGACAGCACGAAAAGGAATTAGCCATGGGATTCAGCGCGGCGCGGCACGAGGGACGCTGGAAGCCAACGCACGCGGGCAGGCCCGCCCGTCCTGGCCAAAGCCGCCTTCTCAGTCCTTCAGGTTCCAGGTGATGGGCGTGATGCCGCGCAGCGTCACGGGCTTGCCATTCACCGTGCCGGGCGTGCCCTTGCAGGACAGCACGAAGGTGACGGCCAGTCTGTCGAGCACCTTGTGCCTGCGTGACGGGCCGCTGGACTCGGCCACGCGCGCTTCAGAGATGGCGCCGGAGATGTCCATCGTGAAGACGACCATCGTCGTGCCTTGCACGTCGATGTCGGGATAGGCCGGTGAGCCGCACTTGCTGAAGTCCAGTTGCAGCGGTGTGCGCACCAGCGCGCCTCCCGGCTGGCCCCGGCCTGGTTGTGGTGCCGCTTCAGTGCCCGCGCCAGGCGAAGGCTGGGGGATGGCTGCGGCGGCGACGGTCGTCTCCGGCGGCTGCGTCACCTGCACTTCGGGCGGCGGTATGAAGCGCGGCGGTGGGGGAGACAAGGTGGGCAGTGGCAGCAAGGCCATCTTCGGCGATGGCGGCGGCGGTGTTTCTGGTTGGATGAGCTTGATCTCCACGGGGGCCTGCCGGGCGACCTGGACGATGTGGTGTGCCAGGCCGCTGACCAAGACCCAACCCAGCACGAGATGCAGCAGCACCACGACGCCGATGCCGGTGAAGCGCCTGCCCGGGCGGTGCTGCCATTGAGCGAAATCCACGCGGTTCTCCCTGGGTGAACGAATCCGGTCGGCGGGCTGTCACAGCGGGCCTCGATCCACGCAGGAATTGTTGCCTGATCGGGTGCTGGAATGAACATCTGCGATGACGAGCCGCGTCGCAATGGCGAAGCTCTTCGCGACGCGCTCAGATCCGCCTGAACACCAGCATGTGCCAGCGCGTGTCGGTGCTGGCCAGCACCGCGTCGTTGACGCTGCTGCTCTCCAGCATCAGTCCCAACTCGGTGAGCTGCCGCTGCAGCGTGGCCGGGGCGTGGTTGTGGAACCGACGGCCATCGGCGTCGCGGTCACCACTCAACTGGCCGGGGTTCATTTCCGGCAGGGCAATCAGCAGTGCGGGCCGGCAGCGGGCCACGTCGCCTGCGGCGAGAGGGCGAAGCTGCCGAGCGAGCGAAGCGAGTGCGCCAGGCAGGTCGGCGGGGGCGATGTGCATCAGCACGGCACTGCACGCCACGGCGTCGAAGCCCTGGGGGCAGCAGTCCGAGAAGGGCGTGCCCAGTTGGGGAAGGCTGGCGTCGCGCAGCCGTCCGGCAAGGTCGGGCCGCAGCCGCAGCGCGGTTTCGCGCATGGTGGCGTTGGGCTCCACGCCGAAGGCCTCGAACCCGGCCTGCTGCAGCGCCGCCACGTCCCGGCCCGAGCCCGCGCCGACGTCCAGCACCCAGGCGCCCGGCGGCAAAGCGGCTTCGAGAAGGGGCAGCATCGCGCTGCGACTGGCCTCGGTGGCGGCCAACTGGGTGGCGTAGCCGTCGTAGAACGTGGCTGTGCCGGCGTCCGCTGCGCTCGCGCTCAATTGCGGAAAGAGGGCACCGCGCCCTTGCCGGCCATCATGGCCTTGGTCAGGTCCTCGCTCATCAACATCGCGGCGTTCCAAGTCGCGATGTAGTTGAGGCCGTCGGCCACCGAGTGGTCGCGGGCGTAGTTCAGCTGCTCCTTGGTGCCGCGGATGGACAGCGGCGACTTGGACGCAATCGTCGCGGCGATCTCGCGCACGCCAACCCCAAGCGCCTCGCGGCTGTCGAACACGCGGTTGACGAGGCCGACCTGCTGCGCCTCGGCCGCTTCCACGCGCCGGCCCGTGTAGGCCAGCTCGCGCACCAGGCCCTGCGAGCCGATCAGCTTGGGCAGGCGTTGCAGCGTGCCGACATCGGCAACCATGCCGATGTCGATCTCCTTGATGGAGAAGTAGGCGTCAGCGCTGCAGTAGCGCATGTCGGCGGCGCAGATCAGGTCGATGCCGCCGCCCACGCAGGCACCGTGGATGGCCGCGAGCACGGGCTTGCGGCAGCGCTCCAGGCTGGTGAGCGTGTCCTGCATGTCCAGGATGACGCGGCGCAAGCCCTCGCGGGTGCGGCCGTCGCAGGGGTCTTCGATCTGCGGGGCGATGCCCATCATCATCTGCAGGTCGATACCAGCGGTGAAGTGCCTGCCTTCGCCTTCCAGCACGGCGACGCGCGCTTCTGGCTGCGTGTCCACCCAGTCGAAGGCGCGGCGGATGTCCTGCCACATCGCCGCGTTCATCGCGTTGGCCTTGTCCGGCCGGTTCAGGCGGACGGTGGCGATGTGGTCCTGGACGGAGACGGTGAGGGTTTCGAGTGTGGGCGCGGTCATTGGGGAGTCAAGGTGGTGGAACGGAGTCGGGTTGCGGCTCGGTCATTGCGGCATTGGCTCGCGTGAGTCGAATGCCCGTGGGCGTCTCGGTCAGCAGCATGACGTCACCTTCGGCGAGATTCAGGCGCGCCAGCACGGCGTCGGGAAGCACAAAGCCGAGCGAGCCCTCGGCTTCTACGAGTTGAACGATGTCCATGCTTGCCGCTCCTGTGGGTGACCGCGTTGACAATACTAACCAGCTGCCCTCCGAAACCATCATGCACACCTTCTCCAAACGTCTCCCCCAAGGCGGTGGCCTTGCCGCCGTGCTGCTCAAGCGCTCGCCCGCTCTCGAGCTTGATTGGGACACCCGCAGCAAGAGCCGATTCGGCGCGACTGACAGTTCCGGTCGCGAAGTGGCCGTTGTGCTGCCCCGCGGTACGGCGCTGCGCGGCGGCGACGTGCTTGTGGGTGAAGACGGTTCCCTGCTGCGCGTCATCGCCGCCCCCCAGCCCGTGCTGCAGGTGCGTTTCTGCGCAGAGCACGGCTCCGCATTTGATTTGCTGCGCGCCGCCTACCACCTCGGCAACCGCCATGTGCCGCTGGAGCTGCAGCCCGAGCTGCTGCAGTTCGAGCCCGACCCCGTGCTGGCCGACATGCTGCGCCGCCAGCACCTCATCGTGACCGAAGCGCAGGCCGCCTTCGAGCCCGAGGCTGGGGCCTATGGCGAAGGGGCTGGGCATGGCCACCATCACCATGGGCATGACGACCATGCCCATGGCCACGCGCACGACCATGCAACTGCATCGGCACCGACGCGCAAGCCGCTGCCCATTCCGGTCCACGTGCACGGCCCCGACTGCAAGCACGACCACGACCACGACCACGACCACGGGCACGGGCACGGGCACGGGCACGACCACGGGCACTGACGCCCGCGCGCGTCAGCCGTCGCGGTCGTCCGGCGGCGCAATGCCGCGCAATGCTTGGGTCATGTGGTGGACGCTGGCTTCAGGGCCCAGCAAGGCTCGCCCGCGTGCCAGCACCTGCTCGGCCTCGGCGTCGCGCCGTTCCTTGCCGAGCACCAGCACCACGCGGGCCAGCTGCACGTCGATGACGCGCTGCTGAGAGCGCAGCATCTCGGCCCGCTCGCTGGCCGAGAGCTTGCTCGGCGGATGTTCCTGGATGAGCTTGTAGAGGCTTTCCACACGGCCCACGACGGCGTCGACGCGCAGATGCTGGCTCGCGAGCTCGAACTCGTTCAGCTGGATCAGCGCGGGCAGCACGTCGAGCACGTCGCGCTCGGCCAGCACCGGGTCGCGGTCGGCGAGGCGCTTGAAGGCGTCGCGGGTGGACTCGCTCTGGCCGCCGAGGTAGTTGTTGATGTGGATGACCTCGCCCAGCGCCTGTTGGCCCGGGCGGCCGCCGGCATCGATCCGTGCCAAGGCCTGGTCGCGCACGGCCAGCAGCTGGGTCATGGCGGGTGCGTGGCGGTGCGCCAACGAGGCCCAGGCGGACAGCGCAAAGGACATGCGCACCCCCGACATCACCGGATCGCGTTCCAGCACATGCTCGTGGAACCACAGATGCTTCTCGGCGGCCACGGCGAAGCGGCCCTCGTCGGCATCCTTGCGAGCGCCGATCAGGATCTCGTGGGCGCTGGCCCCGGCTGGTGGTTCCCAGGCCTGGGCGCAAGGCGTGGCGCTGACCAGCACCGCGGCGAACAGCCCGGCCAGGGCGGGACGTCTGACGGCCGCTGTCTTGTCTCGCATGCTTGAGCCTCCTTGAAGTGCGGCGCAGTGTAGGCACGGCGCCGGTGTGAGCGGTAGCAGGTAGGTCGGCAATTTCCCCGTTGCGGCCTAGATGCCGCCGATGGCTGCAGCACGGCACAACTCGCGACTAGCATGCCGCCCGCCGCCCGCCGCAGGCCGCAGGTCGTCGCCCCCAGTGGCCACCGACTGGACGCGGCCTGACCTGCAAGGCTGGGGCAGCAACGACCCCAAGCAGACTCTCTCGGCGCGCTTCTACGGCGCGGGCGTCGCATTCCACTTCTGATGGCGAAGGTTGGGTGCGTCTGGCGGGGCCAGAATCGCCCCATGCCGACCCCCGCTGCCCCCACCTCGCTGCTGCACCTGCTCTGGCTGGCCTCGCCGGCCTTGCCGGTCGGCGGCTTCAGCTATTCCGAGGGCCTGGAGGCCGCGGTTGACGCCGGCGTCGTGCATGACGAGACCAGTGCCGGCGACTGGCTGCTGAACCAGCTCGAACTCGTGCAGGCGCGCGCCGAGCTGCCGATCGCGGCGGCGGCGCACGCGGCGACGCTGGCGCTTGATGGCGCGCGGCTGGCAGAACTCAATGCCTGGGTGCTGCACACGCGCGAAACCAGCGAGAGCCTGCAGCAGGCCCAGCAGATGGGCCGCAGCCTTGTGGTTTGGATGCAGGGCCTGATGCCCGATGCCGCGGTGCTGCCCCTGCTGCAAAAGCTCAAACCGGCGCCGACCTGGCCCGTCGTCATGGGTGCAGTCGCGGCGTCCCGCGGTGCTGCGTTGGAGCCGGCGCTGCAGGCCATCGCCTTCGGTTGGGCGGAGAACCTGATGCAGGCCGCGGTGCGTTGCGTGCCCCTGGGCCAGACCTCGGGGCAGCGCCTGTTGGCACGCCTCGTGCAAGTCATCCCGCAAGCCGTGGCGACCGCGTTGGCAGCGCCCGAGCCCATGGCCTTCGCGCCGCTGCTCGGCATCCATGGCGCCCGCCACGAAAATCAATATTCACGACTTTTCCGCTCATGACAAAAAAACGCCGGACCGCTCCAAGTTTTTTTATCCCCCTCGGGGGGGCTGACGCTCAGCGGCAGGTTGGGGGGCTCACATGACTCCCTTGCACGCAATTCCCAACCGCACCAAGAAGCTACCGCCTTTGCGTGTCGGTGTCGGTGGCCCCGTGGGCTCTGGCAAGACCACCCTCGTCGAGATGCTGTGCAAGGCCATGCGCGAGCGCTGGGACCTGGTTGTCGTCACCAACGACATCTACACCAAGGAGGACCAGCGCCTGTTGACAGTGGCCGGTGCGCTGGAGCCCGAACGCATCATGGGCGTGGAGACCGGCGGCTGCCCGCACACCGCCATCCGCGAGGACTGCTCCATCAACCTCGAGGCGGTGGACCGCATGCTGGAGAAGTTCCCCGACGCCGACATCGTKTTCRTCGARAGCGGCGGYGACAACCTSGCSGCCACCTTCAGCCCSGARCTSTCKGACCTGACCATCTACGTCATCGACGTGGCCGCCGGCGAGAAGATCCCGCGCAAGGGCGGCCCCGGCATCACCAAGAGCGACCTCTTCGTCATCAACAAGACCGACCTSGCGCCTCATGTCGGCGCCGACCTGAACGTCATGCGCAGTGACACCGCCCGCATGCGGCCCGTCAAGCCCTGGGTCATGACCAACCTGAAGACGCGCGACGGCCTGGACGAGGTGGTGCGCTTCATCGAGACCAAGGGCCTGCTTGTCGGCTGATCCCATCCGTTGGCCGGCGCGCCTGACGCTGAGCGCGGCGCGCGATGGCGGCAACGCCACCCGCGTGCATGCCCGCCACGACGGCCCGCTGCGCCTGCTGAAGACCCTCTACCCCGAGGGCGCCGGCATCGCGCATGCGGTGCTCGTGCATCCGCCCGGCGGCCTGGTTGGCGGTGACCGGCTCGACATCCACGTCGACGTGCAGGCCGGTGCCCATCTGCTGGTGACGACGCCGGCGGCGACGCGCTTCTATCGTTCCAACGCCGGCGAGGCGGCCCAGGTCGTGCAGGCCACGGTGGGCGAGGGCGCTCGCCTGGAATGGCTGCCGCAGGAGACGCTGGCCTATCCGGATTGCATCGCCCGCAACGAAGTGAAGCTCAGCCTCGCGCCGGGCGCCAGCCTGTTCGCGACCGAGGTGCTGGGCCTGGGCTTGCCCGCCGCGGCGCAACCCTTCGTGACCGGCCGGATGCTGCAGCATCTGGAGATCACCGGTCAATGGCTGGACCGTGGCTGGCTGGATGCGACGGACGCGGCGCTGATGGACGGCCCCTGTGGCCTGGCCGGCCATCGGGTGCTCGGCACGCTGGTCTATGCGCAGACCGGCACACTGGCTGATGTGGACGCGCTGCTGACCCACAGCCGCGCCTTGCTGGACGACGTGGCACGCAGCGGCGTCACGCATCTGGCCAGCCCACGCGGCGCAATGCTGCTTGCCCGCGTCGTCGGCGACGAAGTCGAGACGGTGACGCTGGCGCTGCGGCGGGTCAGGGCGCTGTGGCGCCAGCGGCTGTGGGCGTTGTCGAGCACAGACCCGCGCATCTGGGCCACCTGATCAGCGCTGCTCCAGCGCCCGCCATGTCGGAATGCAATGCCGCGCCAGCGCGGTGACCCAGTCGGGCTCCTCTGGCACGAAGGCGATGCCCAGGGTCGGGCTGACGAGAAAGCCGGCCCGCTCGAAGGCGTCGGCATCCTGCGCGAGCACGAAGCCGCCCAGCGCGGCAAAGGGAATGACGACCGTGCCCAGTTGCAGCACCGGCGCGCGCCGGGTGATCTCCTCAAGGCGTCCGCTGTCCTGGAAGCGCAGCACGCAATGGCCGTAGTCGTACTCGTCCAGCGCGGCCGCGTTGCGGGAATGTTGGTTGGGCGGCCCCAGCCTTGCGACCAGCTCCTCGACGCCCAGGCTGAAGGGCAGGTCGTCGAAGGCCTCGAACGGCTGCAGGCGTAGCGCCATCACCGGCGCCTGCGCATGTCGGCGCAGGCTGTCTCGATCAGTGCCCGCAGGGCGGGCTCGTCGACGGGCTCGGCGGGCCGGAGTTTGACATGGCGCATGGCCTTGCCCGTGCCCTGCAACAGGCCGGCCGGGTCGGCCAGCTCGGCGCCCTTGAAGAAGCCGACATTGACATGGGCCGTGAAGGCATTGACGTAGCCGAAGGCCGCGTCGCCGACGCAGGCGGTCGGGTGGCCGTCATGCAGCAGTTCGCGCACGTCGGCGCCGCAGCGGCGCATGGCGTCGAACCAGTGCCGGGCAATGTCGCCCAGCGCGCCCGTATGGGCCTGCATCCAGGCCTCAATGTCCGGATCGTGCGGGACCGCGGTCGGGAAACGCATCAGCTTTTCCATGACCGCGGATCATCGCTTCAATCGCCCGAACTGCCAGGGATCTGCTGGCGCAGCTTGACCTTGCTGGCCGACTTGCGGCGCATCTTGATGTTCATCATCTCCACACCCAGCGAGAAGGCCATCGCGAAGTAGATATAGCCCTTGGGCACGTGGTGGCCGAAGCCCTCGGCGACCAGCACCACGCCGACGACGACCAGGAAGCTCAGGGCCAGCATCTTGATGGTCGGGTGGTTGGACACGAAACGGCCGATGGGGCCGGCGAACAGCATCATCAGACCGACCGAGGCGATGACGGCGCCAATCATGATGCGCACGTCGTCCACCATGCCGACGGCGGTGATGATGGAGTCCAGCGAGAACACCAGGTCGATGACCATGATCTGCAGGATGACGGCGCCAAAGGCCGCCTTGGCCTTGCCGCCGGCGCTGGTGCCTTCGTCCTCGCCTTCGAGCGAGCCGTGGATTTCACCGGTGCTCTTCCAGATCAGGAAGAGGCCGCCGCCGATGAGGATGAGGTCGCGCCCCGAGATGCCCCGTTCGACGCCGGGCACGTTGAACAGCGGCTCGACCATGCCGACGATCCACGCCAGCACCATCAGCAGGCCGATGCGCATGAACATCGCTGCGAACAGACCCGCACGCCGCGCGGTTTCCTGCTGGGCCTTGGGCAGCTTGTCCACCAGGATGCTGATGAAGATGATGTTGTCGATGCCCAGTACCAGCTCCAGCGCGGTCAGCGTGGCGAGGGCGATCCAGGTCTGCGGGTCGGAGAGCAGTTCAAGCATGGCGGGCGGTCCGTGGTGAGCCGGGCATTGTCGCCAGCGCCCTGCCGGCCGCGGACAGCCTCAGGCTGAACGAAGCTTCGGTTTTGCTTTGGGTGTGGGCCTGCGGCCTATTTCAGGATCAGTTCCTGCAGCTGCATGTTGCCGACCAGCTTGCGCATGGCGCCGCGCTCGCCGGCGGCGACGTCCTGCTTGCGTGTGTCGGCCGCCAGCATGGCCTCGATCTTCTTCTGGAAGGCCAGTTGCTGGGCATTGTTCTGGTAGTCCTTGATCTCGACGGCCAGCACCAGGTCGGGCTCACCATGGCGCTGGGCGTTCACGGCCAGCACGTGGTACGAGACGATGATGCCTTCCTTCTTGCCCAGCTCCTGCACCTTCTTCCAGTTGGCGCCGAGGTAGTCCATGTACTTCTCGAAATGACCCGGTTCGATCTGGATGTTGGAAAAGAACCAGACCGAACCCGGCGTGTAGCTGGAATCCTCGGCCAGGGCCGGCAGCGACAGGCACAGGGAAAAGGCCGCGGCGGCGGCGCACAGGGTGGCTTTGAAGTTCATGGCTTGCTCCTTGGGGTTGATGCACGTCAGCGTGAGGCTGCGGGCGGCGGCAGTGTGTGAAACGGGGCGGCCGCGAGGACAGCGATGCGACCGGGGCGGCAAATCGGCCACCGAGTTCGGCGCGATTGCGACGGGTTGCACGGACAGCTTGGGGACGGCTCGAACTAGGGGATGCGCTTCGTCACGCCTGTCTCGGGGGTGACTGTCGCGTCCACGCATTGCACCAATGGCGGCGGGCCGGGATTTGGCCTACAACCCGGCCATGCTGCCCACCGCCGCCGTCAGCGCCGACCAGCCCCTGCAAGGGGCCGAGGTCGATGCCGCGCTGAGCAACTCGCGCCTCGTCGCCGTCTGTGAGACCAGCAACCCCGACGAGGCCCAGGCCGTGCTCAGTGGCGTCTATGGCCCGCATGCCCTGCGCATCGGCGACGAGAACGGCCTGGCGCTGAAGCTGCGCGGCGCCGAGTTCGCCCGCCTGCACCTGGGCGAGGTGCGCTATGGCACGTCCACCCGCATGGCCATGCCGCGCGCCCATGGGCATTGGGTGTTTTCCTATCTTCGCCAGGGGGAAGTCTGGCGTGGCGGCCGGCGCGACCTGTACGGCGCTGGTGATGCCGGTGTCATCGCGCCCGACGAGGTGCAGGGGCTGGAGATGTCGGGTGACATGGAACTGCTGAACCTGCGCGTAGCGGACGCCGACATGGGCAGCGCCTGCCGCGCGCTGCTGGGCTCGGACATGGCCCATGCGCTGCGCTTCGAGGGCCGCGCCCAGGCCGGCGGCGCGCCGGTGGCGGCCCTGCTGCGTGTGCTCGGCCACCTGGCCGCCACGCCGGCCTACCCGCATGCGGCCGCCGCGCGGCTGGAGGACGGCCTGCGCGACGCGGCCCTGTTCGAGCTGCTGCTGGCCTGGCCCAACAACTACACCCGCGGGTTGGATGCTCCGGCCGCACTGCCGGCTTCCACGCGGCGGGCCCGCGACTACATCCACGCCCACGCGGCCGAGGCGCCGTCGGTGGCTGAGATCGCCCGCGCTGCCGGCGTCGGCGTGCGCGCGCTGGCAAGCGGCTTCGAGCGCCATTTCGGCGTGTCGCCACAGCGCTATCTGCAGCAGTACCGGCTGGACCGGGCGCGCGAGGAGCTGCGCTCCGCCGCACCGGGCGTCACGGTGACCTCTGTCGCCGCGCAATGGGGCTTCTGGCAGCTTGGCAGCTTCGCGGCGCGCTACCGCGAGCGCTTTGGCGAATCACCGAGTGAGACGCTGAAGGGCTGAGAAGTTCCGATTCGGCACATCGCGCTGCCGATTCGCCATAGCCGGCTCCCAGCGGGCTCGCGACCATGCTCTTACGCCGCCACACAGACGCGGCGACCGGAGACAGAGCATGAGATTCAGCCCCCTCGCGCTGGCCGCGGCGTCCACGCTGGCCGCAGCGCAGTCCGACAACGTGCAGATCGAGCGCGTCGTCATCACGGCCGAGCGCCGCGTGACGGTGCTGGACACCACGCCCGCGGCCATCACCGCGCTGAATGGCGCCCGCCTGGCCGAGCGCGGCGACACCGGCCTGGCCGACCTCGTCATGCTCAGCCCCAACACCGCATTCACGAACGGGCAGGGCGCCACCCAGCTGTTTGTGCGCGGCATCGGCAATGTCTTCATCCTGGCCGGTGGGGACCCCGGCGTGGCCCTGTATGCCGACGGCGCCTATGTGTCGGACCAGACCAGCTCCAACACCGCCCTGTTCGACACCCAGCGCGTCGAGATCCTGCGCGGGCCGCAGGGTGCGCTCTACGGCCGCAATGCCACCGGCGGCGCGGTCAACATCATCTCGGCGCTGCCGACCTCCACGCTGCAGGCGCGCGTCGGCCTGCTGTTCGGCAGCGACAACCGGCATGAGAGCGAGGGCTTTGTCTCCGGGCCTTTGAGCGACGGGCTGGAAGGCCGGCTGTCCTACCAGGTCAAGGAGGCCGACGGCTACACCCGCAACCCGCTGGTCGAGGGCCCACGGCGCCTGGACGACCTGTCCAGCCGCGCGCTGCGGGCCCAGGCGCAGTCCAACCTGGCCGGCTTGGGCACGCTGCGCCTGGTGGCTGGCCACTACCGCGAGCGCGACGCTGGCATGAGCGTGCCGGTGCTGGCCGACCCGGTGTCCATTCCCGTGCTGCTCTACGGCGTCACGCAGAGCAGCGACCCACGCGTCGTCAAGAGCCAGGGCTCGAGCAACCGCGTCGAGGTCAACACGGCGCAGGCGCTGCTGGAATTGCCTATTGGCACGAACACTCTGAGCGCGTCCCTGAGCTGGCGGCGCAGCAAGGTCGACCGGCTCTGGGACAGCGACACCACCGAAGCCGCGGTCACGACCTCGGGCTTCCTGACCGGCAGCACCGACAAGAGCCTGGACATCCATCTCGCCTCCGACGAGGGCAGCCCCCTGCAATGGCTGGTCGGCGTGACGGCCCTGCAGTTCGACCAGAGCCAGGACATCACCATCCTCACCCAGGTGCCGCTGGGCTTTCTCGTGCCGGGCGCGCCGCTGACCGTGCCCTTCCCGGGCGGCGTCGGCTTCCTGCTCGGTGGCAGCGTGCATACGCGCTCTAGCGCCGCCTATGCCGACCTGCGCTACATGCTGAATCCGCAGTGGTCGCTGCTGGCCGGCCTGCGCGTCAACCACGACAGCAAGCGCGCCGACGAATACCAGAACATCGCCGCCTTCGGTCTGGCCGGCACCGGCCACCCGAGCGACGGCTGGACCAGCACGCCGGGCAGCGTCGGCATCGAATACAAGCCCGCCGCCGGCACCCTGGCCTATGCGCGCTGGGCACATGGCTTCAAGTCGGGCGCCGTCAACCTCGGCGCGCTGCAGCCGAATCTCGTCAAGCCGGAGAAGGTCAGCAGCATCGAACTCGGCTTCAAGACCGAGTTCCTGGAGCGCCGCGGCGTGCTCAGCGCCGCCGTCTTCAGCAGCCGCTACAAGGACATGCAGGTGTCGCAGGTCGGCCAGGCGACCACCATCCTGGCCAACGCGTCGGCGGCCCGCATCGACGGCGTCGAGGTCGAAGCCGCCGTCAAGCCCATCGCGCCACTGACGCTGTCTGTCGGCCTCGGCCTGATGGATCCCAAGTACACGGACTTCACCAACGTCGACCTGCGCAACGCCCCCACAACGCCGGTCAATGTGCGCGGCCGCCAACTGGCGCAGGCCTCCAAGCAGCAGGTCACGCTCGGGGCTGAATGGGCCGGCAGTGTGGGCGAGCTGCGCACCACGCTGCGCGCCGACTACAGCTGGCGCGGCCGCTTCTACTTCACCGAGTTCAACACGCCGGATGCGATGCAGGGCGCCTACGGACTCCTGAACCTCACCGCCACGCTGCGGCCGGCTGCCGGGCACTGGAAGCTCTGGGCGAATGTGCGCAACGTGGCCGACACGACGGCCTACACCAGCATGAGCATCGCCTCGCCTCTGCTGGGCGCCGCCCGCCAGGTCACCTACACGCCGCCGCGGCAGTTCGCCATCGGCGCCAGCTTCGACTTCTGAGGAGACCGCTATGAAGCATCTGCTGGGCCACCACCAGCCCCGCTGGGAACCGCTCGCCGACGCGTTCGACGCGCTGTTCGAGCGCGGCGACGACCTGGGCGCATCACTCGCGCTGACCATCGAGGGCGAGCTTGTGCTCGACCATTGGGGCGGCTGGTGCGACGAGGCGCGGCAGCAGCTCTGGGACCGCAACACGCTGACCCATGTCTGGTCCACCACCAAGACCATGACCTCACTGTGCGCCCTGCTGCTGGCCGACCGCGGCGAGCTGGACCTGGACGCACCGGTGGCCGCCTACTGGCCCGAGTTCGCCGCCAACGGCAAGAGCGGCATCCTGGTGCGCGACGTGCTGGGCCACACCTCGGGCGTCAGCGGCTGGGAGCAGCCCATGGGCATGGGCGACCTCTGCGACTGGGAGCGCAGCACGGCCCTGCTGGCGGCGCAGTCGCCCTGGTGGACGCCGGGCAGCGCCTCGGGCTATCACGCGCTGAACTACGGCCATCTGGTCGGCGAGCTGATCCGCCGCATCACCGGGCAGAAGACCGGCGCCTTTCTCGCCAGCGAGCTGGCCGGACCGCTGGGCGCCGACTTCCACATCGGCCTGCCGCCCGAGCACGATGCGCGCGTGGCTCGCGTCGTGCCGCCGCCACCTACGCCGGTCGACTTCTCGGCCATCCCACCCGACAGCCCCATGCTGCGCACCCTGGGCAACCCCGCGCCCGACGCGGCCTACAGCCACCGCGAGGACTGGTGCCGGGCCGACATTGGTGCGGCCAACGGTCATGGCAATGCGCGCTCGGTAGCGCGGCTGCAGTCCATCGTCGCCTGCGAGGGCACGCTCGCCGGCCGGCGTTGGTTGAAGCCCGAGACGGTGGGTCGCATCTTCGACGTGCAGGCCCGCGGCATCGACCTCGTGCTCGGCGTGCCGCTGTGCATGGGCATCGGCTACGGCCTGCCCGAACCGGCCACGCTGCCCTTCATCCCCGAGCAGCGCATCTGCTTCTGGGGCGGCTGGGGCGGGTCGCTGGTGCTGGTGGACGTGCAGAGGCGGCTCTGCCTCGCCTACATGATGAACCGCATGGCGCCGGGTGTTGTTGGCGGGCCTAACGCGGCGATGCTGGTGCAGGCGCTTTACGCCTGCTGCGCCTAGAAAAAGAAAAAACCCGCCAGCGGCGGGTGGGGTGACTGACGGCAGCGTGGGCTCAGACGATCCAGACCGGCATCTGGGCGGCGGCTACCGTGGTCACGTCACGACGGCCTTCGATGACGACGCGCGGCAGCTGGGCCACCACCGGCGCTTCGGCACGCTTGCCAACGATGACCACGCGTTCCAGCTTCACGATCTCGGTGGCCGGAGCCGCCGTGCGGTTGGCCAGGCTCACACCGGCAGCGGCTGCGGCGGCGACGGAAGCGATGGCGACGATGAAGGTCTTGGCGGCGGTGTTCATGGTGGGCTCCGGTGGGTTGCTGTGTCAGTGATTGCAGTTTCGTCACTGACCCCGTGCGCCGCGAGTGCCGGGCGACGGATCGCCGGCGCGGGCGGATGAACTGCAATTGCGCGGGACGAACCGGCGCCACCCAGGCCCTGCGTTAGCGCCTGGCGCTGGATGGCGTGCCCGGCCAGCCGACCGCGGCCCAGGCGCGGCGCAGTTGCAGCTCGGAGTTGAAACCGGCCGCCTCGCTGGCCGCGCTGACGCTGGCGCCGGCCTCCAGCGAACGCTTGGCGACGGCCAGGCGCACGCCGCGCAGATAGGCCTGGGGGCTGGTGCCGGCGTATTGGGCGAACAGGCGGCTCAGCGTGCGCGGCGTGGTCGCGGCGAGGTCGGCCATGCGCTCCAGCGGCCAGTCCTCGGCCGGTGCCACGCTCAGCGCGTCCTGCACGCGGTGCAGGCGCGCATTCAGGTGCTGGCGGTGGGCCAGCAGAGGCGACAGCTCGGGGTCGCCCGGGCCACGGCGCAGCGCCACGGCCATCTGCTCGGCGACGCGCGCGGCGACCAGCTCGCCGGCATGCGCGGCGATCAGATGCAGGGCCAGGTCGATGCCGGCCGTCACGCCGGCGCTGGTGAACACCTCGCCGTCCTGCACGAAGACGCGGTCCTGCAGCACCGTGCAGCGGGGCGCGAGGCGGGCAAGGTCGCCAAGATGCTGGTGGTGCGTGGTCGCCCGGCGGCCGTCGAGCAGGCCGGCGTGGGCTGCCAACAGGGCGCCTGAGCAGACGGTCACCAGACGCAGACCCGGCCGCCCCGGAACCAGGCGAGACAGCCAGGCGACGAGTTCGCGCTGTTGCATCGGCTGCCGCGCTTCCGCGGCCGAGGTGCGGCCGACAAGGATGACCCAACTGTCTTCGGGCAGGCTGCTCGGCAGAGGTTCGAGTGCCTGCACCTGGATGCCCACCGAGCCGATCGATTCGCTGCGCGCGCCGACGAAGCGCAATTCGAATGGCGGGACGGCCAGCTGCAGGGCTGCGATTTCCAAGCTGGCCAGGCGCAGCGCTTCGGCCGGCCCGGCCCAGTCGAGAACGAGGCTGTCGTCCTGCAGGACGAACAGCACCTGTTTGGGTTCAGGCAATCGCGGCTTCCTTGTCGGTGACGGCCTGCAACGCACCTTCTGCATCCATGATGCGGGCGAAGCGGCCGTCCAGCACGGCGGCGGTGCGGGCGCGGAGCTGGGCGGGCGTCAGGGGCGAGCCGTCGGGGTGTTGCATCGTGAAGGTGAGTGTCGCCTCGGGCACGTAGATGACCTCCCAGCCGAGGTCCGACGCATGGCGGGTCGTCGTCTCGCAGCATTGCTCGGTGCGGATGCCGCTGATGACGAGCTGGCGGATGCCCTGCTGCGTCAGCCACACGTCCAGGCCGCTGCCGACCAGGGCGCTGTGGCGGGTCTTGTGCACGGTCAGGTCGGCCTTGAAGTCGCGCAGGCCTTCGAGCGGGCGCACATGGCCGCTTTCCAGGCTGAAGGGGTCGGCGCCGGTCGCATCGGGCTGCACGTGAAAGACGCGCACGATGGGCAGACCGGCGGCCTCGAAGCCCTCGATGAGGCGGTTTTGCGCGGCCAGGTAGGCGGCAAGGCCGTCGGTTTCGAAGCTGGAGCGCTGGGTGAAGGAGTGCTGGACGTCGATGACGATGAGGGCGGTGGTCATGGTGGGCCTCGTTGTTGGTTGAGGCCTTCAGTGTTCCGCCATCATGCATCCGCCGCCACGCGCTGGCAGACGGAGATGGATCAATTCAGGACAAACCTAGAGCGCTCAGCAGCTCGGCCGGTGTGTACGGCCGGCGGCGCTTGGGCCAGGACTCGACGAGGTTCAGCATGCGCGCACTCAGCGGTGCGCTGCGTCCCTGGCTGCGCGCCAGGCGGACGATCTCGCCGCACAGCGCGTCGATCTCCGTCGTGCGGCCCTGGGTCAGGTCGTCGGCCATGCTGGAGCGGGCCTTGGCATCAATGTGCAGCATGCGCGCGGCGGCCAGGCGGAAGATGAAGGTCGGCATGCGCAGCAGCGTGATCAGCCGGCGTGGCGGCAGTGGCGTGAGCTGGGCGACCGGGCGCTGCGCGGCGTTCAGCAGGTTGAGGGCTTCCTCCTGCAGCGCCGCCAACACGCGGCGGTAGCCGCGCTCCAGCAACTCGTCGCGCAGCGGCCGGCCGGACAAAGCATTGACGGGGTTGTTCAGGTTCAGCAGCAGCTTGCCCCATTGCACCGGCGCCAAGTCCGCATACAGCTCCAACCCCATGCCCATGCGGGCTAGGGCCGTCTGCCAGGCGGCAAGAGCCAGATCTTCGGCCGAGCCCTCGGCCGCGAGCGACCCACCGGTGCCACGGTGGTAGCGGCCGGGTCCGATCTCGGCGATGTTGTAGGGCACCATGCCCGCATGCCAGTGCAGTTGCGGCGCGGCCCCGCGGGCGGTGTCGGCATTGGCGATGCCGTTCTGCAGGCTGACGACGGGCGTGCCCAGCGGCAGCGTCAGGCCCACGGCCGTGGCGGCTTCGGCGGTGGCGCCAGACTTCACGCACAGCAGCACCAGGTCGGGCTTGAGGCCGGCGGGCGGTTCCTCGTGCAGGCGCAGGTCGAGTGCTGGGATGTGGCGGTCCAGGCCGTCCTGGTCGGTCAGGCGCAGGCCGTGCTTGCGCAGGTTGGCCAGTACGCGCGGGCGGCCGACGAAGTGGACCGGCACGCCGGCCAGTTGGGTCAGGCCGCCGACAAAGCAGCCGACGGAGCCGGCGCCCATGACGAGAACGCCGGTCATGGGTTCAGCGGATCAGACGGGGTGAGCCAGGTCGCGCAGATGCGTCGGCCCCACGCGGCGTTCGATCTCGGCCAACAGCGCACGGCCCCAGCCCAGCATGAACATGCCCTCGCCGACGACGAACATCGGGCCGACGAGCAGGCCGACGAGGTCGTCGACAAAGGCGGGCTTCTTGCCTTCGTAATAGTGGCCAATGAACTGGAACACCCAGCCGACGACGAAACTGCCGACACCGATGACCAGCCAGCTCGTCATCGAACCCTGGGCCGCGATCATCGCCAGTGCCGTCAGCATGCCGTTGACGACCGTGGTGGCCACGCCGAGTGCCAGGTTGCCGCGGGTCAGGTACCAGAGCGCGCTGAGGGCCCACAGCACGATGGCCGCATTCATCGGCGCGTCGCCCACTGAGAACTCGGCGCGTGCCAGCAGCACGCTGATGGCGAAGACGATGAGGGGAATGCCGACGAAATGGGTCGCGATGTTGCGGCGGTCGCGGTGATAGGCGGCGTATTGCGCCATCAGGTCGAGGGCGGGGCGGAACAGGCTGGCCATGGGCAGGCTCCGTTGAGGAGGATGGTGGCTATGCTAGTCCAGCACGGCGCAGCATCGTTGTGCGCCGGCTTACAAAATCCCTCGGAGAACCCCTGAGTTGAGTGTGCAAACGACACCGAAGCGCCGTCTGTTACTGATGGCGACGCTGGCCGCGCTGGCTGGTTGCGCCAGCCCGCCGCCCGCCCGCGTGACGGCGGAGGCCACCGGAAACGAGCTGCGCATCCTCGTCTTTCGCGGCGGCACGGCGGCGCGCCTGGGCCACAACCACGTGCTGCGAACCGGTGACTTGCGCGTGGACTGGCCGGCGGCCGGACCGATGCTGAGCTTCCGGCTGGACGCGCTGGAGATTGACCCGCAGGCCTTGCGTGAACGCCTGGGGCCGGCCTTTGCCAGCACCGTTGACAACGAGGCGCGCGCCGGCACGCGCGCCAATCTGCTGAAGGCGCTGGATGCGGCGGCCCACCCGGAGGTCGTCGTGCGCACGCTGCAGCTGCTCGGCGAGGGCGGCCAGCGCGTCGTCGAGGCGGAGATCACCCTGCATGGCGCGACGCGCAGGCAGTGGTTCGTCGTCGAGATCGCAGCCAAGCGTGCGCGCGGCGAGGTGGTCATCCGGCAGAGCGACTTCGGCATCCAGCCGTTCACCGTGCTGGGCGGGCTGCTGGCGGTGCAGGACGCGCTGGTGGTGCAGTTCGAGCTAGTCGAGCCGTAAAACCATCAAGTCCTTGGCCAGCCTGCGCCCGTCGGGCAGGCGTATCGCGTCCGGCAAACATCCATAGCGCACGAAGCCCTGGCTCTCGTAGAGGCCGATGGCACCGCGGTTGGTGGACGTCACGCTCAGCGTGACCTGGGCCAGGCCGGGCGTGGCCTTGAGCTTGGCGATGGCCGCGATGAGCAGGGTCCGACCGATGCCGCGACCGCGATGGGTGTCGGACACCATCATGCCGATCAGGTGGGCGATGTGCTGCACCTTCACACGCGGTTCGCGTTCGCAGGTCAGCGCGCCGACGAGGCGGGCGTCGTCCAGCGCCACCAGCGTGAACAACGTGCCGCCCTTGCTGCCGCCGGCCAGGCGGTTGCGGTAGCTGGACAGGTCGCGCTGGCCTTCGGTCTCGGCGTCTGACGTGAAGGCCTCGGGGTGGCCGGCCAGCATGGCGTCGCGCAGCGCCTTGTAGGCGAGCAGGTCGGGCTCGAGCATGGGACGGATATGGGCCTCAGTCATGCAGATCGGTGAGGTGGTTCAAGTTGGCGAAGGCGGTTTCGTCGTCGAAGTGTGCGATGCCATGGGGCCGGCCGCTCATCCAGCCGAGCACGGCCCGACCAGCGGCGTCGAGATGGGCTCTCAACGGTTCGCGCAGTCGGGCATGCAGCAGCGCATGGGTCGGGTGTTCGCGCCCGGCCTGGGCGAAGGCGAGGCCATGGGGCTTCGCGACGGCCAGCAGGCGCCGGGCCAGATCCAGCGGCAGGTGAGGGCAGTCGCAAGGCGCGGTCAGCAGCCAGGCGTCGTCGGGGAGGGCGGCGAGGCCGGCCAACATGCCGGCCAGCGGGCCGGCGAACTCAAGCCCAGGCGGGTCAGGCAGCACTTCGTGGCCCAAGGCGCGGTAGCTGTCCAGGTTGCGGTTGGCGCTGATCAGCACATGGCGCGCCTGCGGTGCCAGGCGCTCGATGACGTGACTGACGAGCGGGCGGCCGTGCAACAGCTGCAAGCCCTTGTCCGCACCGCCCATGCGCGAGCCGCGCCCGCCGGCCAGAACGAGGGCGTGAAGCTCATCCACCGATGTAATGCATCTCGACGCGGCGTTCGCCATCAGGCGTCGGATCGCCCTGGCCGCGCAGTTGGGAGTAGCGGTCCACACGGCCGCTCCAGACGCCGGCGATGGCGCTCATCAGCTGCCCATCGTCCACCGGCTCGCCCCGCAGCAAACCGCGCAGGTCATGCCCGCGATGGGCGAACAGGCAGGTGTAGAGCCGGCCTTCGGTCGACAGCCGGGCGCGGTTGCAGTCGCCGCAGAAGGCCTGGGTCACGCTGGAGATGAAGCCAATCTCGCCGGCGCCGTCGGCATAGGCCCAGCGCTCGGCCGTCTCGCCTGGAGCGCTGTGCGACAGCGGCGTGATGGGGAACTCCGCCGCGATGCGCCGCTGCACCTCGCTACTGGGCAGCACCTGGTCCATGCGCCAGCCGTTGGTGGCGCCGACGTCCATGTATTCGATGAAGCGCAGCACGATGCCGCTATGCCTGAAGTGGCGCGCCATCGCCAGGATCTGGTCGTCGTTGACGCCGTGCTGCACGACCATGTTGACCTTGATCGGCCCTAGGCCCACGGCCTGCGCCGCGTGGATGCCGGCCAGCACGTCCGCCACGGGAAAGCCGACGTCGTTCATGCGCTGGAAGACGGCGTCGTCCAGCCCGTCCAGGCTGACGGTCAGGCGCTTCAGCCCGGCGGCCCGCAAACTGGCCGCCTTTTTCACCAGCGTCGAGCCGTTGGTGGTCAGCGTCAGGTCCAGCTCGCGGCCATCGGGCGTGCGCAGCTGGGCCAGCATCCCGATCAGGGTTTCGAGGTGGCGGCGCAGCGTCGGTTCGCCGCCGGTGATGCGCAGTTTTTCGACGCCCAGGCCAACGAAGACCCGGGCCAGCCGCTCGATCTCCTCAAAACTGAGGAGATCGGCATGGGGCAGGAATTCATGGTGTTTGTCAAAAACCTGCTTCGGCATGCAGTAGCCGCAGCGGAAATTGCAGCGGTCCGTGACCGAGATGCGCAGGTCACGCAGCGGCCGGCCTAGCACGTCGGCCAGTGGGAGACCGGTCTGGCTGGCCAAGGCCGGCGGCTCGACGCGCAGCGAGCGGGCGTCGTGCAGGGGAATCACGCGGGCGGTCATGCCGGGATTGTGTCAGCGGGCGAATCTCCTGGCACTTGCGGCGGTTGCCCGGGCGCGTTTGAATCGGCACGAATGGCCGAGATCCTTCACCCCGACCTGCCGCAGTTCATTGCGTTTGGCGAAGCGCTGACCGATCTGATCCGCATCGGGCCGGACCGCTGGCGCAGCGCCTGCGGCGGTTCGCCCTGGAATGTGGCGGTTGCGATGTCGACGCTGGGCCAGCTGAGTGCCTTTGCCGGTGCCATCAGCCAGGACCCTTTCGGTGCCGAGATCTGGCAGTGCAGCCAGGAGGCCAACCTGGACATGCGCTTCATTCAGCAGTTGGCACGGCCGCCGCTGCTGGCTGTGGTGCACGAGGTCGACCCGCCGCGCTATTTCTTCATCGGCCACGACAGCGCCGACCTGCATTTCCGCCCCGAAGGCCTGCCCATGGGCTGGACGCGTGGGCTGCGCTGGGCCCATTTCGGCAGCCTGGGCCTGGTGCGCCAGCCGCTGGCGGGGCGGCTGCTGTCACTGGCTGAGGCGCTGAAGAGCGAGGGTCGTCTCATCAGCTACGACCCCAACTTCCGCGCGCCGCCGATGGACGCGAGCTACGACGACACGCTGGAGCAGATGTGCCGGCTGGCCGATGTCATCAAGGTGTCCGACGAGGACCTGCGCGGGTTGTTCCGCGTGCCTGACTACCGCTCGGGCCTGGCCCAGATCGCCGCTTGGAACCCTGGTGCCTGGCTGCTGCTGACGCGCGGCGAGGTGGGGGCGACGCTGTATCACGGTGTCGAGGAGGCCACGGGCCGGCCGCCGCGAGTGGACGTGGTGGACACCGTTGGCGCCGGCGATTCGGCCCTGGCCGGCCTGCTGGACAGCCTGATGCGCAACGCCGGTGCGCCAGCCGGGCATCACCTGCGGTGGGCTCTGGCAGCCGGGGCTGCCGCCTGCACGGTGCCCGGTTTTGCGCCGCCGCGGCCAGCCCTGGTTACTGCGCTCGCGGACCGCGTTGAGATCGCCAAAGACTAGGGTTTTCCCTGGCGCTACTTGATCCCAATCCCGTAGGCTCCTACGATTAACCGACCGGTCGGTAGAGAAATTCCATGTCCGAACACCTGATCCAGATCGAACAGCATGGCGGTGTGCGCCTGCTGCGCCTGAACCGCCCCGAGGCGCTCAATGCCTTCACTGCGGCCATGCTGGGCCAGCTCCGCCAGGCACTCGAAGCGGCGGCCGAGGACAGCGCCACGCGCTGCGTGCTGATCACCGGCGCCGGCCGCGCCTTCAGCGCCGGCCAGGATCTGGCCGATCCGCATGTGGCGCCCAGCCGCGAGCCCGGTGCGGCTCCGAAGGACATCGGCCACATGCTGGACCATTACTACATCCCGCTGGCGCTGCGGCTGCGCAGCATGCCGGTGCCGGTGGTGGCCGCCGTCAACGGCGTTGCGGCCGGCGCTGGCGCCAACATGGCCTTCGGCTGCGACCTCGTGCTGGCGGCCGAGAGCGCCAGCTTCCTGCAGGCCTTCTCCAAGATCGGGCTCCTCCCGGATTGCGGTGGTACCTGGCTGCTGCCGCGGCTGGTGGGCCGTGCCAAGGCGCTGGAGCTGGCGTTGCTGGGCGACAAGCTCAAGGCGGTGGACGCCGAGCGGCTGGGTTTGATCTCGCGCGTGGTGCCCGACGCCGAACTGCAGGACACCGCCATGGCCATCGCGCAGAAGCTGGCCGGCATGCCGACCCGTGCGCTGGTCGAGACGCGCCGCGCGCTGGATGAAGCGCTGAAGCTCGACTTCGAACCCGCCCTCAAACGCGAGGCCGCGTTGCAGAGCCAACTCGGCTTTGCCTACGACTACCAGGAAGGCGTGGCGGCGTTCATGGACAAGCGCAAGCCCGAGTTCAAGGACCGTTGATGGATGCGCAAGCGACCGCCGAGAAGGTTCGCGACGTGATGCTCGCGGACGATGCTGCGACCCGGATGCTCGGCATGCAGATCGTTCAGGTCGCGCCGGGTCGTGCCGTCGCGACGATGACCGTGCGTGCCGACATGCTCAACGGCTTTGCCATCTGCCACGGCGGCCTGATCGCGACGCTCGCGGACTCCGCCTTTGCCTTTGCCTGCAACAGCCGCAATGCGCTGACGGTGGCCTCCGGCTTTGGCATCGATATCCTGAAGTCGGCCAGGCTCGGCGATGTGCTGACCGCCACCACCGAGGAAACATCGCTGGCCGGCCGCACGGGGCTTTACGACATCACCGTGAAGAACCAGGACGGTGATCTCATCGCCGTGTTCCGTGGCCGCTCATACCGGTTGGGCGACAGAAAGGTGTTCGAAGCATGACGGTCAAAGGTCCGCGCCCCGGAGAGCTCGAAGCCATCGAAACCGCCAGCCGCGACGAGCTGCAGGCCCTGCAGCTCGAACGCCTGCGCTGGAGCCTGCAGCACGCCTACGACAACGTGCCGCACTACAAGGCCAAGTTCGACGAGGCAGGCGTGCACCCGTCCGACCTCAAGACGCTGGCCGACCTGGCGAAGTTCCCGTTCACGACCAAGCACGACCTGCGCGCGAGCTATCCCTTCGGCATGTTCGCGATGCCGCGCCAGCAACTGGCTCGCATCCACGCCTCGTCCGGCACCACGGGCAAGCCGACGGTCGTCGGCTACACGCTGAAGGACATCGACAACTGGGCCAACCTCGTCGCGCGCTCCATCCGCGCCGCGGGTGGCCGCGCAGGCGATCTGGTGCATGTGGCCTATGGCTACGGCCTGTTCACCGGCGGCCTCGGCGCTCACTACGGCGCCGAGCGGCTGGGCTGCACGGTCATCCCGATGAGCGGTGGCCAGACCGAGAAGCAGGTGCAGCTGATCACCGACTTCAAGCCTGACATCATCATGGTGACCCCCAGCTATATGCAGGTGCTGGTGGAGGAGTTCAGCCGCCAGGGGCTGGACGCACGCGAGTCGTCGCTGAAGGTCGGCATCTTCGGCGCCGAGCCCTGGACCGAGGCGATGCGCCGCGACATCGAGGCCAGCGCCGGTATCGATGCGGTGGACATCTACGGCCTGTCCGAAGTGATGGGCCCGGGCGTGGCCAGCGAGTGCATCGAGAGCAAGGACGGGCCGGTCATCTGGGAAGACCATTTCTACCCCGAGATCATCGACCCCGAGACGGGCGAGGTGCTGCCCGATGGGTCCGAAGGCGAACTGGTGTTCACGTCGCTGACCAAGGAAGCGATGCCCGTCATCCGCTACCGCACGCGCGACCTGACGCGCCTGCTGCCACCCACCTCGCGCAGCATGCGCCGCATGGGCAAGATCGTCGGCCGCAGTGACGACATGCTGATCATCCGCGGCGTCAACCTGTTCCCGACCCAGGTCGAGGAGCTGGTGCTGCAGGAGAAGGGCCTGGGCGGGCAGTACCAGTTGGTCGTCAGCCGTGACGGGCATCTGGACGAACTCGTCGTCCGTTGTGAGCTGGCACTCGGCGCCATGGACGACGGCATCGGACGGCGCCTGTCCGAGCGCATCAAGAACCTGATCGGCGTGACCGCCACGGTGCAGGTCGAACCGAACAACTCCATCGAGCGCACGCTGGTCGGCAAGGCCCGGCGCGTCGTGGATCAACGCAAGAAGTAAGGAGCGAGCGATGTACACGCAAGCGATGGACCTGATGGCCCGCGAGGCCAAGCCGAAGGTCGTGAAGAGCGCCGAAGACCTGCAGCGCGAGGAAGCGTTTGAAGCCCGCATCGACGCTGGCGAATTCATCGAAGCCAAGGACTGGATGCCCGAGCACTACCGCAAGACGCTGGTGCGCCAGATCAGCCAGCACGCGCACAGCGAGATCGTCGGCATGCTGCCCGAGGGCAACTGGATCACGCGCGCGCCGACGCTCAAGCGCAAGGCGATTCTTCTGGCCAAGGTGCAGGACGAGGGCGGCCATGGTCTCTACCTCTACGCCGCCGCCGAGACCCTGGGCACCAGCCGCGACGAGATGACCGAGGCGCTGCTGTCGGGCAAGGCCAAGTACAGCTCCATCTTCAACTACCCGACGCTGACCTGGGCCGACATCGGCGTCATCGGCTGGCTGGTGGACGGCGCGGCCATCATGAACCAGGTGCCGCTGTGCCGCTGCTCCTATGCGCCGTATGCGCGGGCCATGATCCGCGTCTGCCGCGAGGAGAGTTTTCATCAGCGCCAGGGCTACGAGAGCCTGCTGACCATGATGACCCACGGCAGCGCCGCGCAGAAAGCCATGGTGCAGGACGCCGTGAACCGCTGGTGGTGGCCGTCGCTGATGATGTTCGGCCCGGCCGACAAGGACTCGCCCAACTCCGAGCAGAGCATGCGCTGGGGCATCAAGCGCGTCACCAACGACCAGCTGCGACAGAAGTTCGTCGACGCGACCATCCCACAGGCCGACATCCTCGGCGTGACCGTGCCGGACCCGGCGCTGAAGTGGAATGCCGAACGCGACGCGTATGACTTCGGCGAGATCGACTGGGCCGAGTTCTGGCGCGTCGTCGGCGGCGAAGGCCCCTGCAACCGTGAGCGCCTGGCCGCCCGCAACAAGGCCTGGGACGACGGCGCCTGGGTGCGCGACGCCGCACTGGCGCATGCCCGCAAGCAAGCCGTTAAACAAGAGGCAGCGTGATGAGCAATCCGAAAAACGAATGGCCGCTATGGGAAGTGTTTGTCCGCAACAAGGCGGGCCTGGACCACAAGCATTGCGGCAGCCTGCATGCGCCCGACTCGGCCATGGCCATCCAGATGGCGCGCGACGTCTACACGCGCCGCCAGGAAGGCACCAGCATCTGGGTCGTGCGCTCCGAGCAGATCGTCGCCAGCGACCCGGCCGAGAAGGGCAGCCTGTTCGACCCGGCCGACGACAAGGTCTACCGCCACCCCACGTTCTATGAGCTTCCCGATGAGCTCAACCACATGTGATGGACGCCAAGACCACCTACGTCCTGCGCCTGGCGGACACCTGCCTCATCCACAGCCAGCGCCTGTCCGAATGGGCCGGCCACGCGCCGGTGCTGGAGGAAGACCTGGCCTTGCCCAATATCGCGCTGGACCTGCTGGGCCAGGCGCGTGCGCTGCTGACGCATGTCGGCAAGCTCGAAGGCGCCGGCCGTGATGAAGACCAATTGGCCTTCCTGCGCGAGGAGCGCGATTACCGCAACGTCATCCTCGTCGAGCTGCCGAATGCGGCGGCGAGCCCGAGCGATGGCGGGGGCGGGCGGGACTTCGCGCTGACCGTGCTGCGCAACACGGCCATGGCGATCTGGCTGGAGCTGCTGTACGGGCGCCTGCAGACGAGCCTGGACGCCGAACTGGCCGGCATTGCCGCCAAGTCGATCAAGGAAGTGCGTTACCACCGCCAGCACTCAGGCGACTGGGTGGTGCGCCTGGGCGACGGCACGGAGGATTCCAAGGCGCGCATGCAGGCGGCGCTGAATGTGCTGTGGCCGTACTTCAACGAACTGTTCGCCGCCGATGGTGTCGACGGCGTCGGCCCCGCATGGAACGAGCTGGAGCCTGAATGGCGCGCCCGCTGGGCCACGCTGATGGCCGAAGCCACGCTCACGCTGCCGCGCGAAAGCGCGATGCAGCCGCGTGGCATTGACGGCATCCACAGCGAACACATGGGCCACATGCTGGCGACGATGCAGCACCTGCAGCGCATGTATCCCGGAGGCGTGTGGTGAATCAAGGAGCCTGGAAGGCGGCGTCCACGGCCCGCGCTGCGTATCCGCAGCCCTCCGGGGTGGGCCTGCAAGAGGCCGTTGGCGGCGTTGCGCCGCTTGCCCGGGCTGACGGCCCGGGCTGCGCATCGCGCCTTGCCACCGACCCCTTGCCGGCCCACCGCGTGCCATGCCCGCCACCTTCCAGGCTCCTGGCCGCCCGCGCCAAGCTCAACGCCGTGCCCGACCCCGAGATCCCGGCGGTCAGTCTGGTGGAGCTGGGCATCGTGCGCGAGCTGCGCGAGACGGCGTCGGGCGTCGAGGTGGTGCTGACGCCGACCTACAGCGGCTGCCCGGCGACCGAACTGATCGCCGACGACGTGCGTGCGGCGCTGGCTGAGTTTGGTGACGTGACCGTCACGATGCAGCGTGCGCCGGCGTGGAGCACCGACTGGATCACGCCCGAGGGCCGCGAGAAGCTGCAGCAATACGGCATCGTGCCGCCGCAGTGCAGTGGCGAGCAAGCCATCCGCATCGTGCCGCGCCTGCGCTGCCCGCGTTGCGACAGCGGCCGCACGGAACAACTCTCCCGCTTCGGCTCCACCGCATGCAAGTCCACGTGGCGCTGCATCGAGTGCCTTGAACCCTTCGAATACTTCAAGCCGATCTAGAACATGACGCCCCCACGTTCACTTCGTTCACTGCCCCCCGAGGGGGCGCCAGTGCCCTTCGGGCGGCCGGGCGGGCACTGAGATGGCCCTCCATTTCCACCCCCTGCGTGTGACCTCCGTCGAGCGCGACACCGATGACGCGATGGTCGTCGGCTTCGAAGCACCCGCTGACGGCTTCGGTTTCGAGCCCGGCCAGTACCTGACGCTGCGCGCCAGCGTCGGCGGCCAGGAGCTGCGCCGCAGCTACTCCATCTGCTCCGACCGCCGCCTGCAGGTCGGTATCCGCCGCGTCGATGGCGGCGCCTTCTCCAGCTGGGTGCATGAGCAGCTCAAGGCCGGCGACGTCATCGAGTCCTACCCGCCGCAAGGGCGCTTCTTGATGCCAGCAGCACAGGCCGAGGGGCGCCATGTGCTCTTCATCGCCGGCGGCTCGGGCATCACGCCCATCATCGCCATCCTGACGGCGCTGCTGGAGCGCGAGCCGAATGCCCGCGCGACGCTGATCTATTCGAACCGTCGCACCGCGTCGACGATGTTCAAGGAAGAACTCGAAGACCTGAAGAACCGCTTCATGACGCGGCTGTCGCTGCACCTGGTCTTCAGCCGCGAGGTGGTCGATGCGCCGCTGTACGGCGGTCGCCTGGATGCCGGCAAGCTCAGCGCCTTCCTCGCCGGCCCGGTGCCGGCGGCGAGCATTGACGAAGTCTTCGTCTGCGGCCCCTTCGAGATGAATGACCAGGCCGAGGCTGCGCTGGTCGGCTCGGGCATCCCGGCCGAGCGCATCCACGTCGAGCGCTTCGGCACGCCGGAGACGCTATCCGGCAAACCCGTGCCCCACGAGGTCAAGCCTGGCGACGCGCCCCAGGCCCGCGTGACCGTCATCCGCGACGGCCTGTCGCGCGAGATCGAGTTCCATTCCAGCGACCCCAGCCTGCTCGACGCCGCTGCGCGCGAAGGCATGGATGTGCCGTTCTCGTGCAAGAGCGGCGTCTGCTCCACCTGCCGCTGCAAGCTCATCGAGGGCGAGGTGCGCATGGACAAGAACTTCGCGCTGGACAAGGCCGAGGTCGCCGCCGGCTTCATCCTGAGCTGCCAGGCCCATCCGTTGACGGAGCGGGTCGTGATTTCCTTCGACGAACGCTGATGGCACGCAAACGCGCCCCCGGCTTCGAAGCCCAACGCGAGGACATCCTCGCCGCCGCCGCCCGCCTGTTTGCCGAGCAGGGCTTCAGCGCCACGTCGATGAACCAGGTCGCCGAGGCCTGCGGCGTCGCCAAGCCGACCCTGTACCACTACTTCCAGGACAAGCAGGAGCTGCTGGCCCAGATCTGCGACAGCCATGTGCATGCGCTGCTGGCCCTGGTCGAAGAGGTCAAGTCCCGGCAGCTGACGCCCGACGCGCAGCTGCGCGCCCTCATCGAGCGCTTCACGCGTTCCTATGCCGACGCCCAGGCCCAGCACCGCGTGCTGACCAGCGAGATCAAGTTCCTGGCCGATGCCGAGCGCGAGCGCCTGCTCGACGTGGAGCGCCGCGTCGTCAGCGAGTTCGCGGCGGCCGTCTGCCAGGTACGTCCCGAACTGCGCGACGCCAACCTGCACAAGCCGCTGACCATGCTGCTTTTTGGCATGATCAACTGGACCTTCACCTGGCTGCGGCCCGACGGCGAGCTCTCGCACGAGGCGCTCGCCACTCTGGTCAGTGACCTGTTCTTTGGCGGCCTCGGTGCAGTGCAGCTGCGCCAGGCCGCCCTCATTCCATAAACCCGATGACATCCCGAGGAGACGACCCCATGAAGCCATACAAGCAACTCGCCCTGGCCCTGGCCGCCACGCTGAGCCTGGCGGCCCAGGCTGACATCACCGTCGGCGTCACGTTGTCGGCCACCGGCCCGGCGGCCTCGCTCGGGATCCCGGAGAAGAACACCGTCGCCCTGATGCCGACCACCATCGGCGGCCAGAAGGTCAACTACATCGTGCTGGACGACGCCTCCGACACGACGACGGCCGTCGCCAACACGCGCAAGCTCATCACCGACAGCAAGGTCGACATCGTCATCGGCTCCACCGTCACGCCCAACTCGCTGGCGATGATCGATGCGGTGTCAGAAGCGCAGACGCCGATGATCTCGATGGCCGCTTCGGCACGCATCGTCGAGCCTGTCGACGCGAAAAAGCGCTGGGTCTTCAAGACGCCGCAGAACGACATCATGATGGCGCTGGCCATCGTGACCCACATGGTCGACAACGGCATCAAGACGGCCGGCTTCATCGGCTTTGCCGACGCCTATGGTGAAGGCTGGTGGGGCGAGTTCAACAAGATCGCTGCGACGAAGAAGCTCAACGTCGTCGCGAGCGAACGCTACAACCGCACGGACACGTCGGTCACCGGCCAGGTGCTCAAGCTGGTAGCCGCCAAGCCCGACGCCATCCTGATCGCCGGCTCGGGCACGCCCGCCGCGCTGCCGCAGAAGGCGCTCAGGGAGCGCGGCTATGCCGGCAAGATCTATCAGACCCATGGCATCGCCAACAACGACTTCCTGCGCGTCGGCGGCAAGGACGTCGAAGGCACGCTGCTGCCCGCTGGCCCGGTGCTCGTCGCGGCCCAGCTGCCGGCCGACCACCCGGTGAAGAAGAGCGCCCAGGACTACATTGCCAAGTACGAGGCCGCCCACGGCAAGGGCTCGGTCTCGACCTTCGGCGGTCATGCCTGGGACGCCGGCCTGCTGCTCGCCGCCGCCGCGCCCGAGGCGCTGAAGAAGGCCCAGCCCGGCACGCCGGCCTTCCGCGCCGCGCTGCGCGATGCGCTGGAAAACGTGAAGAACCTGGCCGGCGCGCATGGCGTCTACAACATGTCGTCAGGTGACCACCTGGGCCTGGACCAGCGCGCCCGCGTGATGGTGCAGATCGAGAACGGCGCTTGGAAACTCATCAAGTGAGCACGCTTCAAAGTTACATTGCCGGCCACTGGGTCGGCGAACGAGCGGCCAAGCCCCTGGCCAGTGCGATCAACGGCCGCGTGGTTGCGCATACGCACGAGGAGGGCCTGGACTTTGCCGAGGCCATGGCCTTCGCGCGTGGCACGGCGCTGCCCAGCCTGCTGCGCACCCATTTCCAGGACCGCGCCCGCGTGCTGAAGGCGCTGGCCGCCTACCTGATGGAACGCAAGGAAGAGCTGTACGCCATCAGCGCCCACACCGGCGCGACGCGCAGCGACTCCTGGATCGACATCGAGGGCGGCATCGGCACCTTGTTTGCCTACGCCTCCATCGGCGGCAAGGACCTGCCAAGCAGCAATGTGCTGCACGAAGGCCCGGCCATGCGCCTGGGTGCCAACAACCACTTCATCGGCAGCCATGTGATGGTGCCCAAGCGGGGCGTGGCCCTGCACATCAACGCCTTCAACTTCCCGATGTGGGGGATGCTGGAGAAGTTTGCACCGAGCTTCCTGGCCGGCATGCCCTGCCTGGTCAAGCCTGCCACGGCCACCAGCTATGTGGCCGAGGCCTGCGTGCGCCTCATCGTCGAGTCGGGCCTCGTGCCGGCCGGCGCGCTGCAGCTCATCATTGGCGGCACGGGTGATCTGTTCGAGCGCCTGGACGAGGCCGACGTGGTCACCTTCACCGGCAGCGCCGACACCGCGCTGATGCTGAAGGCCCACCCGAACCTGCTGAAGAAGAGCATCCCCTTCAACGCCGAGGCCGACAGCCTGAACTGCGCCATCCTCGCGCCCGACGTGACGCCGGATGACCCGGAGTTCGACCTCTTCATCAAGGAGGTGGCGCGCGAGATGACGGCCAAGGCCGGCCAGAAGTGCACGGCCATCCGCCGCACCATCGTGCCCGCCAACCGCCTCGATGCGGTGGCCACTGCACTGAAGGCGCGCTTGTCCAAGACGGTGGTGGGTGACCCGGCTGTCGAAGGCGTGCGCATGGGTGCGCTGGCCAGCAAGGCGCAGCAGGCCGACGTGGCCGAACGCGTGGCCCAACTGGCCAAGAACTGCGAGCTGCTGCTGTCCGGGCGCGACGGTTTTGCGCCCAAGGGCGAAGGTGTCAGCGACGGCGCGTTCTTCGCCCCGACGCTGCTGCTGGCCCGCGACTCGGCTGCGAGCGACGCCCACCACCTGGAAGCCTTCGGCCCGGTGACGACGCTGCTGCCCTATGGCGATTTCGAGGAGGCCCTGCACCTGGCGACGCTGGGCCGCGGCAGCCTCGTCGGCACCATCTGCACGAAGACGCCGGCACTCGCTGCGCAAGCTGTGCCGACCTTTGCAGCCTGGCATGGCCGCATGCTGGTGCTGGACCGCGAAGCCGCGCTGGAGAACACCGGCCATGGTTCGCCGCTGCCCAAGCTCAAGCACGGCGGCCCCGGCCGCGCGGGCGGCGGCGAGGAACTGGGCGGCCTGCGCGCCGTGAAGCACTACCTGCAGCGCTGCGCCGTGCAGGGCTCGCCGACGATGATCTCGGCTATCACCGGTGAGTACCAGCGCGGCGGCACCGTCACTGAAAGCGACATCCATCCCTTCCGTCGCTACTTCGAGGACGTCGAGGTGGGCATGAGCCTGCTGACCCACCGCCGCACGGTGGGCGAGGCCGACATCGTCGCCTTCGGTGGCCTGTCGGGCGACTACTTCTACATGCACTTCGACGAGGTCGCCGCGAAGGAATCGCCCTTCGGCCAGCGCATTGCCCACGGCTACTTCGTGCTGTCGGCCGCGGCAGGGCTGTTCGTCAGCCCGGCGCCAGGCCCGGTGCTCGCGAACTACGGCTTGGAGAATCTGCGCTTCGTCACGCCCGTGGCGATCGGCGACACCATCCAGGCACGCCTGACCGCCAAGCGCAAGATCGACCGCCCGCCGCGCGACGACCAGCCCGCGCAAGGCGTCATCGGCTGGGATGTGGCCGTGACCAACCAGCGCGATGAGCTGTGCGCGAGCTACGAGATCCTGACGCTGGTGGCCAAGCGCATCGCGGGATGAACGCAGCGCAGGCCCGAGCAATCGCCTTGGGCCTGCCCGGTGCGGTCGAAACGCCTCATCACGAACTGACGTCCTTCCGGCTGCCAGGCGCGAAGGGCAAGATCTTCGCGACGATGACGCCCGACGGCGCGGAGCTGCGCGTCTTCATCAAGGACGAGGATTCGCGCGATGCGTGGATCGATCGTGAGGCCGGCGTCGTTGAGCCGCTGTTCTGGGGCGCCAGACGCTGCGGCGTGAAGCTGCTGCTCGCGAAAGCCAAGCTGGGCTGCGTCAAGGAGTTGCTCTCGCAGTCCTGGCGCGAGAACGGCGGAGTCAGCGCGTGACCGGGCCTTCGCCGGCTGCCGCCTTCAGGTCTGCGCGGCGTGCGCCCGTGAAGCGCTTGGCCCAGTAGGAATCGCGCATGTCTTCCACCCGCACGGCGCTGCCGGTGCGCGGGGCGTGGATGAACTTGCCTTCGCCGACATAGATGCCCACATGGCTGAAGGTGCGCTTCATCGTGTTGAAGAACACCAGGTCGCCAGGCTTGAGTTCGTTCTGGTGGATGGGCAGCAGGCTGCTGTCCTTGGCCTGTTCGTCGGCGCGGCGCGGCAGCACCAGGCCCACGCTCATCTCGAAGATGTGGCGGGTGAAGCCGCTGCAGTCAAAGCCGTTCTCGACCGAATTGCCGCCGCGCGTGTAGCGCACGCCGAGGAAGTTCATGGCCGACAGCACCAGGTCGGACGCGGTGTCGCGCACGCTGGCCAGCAGGCGAGATGACCCGCCCGATTCAGCGCTGGCCAGCAGGCCGCGTTCGCTGAGGAAGCGGCTGACGGCATCCTGGGCCGTTGCGGGCTTGGTGGCGCCTGCCGGCTGGGTGTTGGCCTTGTCCGTGGCGGCCTGCTGCTGCAGGCTCTGGCCGTAGGCTCCCGTCATCGTGCCTGGTGGCGGCGTGACTGTCGCGGCCTGGGCCACGCCTTGCGCATGCGCAGCAAAGCTGGCGGCCAGGAGGCCGGCAACAGCGATGCGGTTCAGCAGGGCAGCAGACAAGGGCATTCAGGAAGAGAGAAACCGGGGCGGACCGTGGGCGGTCGCGATAGCGGAGTGGGACAGCGGCGCGGAGGTTAGGGGGGCACCCTGGCACCGTCAATCGAAGCGGACGTAAAGCGCGCGATTTTCAGGGCAAACCCCGGCTTGGCCGACGGTGAACCCCGTAAAAACCCTGCAATTCATCACGCCAAGGTGTTGCGAAAGGTCAGATTGCCGTCAGTGCCCCGGATTCACACTCCCCGCATGACCAAGTCCTATGCCGAATTCCACAGACGCTCGTTGAGCGAGCGCGACGCCTTCTGGGCCGAGCAGGCCAGGCGCATTGATTGGCAGACGCCACCGCAGCAAATCTGTGATGCAAGCAACCCACCGTTCGCACGTTGGTTCGTTGGTGGCACGACCAATCTCTGCCACAACGCGGTGGATCGGCATGCCGCCACGCGGCCCGACGACCGCGCGCTGATTTGGGTGTCGACCGAAGTCGGGCAGGAAAAGGTCTACAGCTTTGCCGAACTGCAGGCTGAGGTCGAGGTGATGGCCGCCATGCTGGTCGCGCAGGGGGTGGGCTCCGGCGACCGCGTGCTGATCTACATGCCCATGATTCCGGAGGCCGCGTTCGCGATGCTGGCCTGTGCGCGCATCGGCGCCATCCATTCGGTCGTGTTCGGGGGCTTCGCATCGGTCAGCCTGGCCAGCCGCATCGAGGACGCGACGCCGAAACTCATCGTCAGCGCCGACGCGGGCAGCCGCGCCGGCAGGCGCATCGCCTACAAGCCGCTGCTCGACGAGGCGGTTCAGTTGTCCGCGCACAAGCCCGCCGCGGTGGTGATGGTGGACCGCGGCCTGGTGCCTTTCGAGCTGGTGGCTGGCCGCGACCTGGACTACGCCGCGCTGCGCCGCCAACATGCCGACGCCTGCGTGCCCTGCGTCTGGCTCGAGTCCAACACACCAAGCTATACCCTCTACACCAGCGGCACGACAGGCAGGCCCAAGGGCGTGCAGCGGGACGTCGGCGGCCATGCGGTCGCGCTGGCCACCAGCATGGACTGGATCTTCGGCGGCAAGCCGGGCGAGACTTATTTCTCCACCAGCGACATCGGCTGGGTCGTGGGCCACAGCTATATCGTCTACGGCCCGCTGATYGCCGGCATGGCGACGCTGATGTACGAGGGCACGCCGGTCAACCCTGACGCAGCCGTGCTGTGGAGCCTGGTCGAGAAATACAAGGTGACCGTCATGTTCAGCGCGCCGACGGCGGTGCGCGTGCTGAAGAAGCATGATGCCGCGCTACTCAAGCGCCATGACCTGTCGTCGCTGCGGGCGCTTTTCCTGGCCGGTGAACCGCTGGACGAGCCCACGGCGAGCTGGATTGCCGACGGGCTTGGCGTCCCGATCATCGACAACTACTGGCAGACCGAGACCGGCTGGCCGCTGCTGACGGTGGCCCACCATATTCCCGGTGTCGAAGCCGTGCCGACGCGCCTGGGCTCGCCCGGCGTGCCGATGTATGGCTATGACGTGAAGCTGCTCGACGAGAACACCGGCGCCGAGCTCACCGAGCCCAACCAGAAGGGCGTGCTCGTCATCGAACATCCGCTGCCGCCGGGCACGTTGCAGACGGTCTGGGGCGACGACGCGCGCTTCGTCAACACCTAYTGGAAGAGCGTGCCGGGCCGCGAGGTGTACTCCACCTTCGACTGGGGCCTGCGCGATGCCGACGGCTACACCTTCATCCTCGGCCGCACGGACGACGTCATCAATGTGGCCGGCCACCGCCTGGGTACGCGTGAGATCGAGGAATGCATTTCGGGCCACAAGGCGGTGGCCGAGGTCGCCGTCGTCGGTGTGGCCGATCAGCTCAAGGGCCAGGTCGCCATCGCCTTCGTGGTGTTGCGCGATCCCGGCCAAGCCTCGCTCGCGCTGGAGGGCGAGGTCATGAAGCATGTCGACGCCCAGCTGGGTGCGGTGGCGCGGCCGGCGCGCGTCTACTTCGTGACGCTGCTGCCCAAGACGCGATCGGGCAAGCTGCTGCGCCGCGCGCTGCAGGCCGTGGCCGAGGGACGTGATCCGGGCGACCTGACGACGCTGGACGATCCGAGCGCATTGATCCAAGTAAAAACCCTGCTCCAGAAATAGGGGAGTGCCGAACGGCTGAGGCCGTTCCGGCAAAGAGAATCGCGCCCTTCCCACAAGGAGACGCGATGAAACCCGTCCTGACCACGCTCGCCACCCTGGCGCTGATCGCCACCGCGCACGCTCAACCCAAGCTGCCGGCCCCCAATTTCCCGACCTTCGGCAGCGTTGCCGATGTGCAGGCCCGCTGCGACACCGGTCTCAAGAGCGCCAAGCAGCGCGTTGCGCAACTGGAGAAGCGCAAGGTCGACGCCGGCTGGCTGGCCGCCTATGACGACCTGACCGTCTATCTGGAGGACAACCAAGGCCCCGATGACTTTGTCCTCAACGTCCATCCGACCAAGGCCGTGCGCGACGCCGCCCAGGCCTGCTCGCTGCGCTGGGCCGACTTCGGCTCCAGCTTCGGCCAGAACGAGAAGGTCTACCGCGCGCTGCAGAAGGCGCCCAAGAAGGACGCCGTCGATGCCGAGCTGGTGCGCCTGGCCTCGGGCCAGTTCGAGGACAGCGGCGTGGCCCTGCCCAAGGCCAAGCGCGAGCGCGCCAAGCAGATCCTGGACAAGCTGACCGAACTGGACCAGCAGTTCAACAAGAAGATCCGCGACGCCGGCACCCGCGTAGCCTTCACCGAGGCCGAACTCAAGGGTGTGCCGGCCAGCGTCTGGGAAAAGGCCAAGCGCGACGAGCAGGGCCGCATCCTGCTGGGTGTGGACTACCCGAGCTACGTGCCGGTCATGCGCAGCGCCGAGAGCGGCGAGGCGCGCCAGCGCATGTGGCTGGCCAAGGTCAACGAGGGCGGCCAGGGCAACCTTGACCTGCTGGCGCAGATCGTCACGCTGCGCGGCGAGTACGCCAAGCTGTTCGGCTTCGACAACTATGTCGACTTCAACCTGCGCCGCCAGATGGCCAAGGATGGCGCGACGGCGACGCGCTTCCTCGACTCCGTGACCGGTGCCGTCAACGCCCGTGAGAACACGGAGCTGCAGGAGCTGCGTGCCGACAAGGCCAAGCACCTGGGCACGCCGCTGGAGCAGACCAAGGTCGAGCGCTGGGACGCGACCTTCTACAGCGAGCGCGTCAAGCTGCAGAAGTTCAGCGTCGATCAGAACGCCTTCCGCCCCTACTTCCCGCCCCAGGCCAGCCTGGAGTTCTCGATGCACATCATCGAGAAATTGATGGGCGTGAAGTACCAGCGCATCGACAACAAGCTCTGGCAGGACGAGGCCCAGACCTATGTCGTCAGCGACGCCGCTTCGGGCAAGCCCATCGCGCAGCTCTACGTCGACCTCTACCCGCGCGACGGCAAGTACAACCACGCGGCCGTCTGGCCGCTGCGCGGCAGCGCGACGCGCATTGGCCGCACGCCGGTGGCGGCGCTCGTCGTCAACTTCGACCGCAACGGCCTGACGCTGGACGAGGTCGAGACCCTGCTGCACGAGCTGGGCCATGCGGTGCATGTGAACCTGTCCAACACGCGCTATGCGGCTACCGCGGGCACCAGCGTCATGCATGACTTCGTCGAGGCGCCGTCGCAGATGCTGGAGGACTGGGTCTATGACAAGAAGGTGCTCAAGCTGATGCAGGAGGTCTGCCCGACCTGCAAGCCTGTGCCGGACGTGATGGTGGACCAGGCCGAGGCCGCCAAGCACTACGGCAAGGGTGGCCAGTTCGGCCGCCAGCATCTGTATGCCAGCTACGACATCACGCTGCACCAGCAAGCCAAGCCCGAACCCATGCCGCTGTGGGCCAAGATGGAAGGCGCCACGCCGTTGGGCCACGTGCAGGGCACGATGTTCCCGGCCGGCTTTGCCCATATCGCCGGCAGCTATGGCGCCGGGTACTACGGCTATTTGTGGAGCCTGGTCGTCGCCATGGACCTGCGCACGGCGTTTGCGGCCGACAAGCTGAGCCCCGAAGTCGGCAAGCGCTACCGCGACCTGGTGCTGGGCCAGGGCGCACAGAAGCCGGCGCCGGAGCTGGTCAAGGACTTCCTCGGCCGCGAGTCCAACTCGCAGGCGTTTTTCGACTATCTGAAGAAGTAAAGGGAGCCTGGGCAGCCGCGGTAGCAGCCCGCGCTGAGACGAGTTGCGGCCAACGCTTGGACGCTGTCAGCGAATCAGGATGCGCAACTCGTTTCAGCCCTTCGGGTTGCGCCTGGCCGCGACGCAGGCTGCGTTGCTCGATCCTCGTGGGCGCGAGCCCACGTCGTCCTCGCGCCTTGCCTGCGCCGCGGCCAGGCCCAACGCGGGCCACTCCCACAGCCGCCCAGGCCCCCTCAGGCGCAGCCGCCCGAGCCACAGCTATGGCTCGCGGCCGCTTCGGCGGCTTCGCGGCATTCCCCTGTTGCCGGATCGAAGCCGCGCTGCGCCATCGTGAAGACCAGGGCCGCATCCATCATCTCGGCATGCTGCGGGAACCAGCCGGCCAGCTCCGTGCGCAGGATGTTCAGCGGTTCGCGGTCGTCCAGCTCATTGGCATAGCGCAGCGCCTCGCGCATCACGTTCAGCACCATGGCGTGCTGGCTGGCATGGCAGTTCTGCGCCTCGAAGCCGCAGCGCGCCATCCAGTCCTCCTCCATCGCGAAGTGAGCCTCGGTGTGAGCCAACAGCGCGTGGTAGGCGGGCAGGGCGTCGATGCCGGCGTCCAGCGCAGCGCCGAAGGCGTTCAGCAGGCCGACGAACTCTTCGTGGGTGGTGTCCAGCGTCGACTGGTTCAGGACCAGCTTTTCATTCCAGGCCAGTGTGCTCATGCGAGACGGGCGCGATGGCGGGCCACCTGGGCGCGCACCTGGGCCGGTGCGGTTCCACCGAGCACATTGCGCGCGTTCAGCGAACCTTCCAGCGACAGCACCTCGAACACATCGGCTTCGATGCGCGCGTCGAAGGCCTTCAGCTCGTCCAGCGACAGCGCGGCCAGGTCCACGCCCTTGGCCGTCGCCGTCTTGACGGCATGGGCGACCACCTCGTGCGCATCGCGGAAGGCCACGCCCTTCTTGACGAGGTAGTCGGCCAGGTCGGTCGCGGTCGCATGGCCCTTCAGCGCCGCGGCGCGCATGGCCTCGGGTTTGACGGTCAGGCCGGCCAGCATGTCGGCAAAGATGCGCAGCGTGTCCTTCAAGGTGTCCACCGTGTCGAACAAGGGCTCCTTGTCCTCCTGGTTGTCCTTGTTGTAGGCCAGCGGCTGGCCCTTCATCAGCGTGACGAGGCCGACGAGGTGGCCGACCACGCGGCCCGTCTTGCCGCGCGCCAGTTCGGGCACGTCGGGGTTCTTCTTCTGCGGCATGATCGACGAGCCGGTGCAGAAGGCGTCGGGCAGGGCGATGAAGCCGAAGTTCTGGCTCATCCACAGGATCAGCTCCTCGGACAGCCGCGAGATGTGCAGCATCACCAGCGTGGCGGCCGACGAGAACTCGATCGCGAAGTCACGGTCGCTCACCGCGTCCAGGCTGTTCTGGCACACGCCCTCCATGCCCAGCGTCTTCGCGACGCGCTCGCGGTCCAGCGGGTAGCTGGTGCCGGCCAGTGCCGCGGCGCCCAGCGGCAGGCGGTTGACGCGCTTGCGGGTGTCGAGCATGCGTTCGGCATCGCGGGCAAACATCTCCACATAGGCCAGCAGGTGGTGGCCGAAGCTGACCGGCTGCGCCACCTGCAGGTGCGTGAAGCCGGGCAGGATCACATCGGCATGCTCGCTGGCCTTTTCCACCATCACGGTCTGCAGAGCCTTGAGCAGGCCGCTGATCTCGTCGATCTCGCCGCGCAGCCACAGGCGCACGTCGGTCGCGACCTGGTCGTTGCGGCTGCGGCCGGTGTGCAGKCGCTTGCCGGCAWYGCCGACGCGCTCGGTCAGSCGCGCCTCGATGTTGAGGTGCACGTCCTCSAGGTCCAGCTTCCACTCGAACTGGCCGGCCTCGATCTCGGCGGCAATCTCGCCCAGGCCTCGCTGGATGGCCGCATGGTCCTCAGCATTGAGGATGCCTTGCGCCGCCAGCATCTCGGCATGAGCGAGGCTGCCGGCGATGTCGGCCCGCCACAGGCGCTGGTCGAAGCCGACGCTGGCCGTGTAGCGCTTGACCAGATCGCTCATCGGCTCTGAGAAGAGGGCGGACCAGGCTTGGGACTTATTCGCGAGTTGGTTGTCTGACATGACTGAGATGAGGCGGGCGGCGGAATTCAGCGCGCAAAATGCAGGCGCAGCCCGGGATTATCGAACGCCAACAAATCCGAGCCCCACATGCCCTTCTTCAAGCGTCGCGCGCCAGCGCACCACAGCGTCTGGCACGAGTCCATGCAGCTCAGCCAATGGCTGGGCTTCGCGGCCACCGAGCTGCCTGAACTGCCCGAGCTCAACAAGGCGCCGCTGCTGGACCCGACGCGCGCCTTCGACGTCTGCCACGTTGGCCTGGTGCTGCGCGCCGTGCTTGGCGTGCAGCTGTTGCTGGCCCTGGGGGTAGCCGTCGTCGCGCGCGATGCCGGCCAATGGCTGACGCTGACGGCCAACGGCACGGTCGTGACCATGTTCGCCGTGCTGTCCTGGCTGCTCGTCGTCTGCGCGGCCAAGCGGCTGTGGCCGCGCCTGCCCGAGCCGGTGCAGTGGGGCGCGCTGATGCTGCTCGGCGCCGTCGGTGCCTTGATGGGCTTTGGCCTGCTGAGCCTGACGAGCGAAGACCCGGCTGGCGCCTGGCGCGTCGCCAGCATCGCCGTCTGTGGCGCCAGCGGCGCGGCCCTGCTGCTGGCCTGGCTCAAGATGCGCGAGCACACCCAGCGCCCGGCCGACGCCTTGGCTCAGCTCGTCGAGCTGCAGTCGCGCATCCGGCCGCACTTCCTGTTCAACACGCTGAACAGTGCCATCGCCCTGGTGCAAATCGACCCGGCGCGCGCCGAGAGCGTGCTGGAGGACCTGGCCGAGCTTTTCCGCGTCGCCCTGGCCGACGCCAGCGCCTCGGTCACGCTGGCCGAGGAGGTCGAGCTGGCGCGTCGCTACCTCGCCATTGAGCAGATCCGCTTCGGCAAGCGGCTGCGCATCGTCTGGCACCTCGACCCCGAGGCGAACAGCGTGCGCGTACCGCCGCTGCTGCTGCAGCCGCTGGTGGAGAACGCCGTGCGCCATGGCGTCGAGCCCAATGACGAGGGCGGCGAGCTGGAGGTCACCACGATGCGCCGCGGCGCCGAGGTCGAGATCCGCATCGTCAACACCGTCGGCGGGCCGACGCGAACGGCCGGCCATGGCCTGGCCCTGCGCAATGTGCGTCAGCGGCTGAAGCTGATGCACGATGTCGCGGCGCGCTTCGAGCTCGAATCCACCGAGCAGCGCTTTTCCTTGCGTATCCTGGTGCCGTTATGACCACAGCCCTGCGCGTCCTCCTCGTCGACGACGAACCTCTGGCCCGGCTGCGCCTGCGCGGCCTGGTCGACGCCATCCAGGAACCGCGCTGCGAGGTCGTCGCCGAGGCGGCCACCGGTTCCCAGGCCGCGGCCTGGCTGCGCGAGCATGGCTGCGACATCGTGCTGCTGGACGTGCAGATGCCCGGCGCCGACGGCCTGCAATTCGCCGACAGCCTGGCCCAGCGTCAGGCGGACCAGCCCGGCCTGCCGGCGCCACTGATCATCTTCGTCACGGCCCACGCCATGCATGCGCTGCGCGCCTTCGAACTCGACGCGCTCGACTACCTGACCAAGCCCGTGCGCCGCGAGCGCTTGCAGGCCGCCCTGGCCCGCGCCGCGCAGCGCCTGGCCGAGCGGGGTGCCGCCCAGGCCCAGCAGCCGTTGGACGCGCCTGCCGCAACCGATACGGCTGACTTCGTCACGCTGACCGACCGGGGCCGCCTGCTGCGCGTGCCGATCGCGGAGGTGCTGTATTTCAAGGCCGAACTGAAATACCTGACGCTGCGCACCGCCAGCGAAAGCCATGTGATGGACGGGGCGCTGTCCGACCTGGAGCAGCGCTTCGGCGAGCGCTTCCTGCGTGTGCACCGCAACGCGTTGGTGGCGCGCTGGGCCGTGCGCGAACTGGAGCGCCACGCGCCGACATCCTTCGGCGAACTGGATGGCGGTGACTCCGCCGAGGTGGCCGACAGCTGGGCGGTGCGCGTCGTCCATGTCGACGAATGGCTGGCCGTGTCACGGCGCCAGGTGGCGGCCGTGCGCGAGGCACTGGCGGGACAGGCGCGTTGAGGCGAGGCAGGAGGTGGCTGGCGTTGGGCCTGCTGATGCTGGCGACTGCCGGCGGCCTGGCCGGGTGGCGGGTGTGGCGGCCACCGCAGCCCAGCTCGGCGGCGCCAGTCGCCGCGCCATCGGTCGCGGCCAGCTCGACGCCGGTGCCAGCGCTGGCGACTGCGGCCGCGCGGTCCATCGCGGCCTCCGTGGTGCAGCCACAGGCCAGCGGGCCGGCGGGCGCCGAGTCGAAGGAATTCGTCGAGGTCTGCGGCTTCGGCCGGGTGAAGCGTGCCGACATGGATGGCAAGAGCGAGGAGCCGCCGCCTTGGGCGCAGGTCTGGGAGCGGCAGGCCGAGGAGGGCAGGGCCAGCCTGCTCAGGCGTTTGGAGGCGGGTAGCCCGGGGCAGCGTATCTCCGCCGCCGTGCTGCGTGACGACGTGCAGGCGGCCGCCGCGCTCGCGGCCACGACCACCGACGCGGCAGCCTATCGCCTGGCACTGAGTGCCTGCCGCAACGATGCAGCCCGCCGAGTTGCTGCCGCCAGGCCGCCTTTGCCGCCGGCGTCGTATCCCAGTGGCGTGTTCCTGACAGAACCGCAGGCCCCCGGTCCTCTGCCGACGGCCTGTGCCGCACTGACCCTGGAAAGGCTGGAGCTGCTCAACCCTGGCGACGCCTGGCCCTGGCAAGCCCGCATGCAGGACAGCCAGCAGCGTGGCGACGCAGCGGGTGTTTCCCAGGCCCTCTATCAATTCGCCCAGCGTGCCCGCACGGCCCCGCCATTCAGGCCGCTATCCATCGCCATGGCCGAAGTCGCGGCGGCCGAGCCGACGCCGGAGGAGGCCATGGCTCTGATGATGGTGCTTGGGAAAGACATGGCCATCATGCAAAGCCCGCACTTCGAGATCTCGCGCGCCTGCCGCCCCGAAACGCTCGGTGATGCCAACAGGCGCCAGCTTTGCGAGCAAGCCGTGCGACGCCTGCCCGAGATGACGACGGAGCTCATCGAAGCCAGCCTGCTGTACAGGCTGGAGGAGCGCGTCGGCCTGGTGCACAGCGCCAAGGCTCTGCAGCGCGATGAGGGCAACCGGGTCCTTGAGGCGATGGCGGCAGACTCGATGCGGTGGTTGAAAGAGCCCAACTGTGGCGGCCTCAGCCGCATGGGGCGACAGCTCGCCCTGCTGGCTCGCCAGGGCGAGCTGGCCTATGCCCGCACGGTGATGAAGGACAGGCCGGCATCCGCGCCACCCTGAGGCGGCCGGCCTTGCCTATGTTGACGGCATGACTGCACGGACGCATCGCTGGTTTGGGATCGTGGCAGCCGGGGTGACGGCCTACCGGCGGCGTCGAGTGCCGGTTCGGCCGTCCTGGCGCGCATCATGGCCACGCCGCGCCAGCCAGCCTCTGCCAGCAAGGGTTGAGTCAACCTGCTGGTACCCGCTGCATCGCCCTCAGGCTCTCCAGCACCAGCCCATTGACCCGCGCCGCCTCCGTGATCGGCGCCATGTGCCCGGCACCGTCCAGCATCCTGAGCTTCACCAGCGGCAGCCGCACCGACAGGCTCTGCGCCACGCGGCGGGCGCTGGCGCGGGTGGCGCTGCCGCAGATCAGTTGCACCGGCATGCGCAGCAGGTCCAGCAAGCTGTCGCTCCATTGCGCGGCGAACAGGGCCTCGAAATGGCGGCGCACTGTCGGCATGGCTTCGGCGATACGCAGCTGCGCGGCGATGTCCATCTCGGGCCAGACGTCGCGGCCCTGCCAATAGGCGCAGAAACCGCGCGCGGCGCCGAAATCGTCGCTGCGGTCGAGTGCGGCACCCAGCGTGGCGGCGACCGCGCTGATTTCTTCCCACTCCGGCTCGTTCGGACCCAGGGCTGGCAGCACGCCGAAGGCCACGGGTTCGTACAAGGTCAGCGACAGCACGCGCTGCGGCTGCTGCAGGGCCATCTGCAGGGCGACGGCGCCTCCATAGCTGTGGCCGACGAGATGAAAGCCCTGGTTGGTTGCGAACGGCAAGCCGGCGAGCACGCCGTTGGCTTCGACCGACAGCTGGCTGGGCATCAGCTCCGGCCAGTCGGGCCGGCCGCCATGGCCGTAGAGATCGGGCGTGTGCCACTGCCAGGCGTCACTACCCTGGGCAACGAGGCGGCGCCATTGCTTGCCGCTGGCGGCGCTGGAGTGCAGGCAGACGACGGGGGTGGCTTGGGACTCGGTCATGGCGATCTCCGGTATGTGGCGGCATCCTCCGGTGCGTGTGTTTCAAGCAGGCTGCGAAGGGCCGGGCGTTTGTTTCATTCGTTTCAGGCCGCCGCGCCGGCGGGCGGCGCAGGGGATCACGAACCCAGTCGCATGGAAGGGGCTGTAGGTATGGGCCTACCCGTGAGCAGGCCGCAGGCCGATGTTTGCTGCACTGCGGTGGCGCCTAGGCTGGGGCTCCCCAATCAACAGGAGCGCGCAATGAAGCACGCCAAGCATTTCTCGGCAACGGCCCTGGCCTGCGCGCTGGTGGCCGGCACGCCCTTCCTGGCCGAGCCAGCCCAGGCGCAGCAGCGCAGCAGCCAGGTGGCGATGCTGCGCGTGACGGGCTTCGACGTCGAACAGGTCGACCGCCTCGAGCCGGGCGCCGAGCTGAACTTCACGGTCTGGGGCACGCCGGGGGCAAACGTGCTGCTGCAGATCGACGGCAGCCGGCGCACGGTGCGCCTGGACGAGACCAGCGCGGGCCGCTATCAGGGCAGCTACATCATTGGCCGCTCGGACCGCATCGGGCCGGATTCGCGGGTGCATGCCAATCTGCGCCGTGACAACCGCGTCACGACGGCGCTGCTGGGCGAAGCGCTGCAGGCGGGCTGGCCGGTGCCGGGCGAGACGGCCCTGCGGCCGGAGATCCAGTCCATGGATGTTGTGCGCGAACGCGGCCGTGGCCGCGCCGAGGCGCTGCGCTACACCTTGCGTGGCACACCAGGTGGCCAGGCCTCCGTGCTGCTGCAGGGCAGCGAGACGCGCAACATCGTCCTCGAGGAGATTCGCCCCGGCGAATATGCCGGCACCTATGTGCTGCCGCGCGGCGCCTGGGTGGATACCGAGCGGCCTCTGACGGCCCAGTTGCGCCTGGGGGACCGCAGCGTGCGCAGCAGCGTGCCCAATGCGTATGCCAGTGTGAACCTGCCGCCGCGCCGCGCCGAGGCCTGCTATGACTGCGCGACCGTGCAGGCCGTGAATGCCGTGCAGGTCGACGGCGAGGGCCGCGTGCTGGGCACGGTGGCCGGCGGCGTGCTGGGCGCGGTGGTGGGCAGCCAGTTCGGCAAGGGCGATGGCCGCACGGCCGCGGGCGTGGCCGGAGCAGTGGGCGGCGCGCTGCTGGGCCGCGAGATCCAGAAGCGCAACAGCGAGCGCACGCAGTATGAAGTGGTGGTGCGCACGAACGACGGCCAGCAGCGCACGGTTGTCTATGCCGACCCGCCGTCTTTCCGCGTGGGCGACACGGTGCGCGTCGTTGGCGACACGCTGGCGGCCTACCAGCGCTAGCGTCCAGGCGACGCGGTCGGGGGCGTGCGCTTCAACCGGTGTTGCGCAGCCCCGCGGCGATGCCGTTGATGGACAGATGGATGCCGCGCTGCACGCGCTCCATGGCCGGGTCGTCGGCCTGGGTGCGGCGGTAGCGGCGCATCAGCTCGACCTGCAGGTGGTTGAGCGGATCGATGTAGGGAAAGCGGTGCTCGATGGAGCGGGCCAGCGACGGGTTGGCCGCAAGGCGCTTGTCGTCGCCGGTGATGAGGCTCAGCGCCGCTTGCGTGAGGTCGAACTCGGCGCGGATGGCCGTGAAGATGCGCTTGCCGAGCTTCTTGTCTTCCACCAGCTCGACGTAGCGCTCGGCCAGGGCCAGGTCGGTCTTGGCCAGCACCATGTCGAGGTTGGACAGCAGCGCGCGGAAGAAGGGCCAGCCCTTGAGCATGCGCTTGAGCAGGGCCAGGTTCTTGGCGCGCTGTGCCGGCTCTTCGCCGAGGAAGGCCTCCACGCCGGAGCCGAAGCCGCACCAGCCGGGCAGGGCGACGCGGGCCTGGCCCCAGGAAAAGCCCCAGGGGATGGCGCGCAGGTCTTCGATGGCGCGCGTAGCCTTGCGTGAGGCCGGGCGYGAGCCGATGTTCAGCTCGGCGATCTCGCGGATCGGCGTGCTGGCGAAGAAGTAGTCGGCAAAGCCGGGCGTGTCGTAGACGAGACCGCGGTAGGCGTCGAAGCTTGCGTCCGACAGCGCCTGTGCAGCCTGCAAAAAGCCCTTGGGCGCGCTCTGCGTCGGATGCAGCAGCGTGGCCTCCAGCGTGGCGGCCACCAGCGTTTCCAGGTTGCGCCGGCCGATCTCCGGGTGGGCGTACTTGGAGGCGATGACCTCGCCCTGCTCGGTCAGGCGGATCTGGCCGTTCACGGTGCCGGGAGGCTGGGCCAGGATGGCCTGATAGCTCGGGCCGCCGCCGCGGCCGACGGTGCCGCCACGGCCGTGGAAGAGGCGTAGCGTGATGGGGCCGACGCGCTTCAATTCGTCGAACAGCKCGACCAGCKCGATCTCGGCGCGGTAGAGCTCCCAGGACGACGTGAACATGCCGCCGTCCTTGTTGCTGTCTGAGTAGCCCAGCATGATGTCCTGCTCGCCGCTCGAACGGTCCACCAGGCCGCGCACGCCGGGCAGGGCGTAGAACTCGCGCATGATGTCCGGCGCGACGCGCAGGTCGCCAATGGTCTCGAACAGCGGCACGATGATGAGGTCGCTGACCGCATACTCGGTCAGCACGCCGCGCAGCAGGCCGGTTTCCTTCAGCAGCAGGGCCACTTCCAGCAGGTCGGACACCGACTCGGTGTGCGAAATGATGTAGTGGCGCAGCGCCTCGCGGCCGAAGCGGGCCAGGGCCTCGCGGGCGGCTTCGAAGGTGGCGAGTTCGAACAGCGTCTTGTCGGTATAGCTCGCGCCGATGACGCGCAGCGGGCGGGCGTCGTTCAGCAGCTTCAGCAGCAGTTCGCGCTTGGCGGCTTCATCGAGCGCCGGGTAGTCGGCCTCGATCCGGGCCGTGGCCAGCAACTCCGCCAGCACCAGCTCGTGCTGGTCGCTGCTCTGGCGCAGGTCCAGCGTGGCGAGGTGGAAACCGAACACCTGCACGGCGCGGACCAGCGGGCTCAACCGCGGTGCGATCAGTGCTTCGGCATGGTGGCTCTTCAGCGAGGCCTCGATGATGCGCAGGTCGGCCAGCAGCTCATCGGGTGTGCGATAGGGGTCTTGCGGCGCGACGGCATGGCGCAGCGCCTCGGTGCCGGTCAGCGCATGCAGGGTGGCGGCCAGGCGGGCATACATGCCCGTCAGCGCACGGCGGTAAGGCTCGTCCATGCGATGGACGTTCTGGTCGGGGCTGCGCTCGGCGAGCTTCTGCATGTCGGCAGAGACGCCCGTCAGGTGCAGCGAGATGGACAGCTCCGCGCCCAACTCGTGCAGTTCGGTCAGGTAGTGGCGCAGCGCCACCTCACTCTGGCGCTGCATGGCGCGCTTGAGCGTCACGGCGCYGACGTTGGGRTTGCCGTCGCGGTCGCCGCCKATCCAKTKRCCCATGCGCAGGAAGCTGGGCAGTTGCTCGCCGGGCAGGTGCTCCTCCAGCTCGGCATAGAGCTTGGGAATCTGGCGCAGGAAGGTGGACTGGTAGTAGGAGAGCGCGTTCTCGATCTCGTCGGCCACCGTCAGCTTGGAGTAGCGCAGCATGCGCGTCTGCCAGAGTTGGGTGATGCGGGCGCGCAGCAGGCCCTCGGTGTCGCGCAGCTCACGCTCCGTGCCGGCTCGGTCACGCGCTTCCAACAGGCCGGCCACGGCGCGCTCGGCGTCCAGGATGCTCTTGCGCTGCACCTCGGTCGGGTGGGCCGTCAGCACCGGCGAGATGAAGCCGCGCTTGAGCACCTCGGCGATCTCGGTCGGGCGGATGCCGGCCTCGTGCAGATGCTCCAGGCAATAGGCCAGCGAGCCGGGCTGCAGGCTGCCGGCTCGCTCGTGCACGTCGCGGCGGCGGATGTGGTGACGATCCTCGGCGATGTTGGCCAGATGCGAGAAATAGCTGAAGGCGCGGATGACGCTGACGGCCTGCTCGCCGGACAGGCTCTTCAGCAGCTTGTCGAAGCGCTTGCCGGCCTCCTTGTCGTGCTTGTGGCGATAGGCCACCGACAGCTGGCGGATGCGCTCGACCAGCTCGTAGGCCTCGCGCCCCTCCTGTTCGCGGATGACGTCGCCGAGGATGCGCCCGAGCAGCCGGATGTCGGCCACCAGCGGTTCATTCTTGTCGGCCTTTTTGTCGATCTCTTGGCGGGCAGGAGCGGCTCGTGAGGGCATGGCAGGTCGTCCGAGAAGGAATTGCTATAGGAGAAGTAACCAAGTTACCTCTCCGTGACTCTAGCAGTTTCTTCTCAGGAGCGGACCCCTTCACTGTGCCGCCGGCGCTGTCGCGAAACCGTCGCTGAGCGTGCGCAGGAAGGCGACAACGTCGGTCACGTCCTGGGCGGTCAGGGTCGGCGGCTGGCCGGCGCGCCGGAAGGGTGCGCCTTGCTGGACATTGCCGTGGTAGAGGGCGGGCAGGTCGTTGTAGACCAGGGCCTGTCCGTTGACGGTCGGGTACCAGCGCGCCGGATCGAGGTCACGCGTGGCGTAGAAGGCGACGGCGTCTTCGAGTGCGGCGAAGCGGGCGTTGTGGAAGTACGGTCCCGTCAAGGCGACGTTGCGCAGCGTCGGCGTGCGGAACATGCCGCACAGGTCGGCGCGGCCAGCGAGGTCGCTGCGGGCGCACAGGCCGAGATCGAAGAAGGCCGGATTGGCGGTGGCCTGGCTCTGGTTGCGCGGCACGCCGAGGGCGTGATAGCTGAAGTTGGTGAACAGGGCGCGGTTCAGGCCTGGCTGGATTTGAACAGGCCGGCTGTCATGGCAGCTGGCGCAGTTGCCGCGCTGCGGGTCGTTGAACAGATTGAGGCCGCGCTGCTCCTGGGCGGTGAAGGTGGCGCGGCCGTCCTGGACCGCGTCGAACTTGCTTGTGAACGGATGGAACCTGGCGTCATCGGCCTGGTAGCGGGCGAGTGCGGTGACGGCGGCGTCGACCCACTGGTTGTCAGTCGCGGCGGCCGGCAGATTGGCTGCGGCACGCAGGTCGGCCGAATAGGGCAGGGCGCGCAACCGGGTTGCCAGCGCGGCGACGTCGGCATTGGCCATCTCGTCAGCATTGAACAGTGGCCCGCGCGCCTGCTCGCTGCGGTTGTTGGCGCGGCCATCCCAGAACAGCCCGCCGCGCGGCCGGCCCTGGGCGTCAAACCCAAAGGCGCCGGCCTGATCGAGGTAGCGAGCGCTGGGCGAACTGCGCAGGCCCTGGTGGGTGCCGTCGGCACCACCCAGGGGCAGGAAGCTGCCGGTTGCATCCGAATGGCCGCGCGCCTCGACGTGGCAGCTGGCGCAAGCCAGCTTGCCGCTGGCGGAGAGGCTGACCTCCTCGAACAACCGGTCGCCGACCTGGGCCAGCGTCGGCACGGGAACGGGCGCTGGCAAAGGCGTGCGGGGTGGGCGCTGGGCGGCGGCATCGGCGCTGGCGTCGGCAGCGGCGCCGCCAGCGCCGCCGCCGCAGCCAGCGAGCAGGCAGAGCAGCATTGCGGGCAGCAGGATGTGGCGGGCGAGCATGGCGGTCTCCTTCGTTGGCATGCCGCGAGCTTCCCGGCCGAGCGTGGGCCCAGCATGGAGAAACTGTGGAGGCCGGCTCCACAGTTGCCCGGCAAGATGCGCGCATGCGTCTTGTCCACCAGTTGTCTCTGCTTCTCATCACCATCGCGCTGGCGGCCGTCGCGGCCGTGGCCGGTCAAGTGGTCTGGAATCTGCGCGCCGGCTTCAGTGACTATCTGCAGGCTCAGGACGGCGAGCACCTGACGCGACTGATGGAAGCCGCCGAGCGAGACCTGGCCCGGCGCGGCGGGGCGCCGCAGGACTGGCGCCCGGCGCTGCGTGACTGGCTGGACACCGTGCGCGTGTCGACGGGGCATGGCGGCCCTGCTGAAGGACCACCGCCGGGCGGCCGGTCCGACGATCCGCCGCCACCGGAGCGTGGCGATCCCGAGGGCCGCCGTCCGCCGCCTGACCCGCGCCGCGACCCACCACCGCCGCGCCGCGATCCTTCCAATTTCGGCCCACGCGTCGTTGTGCTGGCTGCCGATGGCATCACCCCGCTGGCGGGCCGCCGCGAGACGCTGGGCCGCCCCGGCCAGACCCGCGCCATCAAGCTCAATGGCCAGACGCTGGCCGTGCTGCGGCTGGCGGAACGTGCCGGGCCGGCCGAGGGGGTGGACGCCAGTTTCATGCGACGGCAGTACATCGGCTTGGGCGTTGTGGTCGGGGGTGTCCTCATCGTGGCCTTGGTGCTGGCACGGCTGCTCGCCGTGCGCTGGGCGCGGCCATTGGCCGAGGCCCAGGTTGCGGCACGGCGGATCGCGGCGGGCGAGTTCGACGTGCGCCTGCCCGCGCCCCGCGATGGCGGCGGTGCCAGCGAGATCACAGGCCTGCACGCGGACATCAACGGCATGGCCGAGGCGCTGCAGCGACTGGAGAGCAGCCGCCAGCGTTGGATCGCCGAGCTGTCCCACGAGTTGCGCACGCCGCTGGCCGTGCTGCGTGGCGAGGTCGAGGCGCTGGTGGACGGCATACGGCCGCTGGACAGCACGGCGCTCACATCGCTGCAGGAAGAGATCAAGCGCCTTTCCCGCCTGGTTGAAGACTTCCATCTGCTGGCCACGTCGGAGCTGCGGTCCCTGCCTTGCGAGTTCGAGCCCGTGGCGCCGGTTGCGCTGCTGCAGGCGGCCCTTGAGCGCGTCGCGCCGCGTGCCAGGGCGCGGGGCCTGGTCATCGAGGCGCCCTTGCCGCAGGTGCTGCCGGCCGCGTGCTGGGATGCGGTGCGAGTCTCTCAACTGCTGGCCAATCTGCTTGAGAACAGCCTGCGCTACACCGAGGCTCCCGGCCTGCTGCAAGTGTCGGCGCGCTCGCTGGGCACGGCCATCGAGATCCGCATCGAAGACACACCGCCCGGCGTGGCGGAGGCCGAGCTGGACCGTCTGTTCGACCCGCTCTACCGTGTCGACCCCTCGCGCAGTCGCGCCTTTGGGGGCTCGGGCCTGGGCCTGGCCATCGCCCGTGCCATCGCGCTGGCCCATGGCGGCCGCCTGCACGCCGAGGCCTCGACGCTGGGCGGCCTGGCCATGGTGCTGACACTGCCGCTCAAACCCGAGGGAAATGGCCTATGAGCGATCTCATCCTGATCGTCGAGGACGAGCCCAAGCTGGCGGCCCTGGTGCGGGACTATCTGCAGGCCGCCGGCTACCGCAGCGAATGGCTGGCCGATGGCCGCCAGGCGCTGGAGAGGCTCAAGACCGGCCCGATGCCGGCGGCGGTGCTGCTGGACGTCATGCTGCCCGGGCTGGACGGCCTGGAGGTCTGCCGCGCCGTGCGCATGTTCAGCGACGTGCCCATCCTCATCAACAGCGCCCGTGTCGAGGAACTGGACCGGCTGCTTGGCCTGGAACTGGGCGCGGACGACTATGTCTGCAAGCCCTTCAGCCCGCGCGAACTCGTGGCCCGCGTGAAGGCCCTGCTGCGCCGCACCCAGGGACGGCTGGCGCCGGCCACACTGGTGCCGGCGGGTGGCGGCTTTGCGGTGGATGAGGCGGGCCAGCGCATCGTCTGGCAGGAGCAGGCGCTGTCGTTGACGCCGGTGGAGTTCCGCCTGTTGCGCCAGCTGCTGCAACAGCCGGGGCGCGTTTTCGAACGGTCGCAACTGCTGGATCTCATCCACGAGGACTTCCGCGACGTGTCCGACCGGGTTGTCGACAGCCACATCAAGAACATCCGCCGCAAGCTGGCGGCGCTGGAGCCAGCCCAGGAATGCATCGCTTCGGTGTACGGCGTGGGCTACCGGCTGGACCTGGCCTGAGCCTGCTTTCTCCACTGCGTTGCTTTTGGACAACTCATCACGGGCGCCGTACCTGCACTGAAACCAGAGGCACTCCTCTGGTGCCCAAGTGACCCATCATGGGCTTTCTGTCCCCATTCCGGGAAAACCAGACTGCGCCTGCAATTGAATCCTCCGCCACATTGGGATATTGTTGACAGCGTTGTCTATTTGAATTGACCCGCAGATCGATGTGCTCTTGGCAAGGATTCTGAGATCGCTACCAAAGCTCATCCCCGATGGTTGCGCGCAAGCGCACGATTCGCTGTCCGGCCACCCCGGAAAGAGCTGCTTTCGCAGGTGTTGTTGATTGCGCACACGGCAAGATCAACTCGCGTAAACCCCAGGAGTCATGGGGAGGCCAAAACGTACAGTACGCAGGCGCCTGCAACGGGCACTCTCTTTTTTGAGGAGTGCTGGTAACGCTACCAAGTGCTGGCATCAGCGGGCCATAGAGTCGTCATCAATCGGCGCTACAGCCGCTTAAAGCAAGTAAGGAGACAAATGAAACACCCTCAGATTTCCAAAGTTCGGCGTGGTCCCGTGCGGTCCATCCGGCTCAAGCCCGTTGCGTGGGCCTCATCGATCGCGTTGCTTACGGGTGCCGCGGCCGTGCATGCTCAGCAGGCTGGCGCTGCGGCACCTGCATCTGCGGCGTCGGCTGCTGCCAACTCCCTGGAGACCGTGGTCATCACGGGTATTCGCCGGTCCCTTGACAGCGCTGTCACCCTGAAGCGCGATTCACGCGGCTTGGTCGATGGCATCGTGGCCGAAGACATCGGCAAGTTCCCGGACACCAACCTGGCCGAGTCGATGCAGCGCATCGCCGGCGTGTCCATCGACCGGAACATGAGCGGTGAAGGCTCGCAAGTCACCGTTCGCGGCGTCGGCCCGCAGTTCAACATGGTGCTGCTGAACGGCCGGCAGATGCCGACCTCCAATGGTGCCGGCCGCGCCTTCGACTTTGCCAACCTGTCCTCCGACGCAGTTTCCGCGCTGGAGGTGTACAAGACCGCGCGAGCCTCGTCGCCGACGGGCGGTATCGGCGCCACCATCAACGTCAAGACGGCCCGCCCGCTGGATGTGCGCGAAACCATCGCCAGCATCGGCATCAAGGCCAACTATGACGAGTCGATCGGCCGCCTGCCGGGCGAGATTGCGGGCTCGAAGGTCACGCCAGAAATCTCCGGCATCTACAGCACGTCCTTCGGGGACCGCACGCTCGGCATCTCGATCAGCGGCAACTACTCGAAGCGCAATTCGGGCTCCAACAACGCCTTCACTGGCAACGGTTGGCAAACTCAGCCGATTACGAACGGTGCCGCCGGTACGGCGTATGACGGTGTTCCGGCCGGCAACCTGAAGAACTTCCCGACCAGCGGCTATGTGACGCACACGAATGACGTGCGTTACCGCGTGACCGATCTGGAGCGCGAGCGCATCAACGGTCAGGCCGTTCTGCAGTTCTCCCCGACGAAGGAACTGAAGTTCACGCTGGACCACACGATTGCCATCAACGCGACCAAGCAGAACGCCATTGAGAACTCCTCCTGGTTCGGCCCCTCGTATTCGGGCCCGTTGAATGGCCAGCCGCCCACGACCTTCACCGCCACGGGCCAGGTCTACGACCCGATCATCCAGACGGCCACCTGGGACGGCACGCACGACTTCGCGATGTACGCTGCCCAGCAGGCGGTCAAGACCAAGCTGAACTCCACCGGTTTCAATGCGGCATGGAAGGTCAGCGAGAAGCTGAACATCGATCTCGACGCTCACCATTCGACGTCCCGGACCAATCCGGACAGCCCCTACGGCGACACCAACGTCATTGACCTGGCAATGTTCAACCAGGGCAACACGACGATGTACTACGACCAGAAGTTCCCGGTCATGCAGTCGCCCGGCTTGAAGTACGACTCCAGCAAGACCACCGTCACGGGATCTCAGTTCACGAACAACATTTCGTACCAGGACGTCGACCAGGTCCAGGCCAGCGGCACCTACAAGCTCAGCGCCGACGACAAGCTGCTCGCCGGCCTCGGTTTCACCAAGCTGAAGAATCGTTCCGCCGGCTCGAACAACTTCCACGGCGACTGGGGTGGCATCGGCCCGCAAGGCTCGTTCAAGGACATGACCGTCGCCCAGTACAACATCGCCAGCTTCTACGGCCGGATTCCTGGCAGCAGCGACCCGCGCCAGTTCCCGACGTTCTTCGTGCCGAACTTCGACCAACTGCGTGCGCAGGCCGTCAAGAACGCGCAGTCGTATCGTCCGACGTCGCTCCCGGCGGGCAATCCGCTGAGCGCGGCGGAGGCAGATGCCTACTTCAAGCCGTATACGGACTTCACCAACGGCAACGATTGGCGCACCACCGAGAAGTCGACCGCGGCCTACGGTCAGTGGGACCACGCCTTCGACACCGTGATCCCGATGAACCTGTCGGTCGGTCTGCGCTATGAGCAGACGAAGATCACGTCCTCGTCACAAGTCACCTCCTACAACGCCACCACCTGGTATGCGGAAAACGAGGTGAGGCTCGATGGCGCAACCACGACCTTCGGTACCAAGGACGGCAAGTACAGCTATTGGCTGCCCAGCATCGACTGGGATGCCGACCTGACGTCCGATATCAAGGTGCGCGCGAGCTACGGTGTCAACATCGGTCGCCCGAACTTCGGCGACATGCTGGGCGGTGTCGCTCTGAACGCGAACTCTGGCCGCTACAACATCCACGGCGCCGGTTCGACCGGTGACCCGGCACTGAAGCCGCTGAAGTCCAAGAACTTGGACCTGTCTGCCGAGTACTACTACGCCAAGTCATCGTATGTGGCAGCAGGCGCCTTCTACAAGAAGGTGTCCGACTTCTTCACCACGAAGACGGTTCAGCAAACGTTCGTCGGCCTGAACCAGCCTGCCAGCGGCACGTATTTCGACGCTGCCCGGGCGTCGGGTATTCCTGCTGACAGTCCCAAGCTGCTGCGCAACTACATCTTCAAGAACTACAACGGCCAGCCGGGCGTCACGGTCACCGATGCCAGTGACCCGAACTTCCTGAAGGGCAACATTGCGGGCACGGTCCCCGGCGCCCAGCCGCTGATCTTCGACATCACGACGCCGTCCAATGCCGGTGGCGACAACATCAAGGGCCTGGAGTTCAACTTCCAGCACATGTTCAGCACCAGTGGCTTCGGCGTCTCGGGCAACTACACGCTGGTCCGCAGTGGCCTGAAGTACCGCAACGACGCGTCAAGCACCGATGTGCAGTCCCCTCTGGTGGGTGTCAGCGATTCCGCCAACGTGGTGGGCTTCTACGAAAACGACCAGTGGTCGATTCGTGCCGCCTACAACTGGCGCGATTCGTTCCTCTTGGGTAACGACAACGGCAACAACCCGCGGTACACCGAGGCCTATGGTCAGGTGGACGCGTCCATCGGCTACAAGATTGGCAAGAACCTGACCCTGCAGGCCGACTTGCTGAACTTGAACGATGGCTACATCCGCACCCATGGCCGCAGCAAGAACGAGATCATCTCCGCGATCCAGACGGGCCGCCGTTACCTGGTCGGTGCTCGCTATCGCTTCTGAGCGATGAGCACCGCCGCCCGGTAAACGCCCCTCGGGGCCGTTCGCCGGGCGACCCAGATTGGCCGAGGCGGGCGCGCAACGCCCACCTCGGCCAAATTTCCTTTCAGAATTCCTCGGCCTTTGCGGCGTGCCCGGCACCCGCACGGCCATACTTTGCGGGATGAGTTCCGAGGTGACGACAGCCGTTCGACGTATCGTGGTGCTGGGGGGAGGCTCGGCCGGTTGGTTGACGGCTGCGACCCTGGCGGCGGAACTGGGCGGTGACGGCCCCGACGCGCTGCAGATCACGCTCATCGAATCCCCCGACGTGCCCTCCATCGGCGTGGGCGAGGGCACCTGGCCGACGATGCGCGCCACGCTGCATCGCATCGGCCTCAGTGAAGTCGACCTGATCCGCGAATGCGACGCAGCCTTCAAGCAGGGCTCCTGCTTCGACGGCTGGCTGTACGGCGGTGCCGGTGATCGCTACTACCACCCCTTCACGTTGCCTCACGGCCATGGCGAGGCCGACCTGGCAGGCGCATGGCTGCAGGCGGGCGGCGAGCACGCGTTTGCCGAAAGCGTGGGTGCGCAGCCGCATGTGTGCGACGCGAGCCTGGCGCCCAAGCAGACGACGACGCCGGACTTCGCCGGCGTCCTCAACTACGGCTACCACTTCGACGCTGTCAAGCTCGGCCATCTGCTGCGCCGTCATGCGACGACGGTGCTCGGCGTTCGCCACATCGTCGATCACTTCGTCGCCGTGCGTTCGCACGAGAACGGCGACATCGCGGCGCTTGCGACCCGCGAGCACGGCGATCTCGAAGGCGATCTCTTCATCGACTGCTCCGGCATGGCCAGTTTGCTGCTGGGCCAGCACTACGGCGTCGGCCTCCGATGCCAAAAGGGCGTCCTCTTCAACGACAGCGCACTGGCCGTGCAGGTGCCGCATGCCGATGCCAAGGCGCCGCTCGCATCGGCCACCATCTCCACAGCCCATGCCGAGGGCTGGACGTGGGACATCGGCCTGCCCACGCGGCGCGGCATCGGCTTGGTGTTTTCAAGCAGCCATACCGACGATGCCGCCGCCGAGCGCGCGCTGCTGGGCCATCTGCAGCGCAACGGGCTGTCGCTGGGCGACGCAACGCCACGCCGGCTGAGCTTCAGCCCCGGCTACCGCGAGCATTTCTGGCATCGCAACTGCGTCGCCGTCGGGCTGTCTGCCGGCTTCATCGAGCCGCTGGAGGCGTCCGCGCTGGCGCTGGTCGAACTGTCGGCCGCGATGATCCGCGACGAGAGGCCTGCCAATCGCGCTGACATGGACCTCGTCGCCAAACGCTTCAACGAGGCCTTCGCCTACCGCTGGTCGCGCATCATCGACTTCCTGAAGCTGCACTATGTGCTGAGCCGCCGCGACGACGCGGACTACTGGCGCGAGCACCGCAGCGCAGCGACGCAACCCGAGTCGCTGCGCGAACTGCTGCAGCTCTGGGCTCACCGCGCGCCGTCGCGCAACGACTTCTATCGCAACGAAGAGGTCTTCCCCGCCGCGAGCTACCAGTACGTGCTCTATGGCATGCATTTCAAGCCCGCGCTGCGGGCCCCGCGTGCCGACCAGCGGACCCAAGCCGAAACCGGCCTCAAGGACGTGACGACAATCACCCGGCGGTTGCTGGGCGGCCTGCCCCGCCACCGCGATCTCATCCAACACATCCGCGAGCACGGCATGCCGCCGGCCGCTTGATTTCCAGAGCCCATCCATGCCGCAACTGCTCAACAACATCCAGCACAAGGACCTGCGCGTCATCACCCAGCGTGGCGCGCAATGGGGCGACGACATCATGTCGGCGCCCGTCACGGTGGACGAGTTCCGCAAGCTCCAGGCGCATTACCCCATCGTCTTCCAGCCTGACGGCAAGGGCGGCTTCGCGCCGGCGGCGCTGTTCGGCCTGCAGGAGGGGGAGAACCTGTTCCTGAACGAGCAGGGCTGGGATGCCGACTACCTGCCGCTGTCCGTGCAGCGCCTGCCGTTCTCCATCGGCATCGCCGATGACGAACTGCGCATGATGGTCGACATGGACAGCAAGCGCGTTAGCCTGGGCGCCGAGGGCGAGGCCGTGTTCCTGCCGCATGGCGGCACGACCGACTTCACCGAGAACGCGAACTCCGTGCTGCGCACGCTGCACGAGGGCCTGCAGACGACGACCGACTTCGTGCAGACGCTGACGCAGCACGAGCTGCTGGAGTCCTTCGTGCTCGACGTCGAGCGCCCGGACGGCTCGCGCGGCCAGCTGGTGGGCTTCTACATCATCCACGAGGAGCGCCTCGCCGCGCTGGACAGCAGCACCGTGGGCCTGCTGCACCAGGCCGACTACCTGCAGCCTATCTACATGGCCATCGCGTCGCTGTCCAACTTCACCAAGCTGATCAAGCGCCACCTCGCACGGGAGGTCTGAGCAGGATGTTGGAGCGCAGTGATGTGAGCGCCGAAGCGATCCCGGCAGACGTGCTCCAGTCCACCCAGCCCGTGCTGATGCGCGGCTTGGTCGGGCGCTGGCCGCTGGTGCAGGCCGCGCAGCGGTCCGACGCCGATTTTTGCGACTACCTGCGCGGCTTCGGCGCCGACACGCGCCTGGCCCTCTGGCGCGGTGCGCCGGAGATCGGCGGGCGCTTCTTCTACAACGCCGACTTCACCGGCTTCAACTTCCGGCACGAGACCCACACCTTCGGCGCGCTGCTGGACGAGCTGCTGGCCGGCACGCCGGACGCCCTCTACCTCGGCTCTACCGGCATCGACCACTGCTTTCCCGGCCTGCGCCCGCCCAACGACCTGCCTGCGCTGGCGCCCCTCAACCCGCATGCGAGCATCTGGCTGGGCAACCGCATGCAGGTGGCCGCGCATTTCGACCTGCCGGACAACATCGCCTGTGTCGTCGCGGGCCGGCGCCGCTTCACGCTGTTCCCGCCCGAGCAGGTGGCCAACCTCTACATCGGCCCATTGGACCTGACGCCCGCCGGCCAGCCGATCAGCCTCGTCGATCACGCGCGTCCCGACCTCGACCGCTTTCCGCGTTACGCGCAAGCGCTGGAGCATTCGCAAACCTTCGAATTGCTGCCAGGCGATGCGCTCTTCATCCCCAGCCAGTGGTGGCATGCCGTGGAGTCGCTGGAGCCCATCAGTGCGCTCGTCAACTTCTGGTGGCGGCAGTCCCCGGCCTTCATGGACGAGCCGATCAACACGCTGTTGATGGCCCTGCTATCGCTGCGCGACTTGCCACCGGCCCAGCGCGATACCTGGCGCGCGCTGTTCAACCACTACGTCTTCGACGCCGATGAACAGACGGCGGCCCACATCCCGCCCGCCGCGCGCGGCATCCTCGCGCCGATGACCGACAACAGCGCCCGCCAGCTGCGCTCGATGCTGCAGAACCGACTCAAACGATGAGCTCATCCACGACCATGACCACCGCTCCCAAACCCATCCGTCGCGTCGTCATCGCCGGCGGTGGCACCGCCGGCTGGATGGTGGCCGCCGGCCTGTCCAAATGCCTGGGCAAGCATTACGACATCCGCCTCGTCGAGTCCGAGGAGATCGGCACGGTCGGCGTCGGCGAGGCGACGATCCCGACGCTGCACATCCTGCACGAGATCCTGGACCTGGACGAGCGCGAGTTCATCCAGGCCACGCAGGCCACGTTCAAACTCGGCATCAGCTTCGAGAACTGGCGCAACGTCGGCGAGAACTACTTCCACTCCTTCGGCAAGACCGGCAAGGGTCACTGGACAGCCGGCTTCCACCATTTCTGGCTGGAGGGCCGCAAGCGTGGCCTGGCCAGCGACTACGGCGACTACTGCCTGGAGCTGCGTGCCGGGCTGGACAACCGCTTCGCGACGCTGCCCGACAACGGCATCAACTACGCCTATCACTTCGACGCCACGCTGTACGGCCAGTACCTGCGCCGCTTCTCCGAGGCCCTGGGCGTGCAGCGCATCGAAGGCAAGATCGCCAAGGTCCACACCGACGCCACCAGCGGCGACATCACCGGCCTGCAACTCGACGGCGGCGCGCTGATCGAAGGCGACTTCTTCATCGACTGCACCGGCATGCGCGCGTTGCTCATCGGCGAGACGCTGGGCGTGCCCTACGAGAGCTGGTCGCACTGGCTGCCCTGCGACAGCGCGCTGGCGGTGCAGACCACGCTGGTCGGCGAGCCGGTGCCCTACACCCGCGCCATCGCCCACCCCTGGGGCTGGCAGTGGCGCATCCCGTTGCAGCACCGCGTCGGCAACGGCGTCGTGTTCAGCAGCAAGCACATCAGCGACGACGAAGCCAAGGCCGCGCTGCTCGCCAACGTGCAGGGCGAGGTGTTGCGCCAGCCGCGCGTCATCAAGTTCACACCGGGCCAACGCGAGCAGGTCTGGAAGAAGAACTGCGTTGCCATCGGCCTGGCCAGCGGCTTCCTGGAGCCGATCGAATCCACCAGCATCCACCTGATCCAGAAGGGCCTGACCCGGCTGATCGAGCTGTTCCCGACCGACGGCGTGCGCCAGAGCGACATCGACGAATACAACCGGCAGACGCAGGAGGCGATCGAGGTCGTGCGCGACTTCATCATCCTGCACTACCACGTCAACAACCGCACGGACTCGACCTTCTGGCGCGACTGCCGCGAGATGGAGGTGCCGCCGCTGCTCAAGCACCGCATCCAGCATTTCCGCGACACCGCCCGCATCATGCTGAGCCAGGGCGAGCTGTTCGCCGAGAACTCCTGGGTGCAGGTCATGATGGGGCAGGGCATCCAGCCCGCCAGCCACCACCCCATCACGCGCAACATGGACAACCGCAACCTTGCGGAGTTCCTCGGCGACATCCGCAAGGACGTGGCGCGCACGCTGATGAAGCTACCCAAGCACCAGCAGTTCATCGACGGCTTCTGCTCCGCACCCAAGCTCGACCTGGTCACGAACAAGCCCGTCGTCGGCCCCGAGCTGCGCATCAACCCCAACGCCCGTCTGGAGACGGTGCAGTTGTCCAACGGCGCGACGGTCTATGTCGTCGACGATTTCGCGCAAGACCCCGAGGCCCTCGTGGCGCTCGCCCAGGCCCAGGCCGACCAGTTCCAGGCGCCTGCGGGCCATCCCTATCCCGGCCCGCAGCTGGCATTGCCGGATGGCATCGCCGCCGCTCTGGGGGGCTATTTCGACCAGCACCTGCGCCCCCGGCTGGGGGCCGGCCCGGGGCTGGGCATGTTCGGGCGCTTCTCGCGTGTCACCCAGGACGCCACGACGCTGGACCCGCGCCAGCGCATCTGCCACCGCGATGACTCCGCCATCGAGCCGGGTGAGGTGATCTCGGCGTCCGTGCACTATCTGTTCAAGGACGAGCAACTGGGCGGCACCGTGTTCTTCCGTTCGCTGATGTCCGACGTCGAAACGCGCCAGTTCATGCGCGACTCCAACACGCTGGACAGCAGCGCCTTCAGCGACAAGTACGGCATCGCGCCCGGCTACATGACCGAGAGCAACCGCTACTTCGAGGTCATCGGCCGGGTGCCGGCCAAGTGGAACCGAGCCATCTTCTACAGCGGCAGCATCTTCCATACCGGCGACATCAATTGGCCCGCTGCCAAGGCCGGCTACCAGACCGGCATGGGCCGCCTCACCATCAACGCCTTCTTCAAGAACCGCATGGCCTGAGGCCCCTCGCCCTGTCTCGCGCCGCTGAACGCGGGCGGGCCTGGTCGGTCCCCCGAGGGGACGAGGCCACCTGCAGCATTGAGCCGCAGGTGGCCTCAGTCGGGCCGGCTTGGGAGCGGCCCGGCGCTCGGCCCGGAAGACGTGACCCCACGGCCTCGATAATCGAGGCCATGACGACTTCCATCACCATCGCCACGCGCGAAAGCCGCCTGGCGCTGTGGCAGGCCGAGCATGTGCAGGCCCGTCTCGCCGCCGAGCTCGGCATCACCGCCACGCTGCTGGGCATGACGACCCGCGGCGACCAGATCCTCGACCGCACGCTGTCCAAGATCGGCGGCAAGGGCCTGTTCGTGAAGGAGCTGGAGACGGCGCTGGCCGAAGGCCGCGCCCAGCTCGCCGTGCATTCGCTGAAGGATGTGCCGATGGAGCTGCCCGAGGGCTTCGTCCTTGCGGCCGTGCTGGAGCGCGAAGACCCGCGCGATGCTTTCGTTTCCAACGACTACGCCTCACTGGCCGAACTGCCCGAGGGCGCGGTGGTGGGCAGCTCCAGCCTGCGCCGCGTGACCCAACTGCTCAGCCTGCGCCCCGACCTGCGCGTCGAGCCGCTGCGTGGCAATCTCGACACGCGGCTGCGCAAGCTCGACGAGGGTGGCTATCACGCCATCGTGCTGGCGGCGGCCGGCCTCAAGCGCCTGGGGCTCGCCAACCGCATACGTGCCCTGTTTGATATCGGCCAGATGCTGCCGTGCGCGGGGCAGGGCGCCCTGGGCCTGGAGATCCGCGCCGATGACGGTGCCTTGGCCGAAGCCCTGGCCAAACTCATCCATCAGCCGACGCTGTTGGCCTGCGAGGCCGAGCGCGCCGTGTCGCGTGCGCTCGGCGGCAGCTGCAGCCTGCCGCTGGCGGCCCACGCCCGCTGGCAGGGCGCGACGCTGTGCCTGGACGCCGCCCTGGGCCATGCCGAGGCCCACACCTCGCCGCTGCTGCGTACCAGCGTCACGGGTGACGTGGTGGCGACCGATGCGGCCCAGGCCCTGGGCCAGCAGGCCGCTGCACGCCTGCGCGAACTGGGCGCCGGCTCCTACCTGCCTGGATGACGACCCTCATCGTCACGCGCCCACGGCCGCAGTGCGCGGCCTGGCTGGCGCGCCTGGCCGAACTCGGCGTCGAGGCGGTGGCGCTGCCCCTCATCGAGATCCTGCCGGCCCGCGATCCGGCAGCGGTCGTCGCGGCCTGGGCCAGCCTGCCCGATATGGACCTGGCCGTCTTCGTCAGTCCCAATGCCGTCGAGCAGTTCTTCCGCCACGCCGACCGCCCGTGGCCAGTCCACACGCTGGCCGCCTGCGTCGGGCCGGGCAGCGCCCAGGCGTTGATCGAACGCGGCGTGCCCGCGGGCCAGATCGTCCAGCCCGCAGCGGACTCAGCCAGCCTGGACTCCGAACACCTCTGGCAACAACTGTCACCCCGTCGTGCCTGGGCCGGCGCCCGGGTGCTGCTGCTGCGCGGCGATGGCGGCCGCGAATGGCTGGCCGAGCAACTGACGGCCGCTGGCGCGCGCGTCGAAACCGTGACGACCTATCACCGTGCCGGCCCCCGCTTCGAAATGGCCGAGCAGGCATTGCTGGACGCCATTCGCGCAGAGCCCACAGCCTTTGTATGGCTGTTCAGCAGTGCCGAGGCCGTCGGCCACCTGCAAGGCATGGACATGAACCAGCAGCGCGCCATCGCCACCCATGCCCGCATTGCCGAAGCTGCCCGGGCGGCCGGCTTCGATCCTGTGGTTTTGGCGCGACCGGCCCCTGAAGCGGTGACTCAGGCCCTGAAAGGCCTCTGACAGAATCCATCGCACTGTGAGTGAGCCTGAGCTGAATCCCCCTGCTGTCGCCGCGGCCGAGCCCGCCGCGCCGCCACCGTCCCCTTTCGCCCCCGCGCTGCCGGTCTGGCTGCCCTGGCTGCTGGCCCTGCTGGGCGCCGCCGTGCTGCTTTGCGTCGTGCTGGCCTGGCAGAGCCTGTCGCGCCAGCAGTCGCTTGAGCAGGAGCTGGTGCGCCGCCAGGAGGCCAGCCAGGCGCAGGCCACCGAGGCGCGGCTGGCTGCCAAGCAATCCGCTGAGCTGGTGCGCGACACGGCCGCCAAGGTCTCGCTGCTGGACGCCCGTCTGGCCGAGGTCGCCCTGCAGCGCGGCCAGTTGGAGGAGCTGATCCAGTCCATGTCCCGCTCGCGGGACGAGAACGTCGTCGGCGACATCGAGGCTGCCATCCGCGTGGCCCTTCAACAGACCCAGATCACCGGCAGCGCCGAACCCTTGGTGGCCACGCTCAAGCAGGCCGACGAGCGCCTGCTGCGCTACAAGCAACCGCGCATGGAAGGCATACGCCGCGCCGTCGCGCGCGACTTGGACCGCGTCAAGGCGGTTGCCGTCGTCGACGTGTCCACGCTGACCATCAAGCTCGACGAGGTCGTGCGCATGGCCGACGAGCTGCCGCTGGTGTCGGGCAACGAGCCCGCGCCCAAGCAGCGCGACGAGCGCAATGGCGACGCCGCCAAGGAGCGCGAGCGCGCGCTGAAGCTGCAGCGCGAGCAGGCCGCCGCGGCGGCTGACGGCAAGGTCTCGCTGTGGTGGTGGCAGGCGACCCAGCAACTCTCCAGCTGGACCGGTGTGGTCTGGGGCGAAGCCCGCACGCTGCTGCGCGTGACCCGCATCGACCATCCCGAGGCGGCACTGGTCTCGCCCGATCAGAGCTTTTTCCTGCGCGAGAACCTGAAGCTGCGCCTGCTGAACGCCCGCCTGGCGCTGCTGAGCCGCCAGTTCGACACCGCTCAGTCCGACCTTCGTGACAGCCAGGAAATGCTGAACCGCTACTTCGACACCCGTTCGCGCAAGGTGGCCAGCGTGGCCGAGCTGCTGCGCCAGGTGTCAGGCCAGGCGCGCCAGGTCAGCGTGCCGCGGCCGGATGACACGCTGGCTGCGCTGACCGCCGCCGCGGCCGGTCGATGAAAGGACGCTGATCATGCGTCTCGTCATCTGGCTGGTCCTGCTCTTCGTCGTCGCCGTCGTCGCGGCACTGACCCTGGGCAGCAACGATGGTCTTGCCAGCTTCTACTGGGCCGGTTGGCGGGTCGACATCTCGCTCAATCTCTTCCTGCTGCTGCTGGTCGCCAGCTGCTTCGCCCTCGTCACGGCCATCCAGGCCATCGAGGCGCTGACGACCCTGCCCAAGCGCGCCCGCGAGTGGCGGCTGGCGCAGCGTGAGCGCAGTGCCCAGCTCGCCCTGCGCGAGGCTCTGGTCGAGCTCTTCGGCGCCCGCTTCAGCCGCGCCCAGAAAGCGGCGCAGAAGGCCCTCAACATCCAGTCCGCCACGCCCGAACTGGCGGCCGACCAGTCCTTCATGGCCCTGGCCCACTTGCTCGCCGCGGCCAGTGCCCACCGCTTGCAGGATCGCCGCCATCGCGACGAACAGCTCGCGCGCGCCCTCGACCTGGCGCATCGCACCAGTGGCGCACGCGCACAGGAAGACGGCGCTCGGCTGCTCGCCGCCGAATGGGCCCTGGACGACCGCGACGCCACCCGCGCACTGAGCGTGCTCGGCGAACTGGCCCCCGGTGTCGCGCGCCGCACCCAGGCCCTGCGCCTGCGGCTGCAGGCGTCGCGCCTGGCTCGCCAGCCGCTGGATGCGCTGCGCACCGCGCGCCTGCTCGCCAAGCATCAGGCCTTCTCCAAGGTCGCGGCCCAGGGACTGTTGCGGTCGCTGGCCTTCGAAGCGCTGGACGGCGCGCGTGATGTCGACCAGCTGCGCTCGATCTGGCAACAGCTCGATCCGGCCGATCGCCGTGATCCCCTCGTCGCCGCGCGTGCCGCGCAATGCGCCGGCCAACTCGGTGCGCCGGACGACGGTCGCGGCTGGCTGCGGCCATTCTTCGATGATCTGGCCGAATTGCAGTCTGACGACCGTGCGGCGCTTGCCAATGCGCTCGTGCCGGTGCTGGCTGGCTGCGGGCCTGACTGGCTGCAGCGCCTCGAGTCAGCGCAGTCGCGTTTCCCACGCGAGCGCGCTCTGGCCTATGCGCTGGGCCATGCTCTTGCGGAGCGCCAGCTCTGGGGCAAGGCGCGACTGATGCTTGAGACGGCAGCCGACGACGTGACGATGCCCAGCCCGGCCCGCCGTCGCAGCTGGCTGGCACTGGCGGCGCTGGCCGAGCAGGAAGGCGACGAAAATCGCCGCGCGCGCTGCTTCGAAGCCGCCGCGCGCCTGCCCTGATGGCGGCTGCCCAAACTATTTCTAAAAAAGCGCCAAAGTCTTGTCGGGCCCCTGAAAATCTGGCTATACTGTGAGGCTTCAGCGGCTGTAGCTCAGTTGGATAGAGTACTTGGCTACGAACCAAGGGGTCGTGGGTTCGAWTCCTGCCAGCCGCACCAAAACAAGAAGAAATGGAAACACCTCAGAGGTTCAAGCCTCTGGGGTGTTTTTCTTTGTGGCGCCGAATCAGCGGCTGCGCGAAAAGCGTGGTGCAGCGGCCGGTTGCCAATGGCCGCTCTCGGTCTGCGTGAAGCTGCCGCGCGCCAGGGCGTGCGGATGCAGCGGCGCTTCGGCCAAGGTCAGCACCGGCGCGAAGCAGACGTTGCTCCCCTCCAACTGGGCAGACCATTCATCACGCGTCTTCTCGCGCAGGCGCGAAGCCACGCGCTCGCGCAGCGCTGGCCACTGGCTGCGATCCTGTTGGGCGGCGGGATCGACGTCATCCAGCCCCAGGCGCTGCAGCAACTCGGCATAGAACTGCGGCTCCAGCGCGCCGATCGACACGAAGCTCCCGTCGGCGCATTCGAAGCAGTCGTAGAAGGGCGAGCTGTGCAGGAAGAAGTTCTGTTCGGGCTTGTCGCTCCAGCGGCCTGCGGCGCGCAGCGAATGCAGCAGGCTGGACAGCAGGCCCACGCCGTCCACCATGGCCGCGTCCACCAATTGGCCGCGGCCGCTGCGCTGGGCCTCCCATAAAGCGGCCATCAGACCAAAGGCCAGGAACATCGCGCCGCCGCCCATGTCGCCGATCAGTGTGGCCGGGATGCTCGGAGCGACGCCGGCACGCGTGGCCGCGGACAGTACGCCCGTCACCGCGACGTAGTTGATGTCATGGCCGGCGGCCTGGGCCAGCGGCCCTGTCTGGCCCCAGCCCGTGACGCGGCCGTAGACGAGGCGCGGGTGGCTGGTCTGGAAGACCTCGGGCCCGAGGCCCAGGCGCTCCATGACGCCGGGACGAAAGCCTTCGATCAGCGCATCCGCGCCCTCGATCAGCGCACGCGCCTCGGCCAGGCCGTCCGTCGTTTTCAAGTCCAGGCAGGTGCGTCGTTTGCCCCGATCCAGACCCGTGCCGGTATCCAGCACTCGGCCACCGGGGCGCTCGATGACCAGGACATCGGCGCCATGGTCGGCCAGCAGCATGCCGGTCAGCGGGCAGGGGCCGATGCCGGCCATTTCAATGACGCGCAGGCCGGCCAGCGGGCCGGCGGAGGGAGGGGCTTGCATCGGACAATGTTGTCATGAACAAGGCCTTCACCAAGGAATCCGACACGGCCGACGATGACGATGGCGACGGCCCCTCGCTGCCGGCGCTCCCAGCTGGCACGCGCAACTATCTGACGCCGGCTGGCTATGCGCGGCTGCGTGCCGAGTTCATGGAGCTGCTGGACGTGGAGCGGCCGCGCGTCGTGGAGGTCGTGTCCTGGGCGGCAAAGAACGGCGACCGCTCGGAGAACGGCGACTACCTCTATGGCAAGAAGCGGCTGCGCGAAATCGACCGCCGGCTGCGCTTCCTGACCAAGCGGCTGGACATCGCCGAGGTCGCCGACCCGAGCGTCCATTACGGCAGCGAACAGATCTTCTTCGGCGCGACGGTGACCTATGCCAACGCCAAGGGCGAGGAGAAGACGATCACGATCAAGGGCATCGACGAGTCCGACAGCCTGGCCGGCGAGGTCAGCTGGATCTCGCCCATCGCGCGCACGCTGCTGAAGGCACGCGTTGGCGACGAACTCAATCTCGTGACGCCGGTGGGCGTCGAGAAGATCGAGGTCGTCGAGGTCGTCTATCCGGCGCCGGCAGGCGGCTGATCAGGATTTCTTCGCCGGCGGTTTCAGCATCGCGTCGGCGCGGGCCTTTTCGTCCGGACTCAACCGCGCGGCGATGCTGGGCAGGGCCACGGCGGCCTGCTCGTGGCCCATGGATTTGCTGAGGCTGCACCAGGCGTAGGCGGCAGCCATGTCCTTGTCGCCGCCCTGGCCCTGCGCCAGCATGACGGCAAGGTTGAACATCGCATCCGGCTGGCGGCGCTGGGCGGCGGCCTGGAAGAACTGGCGGGCTGTGGCGAAGTTCTGCGGCACCACCTCACCGCGATAGAAGTAGGTGGCCAGCGCGTTCTGCGCGTCGGCGTTGCCCTTCAGCGCGGCGTCCTTGTAGAGCACGACCGCGCGTTCGGGCGCGGGTGCCGGCAGGCCTTCGCCGAGGTCCATCATGCGGGCGGCGGCGTAGGTGCCCTCCAGGTGGCCAGCCTTAGCGGCGGCGGCGAAGTAGGCACCGGCGCGCTGCAGGTCCAGCGGCACGCCGTCGGGCTGGCCGGGCAGTTGGTGGTGGTACAGCTGTCCCAACATGTACAGGGCGGTCACGTCACCTGCCTCGCCGGCGGCCTGCAGGTAGGCCAGCGCGGGCTTGGCGTCGGGCTTGGTGCCGATGCCGCTGAGGTGGGCCTGGGCCAGCAGCGTGCCGGCGGGCTCGAAGCCGTAGTCCAGCGCCTTGCTCCACCACTTGTAGGCCTGCACCGGGTCTCGCTTGGTGCCCTGGCCGGTGAGGTAGATGCGCGCCAGCAGCAGCGAAGCCTCGACGCGGGTGTTGATGTTGTCGGGCTTCTGGGGATCGAACTTCAGGCGGTCCGCGGCCGGGTTGTAGGACGCGTCGACCACTTCGTGCAGCCACTCGATGGCCTTGGGCGTGCTGCGCGGCGTGCCCAGGCCCATCAGGTGGATGCGGCCCAGCATCATGGCCGCTTCTTCATAGCCCAGCTTCTTCCAGCCCTCTTCAAACCTGGCGCGGGCCTCGGTGTAGTTGCCCGCTTCGTAAGCCTCGAAGGCCTGGGTGAGCGACTTGTCCTTGCGGGCGATCCAGTTGCGGCCGGCGGCGGCGCGGCGGTCACCGGGACCGCACCCGGTGGAGGGCGCCATCAAGTCTGGCGCCGTGTCGACGGCGGGTTCCAGCGAGCTGCCAGCGCTGGCGGTCTTGGCATTGCCTTCGGGGCTGAGGTCGCTGAAGCGCTCGGCCTCGTTGGACGGGCTGTCCGACAGCTTGAAGTCACGCATGTAGGCCAGCGTGACGGGGTCGTCGGCAGCCGAGTAGCTGCTCATGAAGGCGCAGGACCGCGCGTATTCGCGTGACAGCACCTTGCTCTTGGCGGCGTCGATCATGGACGGATCGACGCTCTTGTCGCGCTGGCCTGTCACCTTGACGGCGTCCAGCGTGTTGGGCGCCCCGGCAGGCGCACTGGCGGCGGCCAACTGCGCCTGGCTGGCCGGGCAGGCCAGCGCGAGGCACAGCGCCACGCCGACGAGCCCCAGGTATTCGGGCCGAGCGCCGGGCCGCTCCCAAGCCGGCCCGCCATGGCGATGTGCTCGCGGCTCGATGCCGCGAGCATCGCCGTCCCCCCGGGGGACCGACCGGGCTTGCCCGCGTTCAGCGGGGCAAGACTGGGCGAGGGGTTTCATTTCAACGCGGGCTGCGCAGCGTCATGCCCACCATGTAGCGGCGGCCGTTGTAGCCATCGCCATAGATGCTGGGAATGCCGTCGGCATAGTCTTGATAGCCGCCCGTCGTGGTCTGCGTGCGCTCCCCGGTGAGGTTGCGGACGTCCGCGAACAGCTCCAGGCCGTTCTTGAACCGATAGGAGACCTTGGCGTCAATGAAGGCGGTGCGGCTGCCGAAGATGGGGGCGCCCGGGTTGTAGCTCGTCGGTGCGCCGCGGAAGCTGGTGCCGATGGACGGGAAGTTGTTAACGCCCACGCTGGTTCCGGTGTTCGGCGTGAACACGAAATAGCGCGCGGCCACCACCTGCATCGCCACGCGGGCCTGGAAGCCGCCGTCGTCGTACCACAGCGAGGCATTCCACGAATACTTCGGCTCGTTGACGACCGGCAGGATTTCGCCGCTGATGAGGTCCAGCGTCGGCGCGCCCTGGGTCGAACGCACGCGGCTGTAATTGGCGTCCACGCCGGTGTAGCGCAGGATGGACGGCAGGAAGGTGAAGGCGGTCCTCACGCCAAGCTCCAGGCCGCGGCGGGTCGACGCCGGGGCGTTGTCCCACTGGGCGAACGAGAAGTCGATGTCCTTCAGCGGGGTGCCGGTGATCGGGTCGACCGCATTGCTGGTGGCGAACACCTTGTTGTTGTTGCGGAAGACGCCGATGGTGGGCGCTCCGATCAGGCCCTTCTGGCGGAAGACGCCGACCGACACGCTGGTGTCGCGATTGGCATACCACTCCAGCGACAGGTTCTGGTTGACGTTGGTCTGCGGCTTCAGCGCCGGGTTGCCGAGCGTGCCCGAGCAGCCCTGGTCGGGGGCACTGTCGTCCGGATCGGCTGATTCCTCCACGATCTGGCTGTTGGAGCAGACGACGTTGGTGCCGCCCGAGGGCAGCAGCTTGGACACCGGCGGGCGGGCGATCGTCTTGCCGAGGGAGTAGCGCAGCGCGACTTTGTCGACAACGGGCCACAGCACCAGGTTCAGCGAGGGCATCACGTCGGTCGACTTGGCCTCGACCGATGCGTTCTGCGAGAAGGTGTTCGACACGAAGCCGGCGGGGGCCGTCGGGTTGTTGATATCGAAAGCGGCGGTTTTGCGCACCGAGCGGAAGGTCAGGTAGCCGGTGCCGGTCACGTCGGTCTGCACCACGCGCACGCCGAAGTTGCCTGCCAGTTCCATACCGAAGGGCAGGGCCCAGTTCGTGAACGGCACGCGGTCAATCTCGAAGTCCGTCATCAGATAGGCGGCCTTGGACTTCTCGGTGAACTTGGTCATCGGCATGTCGTAGACCTTGCCGTCGCTGGCCGTGCAGGTGCGGAAGCAGTCCAGACGCACCGGGATGCCGGCAAGCTGGAACATCTTGTCGACGTCGAGCTGGTTCCAGCCGTCGATCAGCGTCGCCGGGCGGTCCTTGGAGCCGCCGTAGAACTGGCCGGCCGGGGCCATGGTCAGCGTCTGGCGGATCAGTTCTTCGTACTGCGCCTTGGTGAACGTGTTGGTGCCCGCCACCACGCTGCCGGTGCCGTTGTTGAGCTGGTTGTTGGGGATGTAGCCGTAGGCGCAGGGCTGGCCGTTCGCGGCCACGGAGCCGGCGGTGTTCTCGCAGCCGATGACGTTCCAGCGCGTGTTGACGCCGGGCATGTAGACGCCCGGCACGAAGCCGGCCGTGCCGAAGGTGCCGACCGGGTCCTTGATCGTGCCGCCGGCGCCGCTCCAGGTGGTGCCGCCGGTGTCGCGGTAGTTGAGGCCGCCCTTCAGCGAGGTCAGGAAGGGCACCTTGTCGACCAGGTTGTAGGCCAGGTCGACCTTGCCGGTTTTTTCGGTGCTCTCGGTGTCGAAGGAGCGGATGACCAGCAACTGCGTGTTGTTGGTGTACTGCGCGCGCTGGGCTGCCGTGTAGGCCGGCACGGAGACCGGGTTGGTCGCCGAGGCCGGGAAGGCGGCCAACGCCACGGCCGGGTTCAGCGTGGAATAGAGCGGGAAGTTGAGCTGCTCGTTGTTGTTGCCGTTGGGCAGCGTGAACGACCAGATGCCATTGGGCTGCAGCGCGAAGTTGCCGATGCCGTACACATAGCTGACGGAGGCGCGGCGGTCATAGCGCATCGCGGTGGACTTGGTCGAGCCGCCCATCGCCTGCACGCTGAGGCGGTCGCTCTTGTATTCGCCGCCCAGGATCAGCGTCTTCGAATCGGTGTCGATGCTGCTGAAGATGGTGTCCGTGCCAAAGGAGCCGTTGTTGGTCGAATAGCTCGTCAGGTGATGCGAGGAATCGACCGTGTAGCCTGGCAGCACGTTGGTCGTCGTGCCGAGCACCAGCGGCGCATTGTTGGCGCGGAAGGAGTACGAGTTGGGCAGCAGGGAGGCGTAGGCGCTGGATGCCGGGTTCAGTGTGCGGACGTTGGTGGTCGTGTTGTCGAGGAAGGTGGGAACAGGGGTCGCCGGGGTCGTCTGGTTGAAGGCCGTGTTGCTGCCCACGCCGAGGAAACCGACGATGTCGTCGACATGGCGCTTGTTGAGGCTGAGCTTGCTGTAGACGGTCAGCTGATCGTTGACCTTGAAGTCCAGCCGCACGTCGCCGCCGCTGCGCTTGTCGTCCTGGCTCTTGAAGTTGTAGCGAAAGCCCGCCGTTTGCGAGGGCGAGTAGTCATTCCACTGGTTCAGGCAGGTGATCTGCTCGTTCTGGCGCTGCGTGTAGGCCGCAGTGCGGCCAGCGGCGACCATGAGGTTGGTCTGGGCCGTCGTCAGATTGGGGAAGGTGGTGAAGCAGTCGGCCTTGGTCTGCGCTGCGGCTGACTTGGTCAACAGCTCCAGCGGCGTGGAGGCGTTGAAGTTCCCGCCGGCGATCAGCGGCGTGATCTGCATCGGCGTGTTGATGGTGTCGCCGTTGGCCGTCGCCGGGTTGAAGGTGAAGGTCTTCTCTGGCGAGCCGTCGAAGTCGCCCAGGCGCACCAGGCCCTGCTGGTTGTTGCTGCCGCCCTGTGTGACGCCATGCTGCTCACTCTTGTAGCGCGACTTGTTCAGGTTGACGATCACCCCCAAGCGCTTGTCCAGGAACTTGTCGGCCAGCACCAGGTTGAAGTTGGGCGTGTTCTGCTTGTTCAGGTCGCTCTGCGTGGCGGCGGCGCGGAACGAGTAGAAGGGCTTGTCGAAGTCCAGACCCGTGCGGGTCGTGATGATGATGCCGCCGCCAAGCGAACCTTCCGTCATCGCGGCCGTGGAGCCCTTGATGACGTCGACGCTCTTGATGAGGTCGGAAGACAGCTCGCGGAACTCGGTGCCGCGGCCGTCGCCGCCGCCCAGCAAGTCGGTGCCGGCGCCCGAACGCACGGCCATGCCGTCCATTTCGACGCGGGTCAGCTCGGGGCCGTTGCCGCGGATGGATACGTTCACACCTTCGCCGAAGTCGCCGCGGTCCAGGGCCACGCCGGCGATCCGGGAGATGGCCTCGCCGATGTTGCGGTCAGGGAAGGCGCCGACGTCCTCGGCCACGATGGAGTCCTGGGCCGTGGCCGCGTGCTTCTTGCGGTTGATGCTGGACTGCTGCGACTGGCGCGTGCCGACCACCAGCACGGTTTCAAGTTCCTGCACCGGGGCGCCTGGCTTGCGCGCCGCCGGCTTGGCGTCTTCGGGCTTGGCGCCGTCGCCGCTTTGCTGGGCGAGGGCGGATTGCTGGGCCATCAGGGCCAGGGCCATGGAAACGGCGGTTGCCACCGCAGGCTTGTTGAACTTGTTCACGTGTCTTCTCCGCGCTCCGGTGGGATCCCGGGCTTGTTGTGGGTCGGGTCGCTGCGGGTCGGATAGAGGCGCTTTTGCACCGTCTTCCCGGGCCGCGGCGCGACCTTAAGCAGCCGCCGTAACTCGGAGAAATTCGTTTTGTCTCGTTTGCTATCCCGAAAAGAAATACCGGGCCCAGAAACACTGGTTAACCCCAGGAAGCGAATAGAAACAGTCACGGCCGTGATTGGCCGCAGCGCCCTCGGCGCACGTCCTACGGCTTGACGCGCCAGACGCGCTGAACGGGCGCGGTGCGGCGCAGCACGCGCAGCACGTCGGCCAGGTGCAGGCGATCCCGCACGGCGATGAGCAGCGTCATCTCGGCCGTTTCGCGCAATTGCGCCTCGTCGCTCATCGAGATGTGGGTGATATCGGCCTCGGCCTGGGCCACCGCCTGGGCCACCTGGGCCAGCACGCCCTTGCCGTTGGCCATCAGCAGCGCGATGCCGGCCTCGAAGCTGCGGCCCAGCTCCTCGGCCCATTCGACCTGGATCCAATGCTCGCTGTCGCGCTGGAAGAGGCGGCGGCCGATGGCGCATTCGCAGGTGTGCACGATAAGTCCTTCGCCGCGCCCGAGGTAGCCGCGTACTTCGTCGCCGGGGATGGGGCGGCAGCAGCTGGCCAGCTGCACGGAAGCGCCCTCGTTGCCGTCGATGGTCACGCTGCCCTGGTTGGACGGCGCCTCAGCGAAGCGGCCGAGCGTCAGCGCCAGCGCATCGGGCTTTTGCCCCTGCTCGGCCATCAGTCGGGCCAGCTTCTTGGCAATGATGGTGGCAATCTTGCGGCCCGCGCCAATGTCGACGAGGAGCTGCTCGGTGTTTGCACTACCGGCCCAGCCGGCCAGCTCATGCCAGATCGGCGCAGCCGGGTCGTCCAGCTCCAGGCTGGGCAGCCCGAGGCCTTCCACGCGCATCGCCTGGGCCAGCATCTTCTCGCCCAGTTCGCGTGACTCTTCCTGCTCCAGGTCCTTCAGGTAGTGGCGGATCTTGGAGCGGGCCCGGCCGGTACGCACAAAGCTCAGCCAGGCCGGGTTGGGGCTGGCGCCTGGCGCGGTGATGATCTCGACGATGTCGCCGCTGCGCAGCTCGGCGCGCAGCGGCACGGCCTCGCCATTGACCTGGGCCGCGACGCAATGGTCGCCGACGTCGGAGTGGATGGCGTAGGCGAAGTCCACCGGCGTCGCGCCCTTCGGTAACGCCATGATCTTGGACTTGGGCGTGAAGACGTAGATCGCGTCCGGGAAGAGGTCGATCTTGACGTGCTCGAGGAACTCGTTGGCGTCACGCGTCTCATCCTGGATGTCGATGAGGCTTTGCAGCCAGCGCGCATTGGCCTGCTGGGCCACCAGCGCCGACGCCTGTTTGCCGCGGCTCTTGTAGATCCAGTGCGCCGCCACGCCCTGCTCGGCGATCTGGTGCATGCCCTCGGTGCGCAGCTGGAATTCCAACGGCGTGGCCAGCGGCCCCATCAGCGTCGTGTGCAGGGACTGGTAGCCGTTGTCCTTGGGCGTGGCGATGTAGTCCTTGAAACGACCGGCTTGCGGCTTGTAGAGCTGGTGCAGCACGCCCAGGGCCGTGTAGCACTGCAGCGGCTCCTCGGTCAGGATGCGAAAGCCAAAAATATCGCTCACCTGGGCAAAGGACAGGCCGCCCTTTTCGCGCATCTTCTTGTAGATGGAATGGACCGTTTTCTCGCGCCCCTGCACCTCCACGCGCAGGCTGGCCTTGGCAAAGGCGGCGCGGATCTCGGCCTCGATGCGCGACACCAGGTCGCGCCGGTTGCCGCGCGCCTTGCCCACCGCCTTGCTGAGCGCGGCATAGCGCCAGGGGTGGAAATACTGGAATGACAGATCCTGCAGCTCGCGGAAGGTCTGGTTCAGGCCGAGGCGGTGGGCGATGGGCGCATAGATGTCGAAGGTCTCGCGCGCGATGCGGCGGGCCTTGTGCGGCGCCATCGCGCCCATGGTGCGCATGTTGTGCAGGCGGTCGGCCAGCTTGATGAGGATGACGCGCAGGTCGCGCGCCATCGCCAGCAGCATCTTGCGGAAGGACTCGGCCTGCGACTCCTCCTTGGTGGAGAACTGCAGCTTGTCCAGCTTGGTCAGGCCGTCGACCAGATCGGCCGTCGTGGCGTCGAACTTCTCGATCAGCTCGGCCTTGGAAACGCCGCAGTCTTCGACCACGTCATGCATCAGCGCCGCCATCAACGCCTGGGCATCGAGTCGCCACTCGGCACAGATGCCGGCGACGGCGATCGGGTGGGTGATGTAGGGCTCGCCGGTCGCCCGCTTCTGGCCCAGGTGGGCCTCGTCGGCGAACTTGTAGGCCTCACGCACGCGCTTGACCTCGGCCTTGCTCAGGTAGCCGAGCTTGGGAGCGAGGGCATCAAAGGAAGCAGCTTCCGCCTGCGTGGGCGGCGCCGCCTGGCGCAATCCAGGCAGCGTGAACCAGGCGGTGAGGGAGCGTTGGGCCATATGGTCCCGAATTTAGCCGATGAAAACTGTTGGCCCCTCGTCCAGGGAATACCTGGCCGGCCCCTCGCGGGGACGGCGATGCTTGTAGCGTTGAGCCACAAGCACATCGCCATGGCGGGCCGGCTTGGGAACGGCCCGGCGCTCGGCCCAAACTCCGAAATGCAAACGGGCGCCCGAGGGCGCCCGTGTGGCAGCAGGGGACGGTGCTTAGACCGGAACCTTGCGCAGCATCTCGATGCCGACTTCGCCGGCGGCAATTTCACGCAGGGCGGTCACGCCGGGCTTGTTCTTGCTCTCGATGCGGGGGCTGTGGCCCTGGCTCAGCATGCGGGCGCGATAGGTGGCGGCCAGCACCAGCTGGAAGCGGTTCGGGATCTTGATCAGGCAGTCTTCGACGGTGATGCGGGCCATGGTGTTCCTTGGAGAAAAGCGGATCAGGGCAGATCGAGCGCCTGAAAGACGGCAGAGCGGTTGCGCCGCTGAGCCAGGTATTTTAGCCGCTGCGCGTGGACGATGGATTTGAGGTCGAAAACGGCGGTGTCGAACACCGCATTGACGACGACAAAATCGAAGTTCTGCGCCTGCGCCACCTCGAGGCGCGCATTGGCCATGCGCTTGGCGATGACCTCGGGTTCGGTGTCGCCGCGGCGGTTCAGGCGTGACTGCAATTCKTCCCAGCTCGGCGGCAGGATGAAGATCAGCACGGCATAGGGGAAGAGCTGCTTGATCTGCAGCGCACCCTGGAAATCGATTTCGAGCACGACGTCGTCGCCATGCTGCATGCGCGCCTCGATGGCGGCACGTGAAGTGCCGTAGAGGTTGCCGTGGACCTCGGCCCATTCGAAGAAATCACCGCGCTCTGCCATCGCGCGGAATTCCTCGGGCGTGATGAACCAGTATTCGCGGCCATGCTGTTCCTGGCCGCGCGGCGCGCGCGAGGTGTGGGAGATGGAGACGGCCAGCTTGGCATCCAGCTCCAGCAGCGCCTTGACGAGGCTGGACTTGCCCGCGCCGCTCGGTGCGGCGACGACGAAAAGATTGCCGGGATATTCCATGGAGAAGTGGGCTTGGCGTGCCGGGCCGGCTTGGGGCTGAAGGCTAAGTGCCTGTCAGCCCTGCGGATTTCTCGCGCCGCCCGGTGGGTGATGGGTGCGAACTTTAGCTCGGACGCCGCCCGGCGCCGCCTGCACGGAGCGGCGATGGCTGCCCTATTTGGCAATGCAGGCCCGATTGCGAGTGCCCGACGACCCCGTGCGTCGTCAAGTCTTGACCTCCGGCAGCGCCACAGCGGCTTGTCCGACGCGGGCGTCGGGTGGCTTTTCTTATCGTCGTGGCGTGTCCATGTGACATCACGAGGTCCCACGATGCGCCGCTTTCTTCGCCACGAGGTCCATCCTGACAACCCGCAAGCGCGCCTGCTCCAGGCGACTGCGGACAGGCTGCGCGCCGGCGCGATCGCCGCCCTGCCGACGGCGGCCGGGTATCTGATGGCCTGCCGGCTCGACGACAAGGCGGCCGCGGCCCGGTTGCTGCGCGTGGTGGACGAGCGCCAACCCGTCATGCTGTTGTGCCGCGACCTCGCCCAGGCGGCCACTTATCTGCGCATCGACGACCGCGCCTTCCGCGCGGTCAGGGATGCCGAGGCGGGTGCCGCTGCCTTCCTGCTGCGCTGCACCCACCGCGTGCCGCGCCGCCTTGCTGCGGCGGCTGGCGGCGCAGGCTTGCTGTATTTCGGCGCCCATCCGGTCTGCCAGGGCCTGTTGGGCCTGCTCGACGAAGCGCTGCTCGTCACGCCGCCGCTTTGGGGGCAAGGCGCAGAAGACCTCGACCTGCTCCCGATTGATGCCCAGGCGGTGCTGGACGTCGCCCTCGACGTCGGCTCGCTCGAACCCCAGGATCTGGCGTGGGTGGAGCTGTTCCAGCCGTCCCGGCCGAGCCTGGCGCGTTGGCCCGTTGGCGTGGCGCAGTCCGAGGTGCGGATGGCCGCCTGAATGACCTGCCCAAAACCTATTCGATGTTTTGCACCTGTTCGCGCATCTGCTCGATCGCGACTTTCATTTCGACGGAAATATTCGTCAATTCCAGCGCGGCGGATTTGGAACCCAGGGTATTCGCTTCTCGATGTAATTCCTGAATCAGAAAATCCAGGCGTTTGCCGAGTTCGCCGCCCTTTTTAAGCAGGCGGGTCAGCTCTTCGAGGTGCGCCCGCAGCCGCCCGAGTTCCTCGGCCACGTCGATTCGGATGGCAAAGGCTGCGGCCTCGTTCAGCGCGCGCTCCTGCAAAGCTTCCTGTGGCACGCTGCTGCCGGCGCCTGTGGTAGCCAGCGCTTCCTGCCAGCGCTCCAGGAAGCGCTGCTGCTGGCGCGCGACGACGGCGGGCAGCAGGGGTTCGGCCTCGTCGGCAAGCACGCGCAGCCGCGCAATGCGTTCGTTCAGGATGGCCACCAGCTTCTCGCCCTCGCGCTCGCGGGCCTCGGCCAAGCCCTGCACGCAGGCCTGCGCAGCCTCCAGCGTCGTAGCGTCCAGTTGGGCTGGGGCCGCCGTGCCGCTCTTGCACCAGTTCAAGGCTTCATGAACGGACAGCGGCGCGGCCTTGGGCAGCCAGGTGAGGACCTTGGCTTCCAGGCTGGCCAGGCGGTTGAGCTGTTCGGGCTGGGGTTGTGGCCAGGCGCCATCGGCGTCGCGCTGGGTGTTGATGCGCAACTCGATCTTGCCGCGCTTGAAACGTGCCGCGATCAGCTCGCGCAATTGGGGTTCGAGGCCGCGCATTTCCTCGGGCATGCGCATGGACAGGTCCAGAAAACGGCCGTTGACCGACCGCAATTCCACGCTCACTGAAGCTTGCGCTGAACTGTTGCCGTCCTCGGCTTTAGGGGGTTGTGCCAGGGAATTGGCGTACCCGGTCATGCTGTAGACTGGCATTTCGCATCTCGCAAAACAGACAAAACGCGATTATGTCCAAGCCGAAGCCGGCGCCCTTGCCCGCAGGCACGGTGGTTGGGGGCTATCAGATCATCAAGCGGCTGGCGGCGGGCGGTTTCGGCGTGGTGTATCTCGCCGAGGATCCCGACCACCATCTGGTCGCATTGAAGGAATATCTGCCCTCGTCGCTGGCCGAACGTTCGCCCGGCGAACTGACCCCTCGCGTCAAGCCCGAGAAGCAACCGCTATACCGACTCGGCCTGAAGAGCTTCTTCGAAGAGGGCCGTTCGCTCGCGCAGATCTCGCACCCCAGCGTCGTCTCGGTGCTGAATTTCCTGCGCGAGAACGAAACTGTCTACATGGTCATGAACTACCTGCAGGGCGACACCCTGCAGGACTTCATCGTGACCGCGCGCGATATGAAGCGCGACAAGGTCTTCCGCGAGTCAACCATCCGCAGCCTCTTCGACGAGATCCTGCGCGGCCTGCGCATCGTCCATCAGCACAAGATGCTGCACCTGGACATCAAGCCGGCCAATATCTTCATCACCAATGACAACAAGGCCGTGCTGCTGGACTTCGGCGCCGCGCGCGAAGTGCTGAGCAAGGAAGGCAACTTCATCCGCCCGATGTACACGCCGGGCTTTGCGGCGCCCGAGATGTACCGCCGCGACGGTAGCTTGGGCCCCTGGACCGACATCTACGCCATCGGCGCGTGCATCTATGCCTGCATGCAGGGCTACCCGCCCAATGACGCGCCGCAGCGGCTGGAGAAGGATCGCCTGTCCTTGAGCCTGTCGCGCCTGCGCAATGTCTACTCGGACAACCTGCTCGAGGTGACCGAGTGGTGCATGTCGCTGGACGCACTGTCGCGCCCGCAGAGCGTGTTCGCGCTGCAGAAGGAACTCGCTCGTGAGACCGAAAGGCGCTACACCAAGCTCAGCTTCAGTGAACGCCTCAAACTCCAGCTTGAAAACCTGAAGTCCGGAGCGAAAGCCTGATGCGATTCAATGTCTTCCAGGTCAGCCGTCGCGGTGGCCGTGAGACCAACGAAGACCGCATGGGCTATTGCTTCACGCGGGAGGCGGGACTGTTCGCGCTGGCTGACGGCATGGGCGGCCACCCGGAAGGTGAAGTCGCGGCCCAGATCGCGCTGCAGACGTTGGCCGCGCTGTTCCAGCAGGACGCCCGCCCGGTCATCGAAGACCCACAGCGCTTCCTGCAGGAAACCATCGTCATTGCCCATCAGCAGCTGCTGCGCTATGCCGAGAGCAAGGGCCTGCACGACACGCCGCGCACGACAGTCGTCGCCTGCATCCTGCAGGGCAACCAGGCCTGGTGGGCGCATTGCGGCGATTCGCGCCTGTATCTCGTGCGCGCCGGCAAGCTGATTGCCCGCACCCGCGACCATTCCTATTCCGAGTTGCAGGAAGCCCTGGGCCGCGTGTCCCGCGGCGGCGAGCCTTTCAATCGCAACGTGCTCTTCACCTGCCTGGGCAGCCCCGGCAAGCCCATGGTGGACTGCCAGGGGCCGCTCATCATGGAGGCCTCGGACCGCATCCTGCTGTGCTCCGACGGCCTGTGGGGCAGCGTGGAGGACGGCGAGATCGTTCAGCACATGGCTGACCAGGCCATTACCGAAGCTGTGCCCGAACTGGTCGAGCAGGCCCTGCGCCGCGGCGGCGCGCGCAGTGACAACGTCACCGTGCTGGCCGTCGAATGGGAAGGCGAGGGCGAGCCCAGCGGCGAGACCACGCAGAATCTCGGCAATTCCGGCTTTGCGTCCACCATCCAGGGCGCCCTGGACGCCGACCTTGTCGCCGGCATGGACGACGAGGAGATCGAGCGTTCGATACGCGAGATCAACGAAGTCATTCGCCAATCGGGCCGCGGCGCCAATCGCCGCTAACTCTCCTTTTCTCATGACCAAGACCTTCACGCGCAGCGCAGGCCGCGCCGCCAATCAATTGCGACCGGTGCGCATCACCCGCGGTTTCACCGTGCATGCCGAGGGCTCGGTGCTGATCGAGTTCGGTGGCACCCGCGTGTTGTGCACGGCTTCCGTCGAGGAGCGCGTGCCGCCGCACAAGCGCGGCTCGGGCGAGGGCTGGGTGACGGCCGAATACGGCATGCTGCCGCGCGCCACGCACACCCGTGGCGACCGCGAGGCCGCGCGCGGCAAGCAGAGTGGCCGCACGCAGGAGATCCAGCGCCTGATCGGCCGCTCGCTGCGCGCGGTGTTTGACCTGAGCGCCCTCGGCGAGCGCACGATCACGCTGGACTGCGACGTGCTGCAGGCCGACGGCGGCACGCGCACGGCGGCCATCACCGGCGCCTTCGTCGCGGCCCAGGACGCCGTCAACAGGCTGCTGGCCGACAGCAAGCTGTCGCGCTCGCCGATCAAGGACACGGTGGCCGCCATCTCGGTCGGCATCGTCGACGGCGTGCCGCTGCTGGACCTTGAATACATCGAGGACGTGGCCTGCGACACCGACATGAACGTCGTCATGACGGGCTCGGGTGGCTTTGTCGAGCTGCAGGGCACGGCCGAGGGCGTGGTGTTCACGCGTGACGAGATGAATGCGCTGCTCGACCTGGCCGACAAGGGCATCCGCGAGCTGATCGAGGCCCAACAAGCCGCGCTGAAGTGAAGCTGGTTCTTGCCTCCAACAACGCCAAGAAGCTCGTCGAGCTGCAGGCGTTGTTCGCGCCGCTCGGTATCGAACTGGTGAATCAGGGCAGCCTGGGCATCCCGGAGGCCGAGGAGCCCTTTGAAACCTTTGCCGAGAACGCGCTGACCAAAGCCCGCCACGCCGCCAAGCTCAGCGGCCTGCCAGCGCTGGCCGACGATTCAGGCTTGAGTGTTGACGCTCTCGGCGGCGCGCCCGGCGTGCGTTCGGCACGTTACGCGCTGGACACCGGCGGCGAGAAAAGCGACGCAGCCAACAATGAACGGTTGCTGCGCGAGATGGCCGGCATCGAGGATCGCCGGGCGCGCTTTGTCTGCGCCCTGGTGGCGGTGCGCGGCGCCGACGACCCCGAGCCACTGATCGCCATGGGCCGCTGGAGCGGCGAGATCCTGAAGGCGCCGAGCGGCGAGGGCGGCTTTGGCTACGACCCGCTGATGCACATTCCCGAGCTCGGCCAGACCGTGGCCAGCCTGGGCGCTGCGGTCAAGAACCAGCACAGCCATCGGGCACTGGCGGCCGTGCACCTGATCCAGCAGTTCCGCGAGGTCTGGCGGCTTGGCTGAGATCGTCCATCTGATGCGGCCGGGTACGCTGCAGTTGCCCGCGCTGCCCCCGCTTGCCCTCTACGTTCATCTGCCCTGGTGCTTGCGCAAATGCCCCTACTGCGACTTCAACTCGCATGAGGTCAAGGATGGCGCGTTGGCGGTCGACACGGCCGAGGCCTATCTCGCCGCGCTGCGAGCCGACCTCGAAGCGGCGTTGCCGCTGATCTGGGGCCGGCCTGTCATCAGCATCTTCGTCGGCGGCGGCACGCCCAGCCTGTTCAACCCCGAGCAGATCGCGCAGCTCATCTCGGATATCCGTGCACGCCTGCCGCTGGAGCCGGGCTGCGAGATCACGCTGGAGGCCAACCCCGGCACCTTCGAGCGCGAGCGCTTCAAGGGCTTTCGCCAGGCTGGCGTCACGCGGCTGTCGGTGGGCGTACAGAGCTTCGATGACGCGCAGCTGAAGACGCTCGGCCGCGTGCACAGCGCGAGCCAGGCACGCGAGGCGCTCACCGAGGCGGCTGCGGCGTTCGAGACCTTCAACCTCGACCTGATGTATGCGTTGCCCGGGCAGTCGCTGGACGACCTGTCGCGTGAGCTGGACGCTGCGCTGAGCTTCAAGCCACCGCACCTGTCCATCTACCACCTGACCATCGAACCCAACACGGTGTTCGCGACGCGCACGCCGGAGCATCTGCCTGACCCCGACCTGGCCAGCGACATGCTGGACCTGATCACGGCGCGTACCGGCGCCACGGGGCTGTCGCGTTACGAGGTCTCGGCCTATGCCCGCGAGGGCCACCGCTGCCTGCACAACCTGAACTACTGGCAGTTCGGCGACTATCTCGGCATCGGCGCTGGCGCGCACAGCAAGCTGAGTTTCCCCAACCGCGTGCTGCGCCAGGTGCGCTGGCGTGAACCGGCGGCCTTCATGGCGCAGGCGAACAAGGTCAGCAACGAACACGAGGTGGCGCGCAAGGACCTGCCCTTCGAGTTCATGCTGAATGCGCTGCGGCTGAAGGAAGGCGTCACGCTGACGCAGTTCCTCGAGCGCACCGGGCTGCCTGTGTCGGCGATTGCGAAAGGCTTGGAGGTGGCCCGTGGCCGTGGCTTGCTGACCAGTGATGCGGCTCGCATCCAGCCAACCGAGCGAGGCTTCGACTTCCTCAGCGATCTGCAGCAGCTGTTTCTTTGAGTCGCTGCTGCAGCGCCGCGACCTCGGCATGCAGCCAGTCGCAGAAGATGCGCACGGCCGGGTCGTCGCGCAGGGCCTCGGGGTAGACGACCTGGTAGTCACGCGTGGCGTCATCGTCGACGGCGTGAGTCGACAGCCGCACGAGCCGCCCGTCCAGCAGCGCGTCGGCGGCGAACAGTTCGCGGGTCAGGGCCACGCCCATGCCTTGCTCAGCTGCCTGTCCCAACATCGCGGCGTCGTTGAAGGTGGCCACAGGCGTTGGCACCGTGCCGGAGTGGCCGACCTCGGCAAACCACTGTCGCCACAAATCGGCGTCGCCCATCAGCGGCTGCTGCGTCAAGAGTTCCGGCGTTGCATCCACCAGGCGCTGCGCGAGCAGCGGCGCGGCAACGACGATGTGCGGCGAGTGAAAGAGTGGCTCACAGATCAGCCCGGGCCAGCCGCCACGGCCGATGCGCAGGCCGATGTGAAATCCCTCGCGTTCCAGGTCCACCACCTGCTGGGATGAATGCAGGTCCAGCGTGATGCAGGGCTGCAGGGCTTGCCAGCGCGGCAGGCGGGGCAGCAGCCAACGCTGCGCGAACGAGGGCAGGGCGGTCACTCGCAGCGTCTGCGCGGCGCTCCCGTGCGCTTGCGCCGCCGCCAGCAGGCCCGCCTGCAAGGCAGCGAACACCTGTGTCACGCCGCGCTGCAGCGCCTGCCCAGCCGGGTTCAGCGTCAGCCGCCGGCCCTGGCGAGTGAACAGCTCAAAGCCGAGCTGGGCCTCCAGGCCGCGGATCTGCTGGCTGACCGCGCTGTGAGTCAGGTGCAGGCTCTCGGCCGCGGCGCGCAGGTTCTCGGTCTGGGCCGCGGCACGAAAGGCAGCCAGGTAATGAAGGGGAAAACGGTCGAGTGAGGCCATCTGGTAAGCCAATCCAACCAATCAGTGAAGAAATAAGCGCTTCGTGGCGAGGCTCTGGATGCATAGCATAACCAGCACTTGAAGGAGCTTCACCATGATCACACTGCCCCGCTGGATTGCTTTTGCCTCATTTGCTGTCGTCCTCGTGCTCGCCACGACCGGCGCCCGGGCGTTCACGGATTCGAATGCCGAATTGAAGGAAGCGGCCGCGGAGCGCTCCAACCGCGTCGTCGTGACCGGCAAGGCCGAACGGCCCGTGCAGACGGCCTGGGTGCCGACCGCCCCGAAGTCGCTGGACGGTTTCAAGCCGGTTTTCCCGGCTGACCCCGTGGTCGTCGCGCGTCACCGTCCGATGCTGCTGGCCAAGGCCGATGCGCCCGCCAGTGCTGGTAAACGTTGAAGCCCCTCGTCCAAGGATTACCTTGGCCGGGACCGCGCTGCGGCCAGTGGCCGCAGCGCTTCGGCAGGCACATCGCGCCCACTGGGCGCAATGTGTCCGGCCTCAGCCCCCAAGGGGACGGCGATGCTTGCCGGATTCGCCGACAAGCACATCGCCCAAGGCGGGCCGGCTAGGGAGCGGCCCGGCGCTCGGCCCGCAAAACGCCTGAAATGAATCGTCAGACGCGGTTGAGCGAGATGCCCGAAGTGGCGCGCAGCCGCTCCAGCACTTTGGTCGCAATCTGGTTCAGCGGCAGCACCTCGTCCGCCGCGCCGGCCGCGATGGCCTCGCGCGGCATGCCGAAGACGACGCAACTGGCCTCGTCCTGGCAGTAGTTGTAGGCGCCAGCGTCCTTCATGACCTTCATGGCCCTGGCGCCATCCGCGCCCATGCCGGTCAGCATGATGCCGATGGCGTTCGGGCCGACCACCTTGGCAGCCGACAGAAACAGCGCCTCGACCGAGGGCTTGTGGCGGTTGATGGGTTCGCCGTCCTGCACGCGGGCGATGTAGTTCGCGCCGCTGCGCTCCACGCTCAGATGCATGCCGCCCGGTGCGATGTAGCCGTGGCCGGGCAGGATGCGCTCGCCGTCCTGGGCTTCCTTGACGCGGATCTTGCACAGGCCGTCCAGCCGCGCGGCATAGCTCTTGGTGAAGCCGGGCGGCATGTGCTGGGTGATGACGACGGCCGGGCTGTCAGCGGGCAAATTGATCAACACGTCCTTGGTCGCCTCGGTGCCGCCGGTGGAGGCGCCGATGAAGATGATCTTTTCGGTCGAGGCCCTGCCGAGGCTGGCCATCGTGACGGCCTTGACCGGGGCCGGCGCGGCTGCACCCGGTGCGGGCGGCGGTGGCGCGCGGCGGATGTGGGCCTTGGAGGCGATGCGGATTTTGTCCGTGATGTCCTGGGCCAGTTGGCGGATGCCGTCGGCCACGCCGATCTTGGGTTTGGCGACGAAGTCGATGGCGCCCAGTTCCAGCGCCTTCAGCGTGACCTCGGCACCGCGCTCAGTCAGCGTGGACACCATCACCACTGGCATCGGYCGCAGTCGCATCAGCCGCGAAAGGAAATCGAGGCCATCCATGCGCGGCATCTCGACGTCCAGCGTGATGACGTCGGGGTTGAGGTTGCGGATCATCTCGCGCGCGACCAGCGGGTCGGCGGCCGCGCCGATGCATTCCATGTCGGACTGCCGGTTGATGATCTCGGTGAGGATGGAGCGCACCAGCGCTGAGTCGTCCACCACCACGACTTTGGTCTTGGCCATCGGTGGCCTCCTAGAACAAATCGATGGAGCCGCCGCTGCTGGCGACCGGCTGCACCTTTTGAATGGCTGCCCTGTCCTGCTGGATCAGCGCGTCGTTATTCGTCGGTGCCAGGCGCTTCACCATCGCCTTGCCACTGGCCGGCAGGAAGCAGACCTTGCGGGGGTAGACGTCCATCACGTCCTTGGACACGATGGGGATGCGCTCGAGCTTCAGGAAGTCGATGACGAAGTTGGTGTTGCGCTCGCCGACGTTGAGCGAGTTCATGCCCGAGATGACGGCACCGCCGCCGAAGATCTTTGCTTCCATGCGTGCCTTGCTGGCACCGCGCTTCATCATCTCGTTGATGAGCAGTTCCATGGCGAAGGACCCGTAGCGGCCTGAGTCGCCATTGCCCTCGGGCAGCATGAAGTGGTTCATGCCGCCAACCTTGGCGACGCGGTCCCACAGGCAGGCGGCGATGCAGGAGCCCAGCGTCGTCATGACGAGCAGGTCTTCCTGGTCGACGAAATACTCGCCCGGCAGGATCTTGACCGCAGCGTTCTTGAAATGCGCGTCGTAGAAGAAGAACGAGGCTTCACCCTGCTTGCGCGGCTGGGCCTTGAGGTGGTTGACCTTGGCCACCGCGACCGGGTTGCCGAGGCCGACCGTGGGTGGCGAGGCGAATGGGGTGCTCATGGTCAGACCCGTTCGTAAATGGTTTTGCCGCGCAGCTTGAACAAGTCGCGGGCTTCGGTGAAGTTCTCCGAATGCCCGACGAAAAGCAGCCCTCCCGGCCGCATGACGCGGTGGATGCGCTCCAGCACCTTGCGCTGGGTGGGCGCATCGAAATAGATCATCACGTTGCGGCAGAACACCATGTGAAAGGGGTCGCCCAGCTGCCACTGCGCGTCCATCAGATTCAGCGAGCGGAACTCGACCCAGCGCTGCAGTTCAGGCTTGACGCGGATCTTGCCGGAGTTGGCGCCGGTGCCGCGCATGAAAAAGGTCTTCAGCCGCGTCGCGTCAAGGCCGCGAGCGTCGGCGTTGTAGACGCCGCGCTTGGCCGTGGCCAGCACGTTGGTGTCGATATCGCTGGACACGAGCTGCACCGAGGCGCTGGCGCCTAAGGCCTCGCTGCAGGTCATCAGGATGGAATAGGGCTCTTCACCGGTGGAAGCGGCGCAGCACCAGATGCGGACCTGCTTGCCGGCCGAACCGTTTGCAAAAGGCTTGAGGTCGTCCTTCAGCGCGTGGAAGTGATGCTCCTCGCGGAAGAAGGAGGTCAGGTTGGTCGTCAGGCAGTTGACGAACTCCTGCCACTCCGCGGCGCCGGACGGGCCGGTCGAGGCCTCCAGCCACTGCAGATAGCTGCCGAAGCTCTTGTGCCCGGTCTCGCGCAGGCGCCGAGACAGCCGGCTGTAGACCATCGCATGTTTGCCGTCATGCAGGCTGATGCCGGCGTGCTTGTAGATCAGTTCACGCACACGGTCGAAGTCGGCCTTGCTGAAGCTGAATTCGTGGTCGAGGGAGTCCGTGCCGGAGGCGAGGTCGGGTGCGGGCATGTCGAAATTCAGATTTGTTGGTGCTCGCAGCAGTTCTGGCGTGGCGCGCCGATTCTGCACCGCAGGGCCTTTTTAAGGCCCCTGGGCCGGTCCAGCATAGTGCAAACAGCCTCCAGGAACGTGCCTGTTTCACGACCTGGGCGCGCAGACGCCGCTGCTAGACTGCCCCGAAACCACAATCCACCCATCCGCCCCCACAGCCACAACCCTTTGGAACAACGCCTGCCCGCCACCCACCTGATCGACGCCGAAGCGCTCGTTCTGGATCAGGCCCTGCAATTGCTGCAGCAGGCCGGCGCATTGCTTCCAGACGAGGCGCCGATGAGTGCTGCCTGGTTGCAGGCCGTGCTGGATGCGCTGTGCGACCTCTCCAGCCGGGATGCGCTGACCGGCCTCGTCAACCGCCGCAGCTTCGAGATGGCGCTGGCCCGCGAGGTCGACCGCGTCGCGCGCTCGGGTGAGGGGGCCCTGCTGCTGATGCTGGACATCGACCACTTCAAGGCTGTCAACGACACCCACGGCCATGGCGCCGGCGACCAGGTCATCCGTGCCGTGGCCTGCGCCGTCGAGCAGACCGTGAGGCCCATGGATCTCGTCGCCCGCGTGGGCGGCGAGGAGTTCGCCATCATCCTGCCCAACTGCGCCTCGCATGTGGGCTTGGCCGTGGCTGAGCGCGTGCGCGAGCGCGTGTCCGAGCTCGCCATCGAGGTCGGCCCGGGCCAGATGCTCAGCGTCACCGTCAGCCTGGGCGGCGCCTTCGCGCCACAGTGGGTGCGCTCATCACCGTTGCTTTGGACGGAGCGGGCCGACCGCCAGCTCTACCGCGCCAAGGCCGAGGGCCGCAACCGCGCCTGCCTCGAACCTCAGATCGACTCCCTGGTCAGCGCCGAAGAAAAGGGCATGTTGTTCGCCTCCCTGAATCTCGAAACGCAACAGGACACCGCATGAGCACGACCTCTGATCCTGCTGCTCCCGCCGCATCTCCTGCTCAGCCGCCGCGCCCGGCGCGCGGCGGTGCGCGCACCCTCGCCGTCACCAGCGGCAAGGGCGGCGTCGGCAAGACCTTCGTCACCGCCAATCTCGCTGCAGCCCTGGCCGCGCGCGGCCAGAAGGTGCTGGTGCTGGATGCCGACCTTGGCCTGGCCAACCTCGACGTGGTGCTGAACCTGCACCCCAAACTGACGCTGCACGACGTCTTCACCGAAAAGGCCACGCTGGAGCAGGCCATCCTGCCCGCGCCGGGCGGCTTCTCCGTGTTGCTGGCCGGCTCGGGCATGGTCGAGTATTCGCGCCTGACTCCCGAAGTGCGCGACAAGCTGCTGCACATCATCGACCTGGTCAAGCCGCGCTTCGACTGGGTGCTGCTGGACACCGGCGCGGGCATCTCCGACGTCGTGCTGTTCGCGATCTCGCTGGCCACCGACGTCCTCGTCGTGGCCACGCCCGAGCCCACGTCGCTGACCGATGCCTACGCCACCATCAAGGTGCTGGCCACCCAGCAAGACCGCCGCCATGTGGGCCTGCTCGTCAACCAGGCCAACCGTGTCGGCGAAGGCAAGCTGATTTGTGGCCAGTTGCAGCAGGTGCTGCAGCGCTTCGTCGGCCCGACGCCGGGTCAGAGCTTCCGGCTTGAGCTCTACGGCGAGGTCAAGGCCGACGTGGCCGTCAAGCAGGCTGTGCTCAAGCGCCAGCTGATGCTGGAGCACTATCCCGGCTGCGACGCGGCCCAGGCCATCAAGGCGCTCGCCTCCAAACTCCTTGGCTGAATCGACTCCCACCACTGCCTTCGAATGGGCAGGCGGCGAGGCGCGGGTGCGCGGGCTCGTCGACCGCTTCTACGACCTGATGGACCTGGAGCCGGCCTACGCGCGGCTGCGCGCGGCGCATGGCGATTCGCTGGACAGCGCGCGCGACAAGCTGTTCTGGTTCCTGTGTGGCTGGCTCGGCGGTCCGGACCACTACATCAGCCGCTTCGGCCACCCGCGGCTGAAGGCGCGGCACATGCCGTTTCGCATCGGCATTGCCGAGCGTGATGAGTGGTTGGCCTGCATGGGCCAGGCCATGCAGGAGACCGGGGTGGACCCGGCCCTGCAGGCCCGGCTGGCCGAGTCCTTTGCGGGCACGGCCGACTGGATGCGCAACGTTTAGTCGAGGCGGAACGCGAAGTCCTGCTGGAACATCGCGTCGCCCTGGCACTGGTAGCCGGAGAGGGCGGATTCCACCGAGCGTTGCAGCGAGCGCTTGGTCTTGCCGTCCAGGGCGCCTTGCATCACGCGGAAATCGCTACCGACGACGCGGCCGCCGCGCACCGTGGCAACCACTTGCAGCACGGCTTCACCGCTCCAGTTGACGGCGGGGACTTCGGGGCGCGGCATGACCGAGCAGACGGCGCCGGCCGCTCTGAGCCCCGCGTCCTGTTTCACCACAGGGGGCGTTACTGGCGGCGTGCCGGTGCCTGTCGAGCCGCCCGCCGAAACCGTGGGTTCTCCGGTCCGCTGTTCGACGACAACGACATGCGGTGTCTCCTCTGTCCATGTAGGTGGAGGCAACACGTCCGGCTTGGGAACATTGATCAGCGTGGGCTGTTCGGCCTTCTTGATCTCTCGCACAGGTTCCCTTTCGGGCTGCTTGTCCGGGATGGGTGGCAACAGGATGGTGGCTTCCTTGACCCTGGGCGGAGACTTGATCAGCCCGGCGCTCAACGCGTAGATCCCGGCCAGATGCAGGGCGACAACCAGACCGATGCCCAGATAGCTCTTGGGCTGGGGCGCACGATCGGAAAAGGTAAGGGACATGGGCTCTCCTCGTTGGGGCTGGGAAACCGGATGTCGCGCTGATGGCGGCTTGAGCCCAGACTACTCCGGGCTAACGGCGTCGGTCAATGGCGTTGCACCTCGTGTCGGCCGCGCGACGTGACAGCCCGGTGTTATTCACCGTCAGCGGCGCGTCAGGCCGTTCCGCTGAGCAGCACGATCAGCGCCCCCGCCCCGCCGTCACTGGCGCGCGCCTGCACGAAGGCCAGCACCTCGTTCTTCTGCACCAGCCAGCGCCGCACGCGGCCCTTGAGAACGGGCTCGCGGCCCGGTGAGCCATGCCCCTTGCCATGCACGACGCGCACGCAGCGCAGGCCGCGCCGCGCGCTGTCGTGGATGAACAGCCCCAAGGCCTCGCGGGCCGCGTCACGGCGCAGCCCGTGCAGGTCGAGCTGGGCCTGCAGCGCCCAGTGGCCGCGGCGCAGTTTGCGCACCGCCTCGAGGCTGATGCCTTCGCGGCGAAAGCTCAACGTCTCGTCGGTGTCCAGCAGCGTGTCGACGTCGATCTCGTCGGACAGGGCCTGCAGCAGCACCGCGCGCTCGTCCGCTTCGCGCTGGCGCGGCTCGGGTGGCGGTTGCTCGAGGTCGTGGATGAAGCGGTCCATGCTGCGCAGCGGTGTCACCGGGCCGACGGTCAGCTCGAAGACCCGCCTTTCCTGCTCCGCCAGGCGCATGGCCGCGGCGACACGCTCCCGTTCGAGCTCGGCTGCCAGCCTTGCCGCGGCCAACTCGCGGGCCAGCGGTTTCAGGTCGGCGAGGCTGCGCACCGTCTTGACGGTCACAGCAGCCCCCGCTCGGCAAATGACACGACCTCGTTCGCACCGACGACGAAATGGTCGACAACACGCACATCCACCAGGGCCAGCGCCTGGCTGAGATGCTTGGTCAGCAGTTCATCGGCGCGCGAGGGCTCGGCCACGCCGCTGGGGTGTAAGGATGCATTGACCGATGTCAACATGATTGGCTCGGACAGCTTGGCTGCATAGACTCGCCAGAGGGGTTGGAAGCAGCCTCTTTTAGAGGCGAGTAGCCCTCCTGGGCGCAACGTACGTTCGATGGGATTTTCCATGGAATCGGCAAGACGCATTGACGCAGGTACGTTGACACGCCTTCGCTCGCTCGATGCAAATCTAGTGTTGCCGGCTATCTGCACGCATTTCAAGCTCGATCCGACGTATTGCCCTTTGAAGGACCCGCGCACTTGCAGATGGCACGTCAGGACAACCTGCGGGGAATTTGAGCTCCTGGCGATGGGATGCAAGTGGTTCGACACGCGGAGTCGGATTGGTGGGGGCGGTGCGGTTGACCTCGCGATGTATCTGTTGCGCCTCGATTTCTTGGATGCAGTCGCGCTTCTTGAAGATGGAGGACTGTGATGCACGTCGTTCGAAGGGGCACTCTTTCGAATCTCAAAGACCTTCCCGAAGGCGTTCGGCCTGCGCTGGATGCCCTGCCAAGAGTCACGATCCGGCAACCACGCCCGGCCGGCTTTCCACTGCTCTTCACGTCCGATTGGAATCTCGTAGAGCCTGCTGTGGAGTACCTGCACGAGCACGCCGTTCAGCGGGCTCGCACCCCGGAAACGGTCAGGACCTATTCGGAGATTCTTTTCGACTGGTTTGAGACGCTTGAGCAAAACGCCATCTGTTGGCGCGGGGCCGATGCAATCGATCTGGTGGCATACCGCAACCGAATGCTGAGCGAGCCAAGTCCGCGGACCGGCCGCCCTTACAAGACCACTACCATCAACCTACGGGTGCGTGGCGTCCTGCGGTTTTATCGGTGGGCTGTGCGCACAAGGTGGCTTTCGGCAAGTCCTCTTGCTGAGCCGAGCGCTGAGATGTTCGCTTCGGCGAAGCGCTCCCAAGAAGCGCGCGCGACTGAGTCGAGCATCTTCGCGCTCCGCCAGTTTGAGACGTTGCCTCGCCCCCTCAGTCGCGGGCAGTTGGATCGCCTTGTCGGGCGCCTACCGATGCCCTACGACTTGATGGTGAAGTGGCAGGCTGCTACCGGTTTGCGGGTGAGCGAGTTGCTTCGGCTCAAAACGACGGATGTCGTTTCGTCGGCAACGGATGCGGAAGGGCGTCTGATCAATGTTTTGCGCAAGGGACGCAAGCCCGGCTTTGTTATCGCACCAGCGGAGCTACTGGAGGAGTCGCGGGCTTACGTTCGCCTGCATCGTGATCTCTGGATTCGGCGCCGGCAACGAAAGGGACGCGCGGGGGCGGGCACAGAATTATTTGTCGGACCGCGTGGATCGCCGGTCCTGAAGAACACCTATCAGCGAGCTGTGCGCGTCGCAGGGAGTTCTTGCGATTTTGCGGTGGTTAGCCATGCATTGAGGGCCACGTTCGCCTGCACGTTGCTTGCTCAGTTGGAGAAAGCGGTGCGTGACGGCGCCGATCTCAACCCGCTTTTCATCGTCAAGGTGTTGCTGGGGCATGAGCGCATAGAGACGACAGACCGGTATTTGCGATCTATCGTCGTCGACGACTGTGCGCTGATGGAAGCGATCGAAAGTCTTATTCCCACGAGCGATCTAGCATGAGCGGCAAGGTCATGGATCGGAAGCTGGCGGGCAGACCCGCGAAGGCCACAGCGAATGCCGATCTTCGCCGCTGGGCCACACCTCGTGTCGTCCTTGAGACCACCATCGACATCGGCGCCTTAGAACTGCCACCACGAGTCCGCCTTCTATTTGCAGAGGCCTTCTGGAACCAGTACCAGCACGAAATTCATCGCGCTCAGATAGCCCGATGGTGGCGTCTCAAGTGCTTTGAACGCTTCGTCAAAGAAACAGGGGCAGTCGAAGGAGTCGAGGACCTGTGCAGCGCAATGTTGCGCCAATACATTGAATGGTTGAATCGACAGCTGCGGGCGGATGGAAGGCCGTGGGCGAAGGGATACAGATCGTCCAACTATTCGACGTTGAAGGCGATGGTGAAGTGGATCCAGCGCTGCCACCCTGAATCTGTGGGCGCTATCGACTACCCGTTCAGTCCCTTCCCGCATCGCAATCGAGATAGGACGCGCCGTCCATCTATGGCGCCGGCAGCGCTGAGGGCGCTTCTTCGAGCATGTGAGAAGGACATCCGTCGGCTTCGGGAAGTACGTGCAGAGGGTTTGGCCGCACGTCGCGATGCAGAGCCGGGTTCGCTCGGCCGGTTCCTTGAGTCCATCGATAGAACCTGTGGTGGTGTCCTGCCCGACTCGTCCGAACTGCAGAGGTCGGGCAGGCATGCGATGCGGGTTGCTGTGCAGAAGCACGGTGGCGCGCGAACCRTAGAGCGATACCTCTATCCGCAGGTCGACACCCTGCTGCCGTACTACTTGGCCATCTTGCTTCACACCGCCGGCAATCCAGAGCCGATTCTTGATCTACGCACTGATTGCCTTCGCCCCTTGCCTCTTTTGGATGACAGAGAACTCGTTGTGTGGATGAAAAAGCGTGCGGGTAAGGAGCAACGCCGAGCGTTTGATCGCGGCCGCAGCTTTGAGCCCCCGGTGTTGATCCGTGAGGTCGTCGAATGGACCGCGAGGTTGAGAGACGCGGCGCCGGCTGATGTTGCAGATAGGCTGTTCCTCTTCAAGTTCGGATCGCGCATCAACGCCCTCTCGATCACGAGCTATCGAAACGTAATTGGAGATTTTTGCAAGCGGCACGGGCTGCCGAGGTTTGCGCCGACTTCGATCCGTGTTGGCGCACTTACATCCTTTTATCGCGCCACGGGAGATCTGAAGAAGACCAGTGCCATTGCAAACCATTCCGGCCTGTCGACGACAGCAAGCTACGTGCGTTCGGCGGAGGTTCATGATCTGCATCAGGCTCGAATCGCCAGCCTGCAATCGGCCTTCATTGGGCACATTGAGAAGGAGCTCAGCGCCGGAGATAGGGAGGTCGAGAGCGGACAGGTTCAACAGTTAATCCCTGACGGTGAGGCCATTTCTATGTTTGGCTTCGGGTGTCGGGATCCGCTTGAGGGAGTCGCCCCGGGCAGTGTCAAAGGACAACTCTGCGGAAGTTACCTCGGTTGCTTCACCTGTCCTAACGCGGTGATCGTTGGCGATCTAAGGACGGTAGCAAGACTTCTGCAGGCCCAAGACCACCTACGCGCTGCCGCGCAGTCCGTGCATCCCGCTCGCTGGCAGGCTATCTATGCGCCACCCCTGCGGGTGCTTGAGAGTGACATCCTGCCGAGATTCACACAGGCCGAGCGTTTGCAGGCGCGCGAGCTGGTGGCGTCTCTGCCGCCGTTGCCGGACCTTCGATGATGAAGTCTTCTTCTCCCGAAGCATCAAGACCTGACCCTGGACCTGCGGTTTCAGCGGATCGGATCGACGCCGGGCGCGATTGGTTTTTGATGGGCTGCCGATGGGGAGATCCGGTATGGGTTCTGAGGCCAGGCAACGTCCTCGACGAAAAGATGCCGGTGAAGCTGTACTGGGATTTTCAGATGCCGACTGGCGGAAGATTTACCGATCCTGTTTATTCAAGGCTGCTTGAGACATGCCGCACAGTTGTCAAATTGGCACGAGAAAGATCGCCCATGACGGGGATGCCTCAGAAAGCATCCAGCGTCAGCACTTTTTTCTTCCACATCAGGACGCTAGTCAAATGGATGGTCAGTGCGGGGTATGCGAGATTCTCGGAGATTGATCGGCAAGGTGCGCTGAACTTCTTGCATCACGTTCGCCAGCGGACGGGCGCGTCGGGCAAGGAAATCTCGCCTGGAACTGTCGAGAAGTATCTCCACGCGCTGATGTACTTTTACTGGTACCGACATCAGCTTGATGGCGAGGGATTGGCAGTGGATCCGCTCGGGGGCGCGTCTGCCTTCGAAGAAGCCGGCTTAGGTAGTGCACCTAGAAATCCTTGGCCACACACGCCCGACGGCATCGCCGCTGAATTTGTGACGAAGGCCATTTATCTAGTGGAGGTCGAGGCGGCGCGGATCTTGTCGCTCCGGCAGGTCTACGCTAGCGCGATGTTGAAGGCCGAGAGGTCTGGATACGAGATGAAGAGTGCTCGCGTCATCGCTGCTCGCGCGATTCGCGAAGAGGATTCTTCTGCGGTGGGTTCGGTGGAGCGGTTCCATTCGACGAAGCAGCTTGCACAAGCAATAGATCGGCTATACGCGGCTTGTTTCATCGTGATCTCCTATCTGGCCGGAGCAAGGGTCAGCGAGATCCTTCGATTGCAGGCGGGATGTGCAGCGCGTCGGGGCGCGAACGGATCAGTGTCTGTGATCGTTGGGGCCATCTTTAAGCATCAGCAGGAGTACCACGGGAAGCCGCATGAATGGGTTGCGCCGCCGCCCGCCATCACAGCGATCGCAGTGCTCGAGAAACTTTCAGAGGGCCATCGTGCAAAGGCAAATCGGCAGGACCTATGGCTTCGGCAGACCGTCTTTGGGGCAACGGAATGGAAGGCCAACGGGGGCGTGAACGTAGAAGTGATCCCCACTTGACCTGCCCCCAATCGCCGTACCAGTCATTGCGAGGGAGCCCTGGGGGTCAAGGGTATCGCCAGTGCGGCGGTTGAAGCTGAACCTTCCTCGACAGCCTGCTGCCGTTGAAGGCGTGCGAAGCACCTGGGTGGCATGCGGCCGATGCTCGAATGCGGCCGCACCTCGTTGTAGTCCTGTACCCAGGCCTGGATCACGACCCGGGCCTGCGCCAGCGTCTCGAACCAGTGCTCGTTGAGGCACTCGTCG